>CAZRRI010000004.1:0-71652 GCA_964602565.1 uncultured Rhodocyclaceae bacterium | reverse complement strand
GGCGCGCTTCCGGCGCGGCTTCGACGCCCGGCAGCGTCGCCGCCGGGGCCTCGCCAGCGACCGGGCGGGTCGGCACCGGCAAGCGGCCTTGCGGTTCGGCGCGCAGCGAGGCCAGCGGGCGATGCCCGGCCAGCCATTGCGCCTGGTGCGACTCGTAGAACAGCCCGCTCTGGCTGACCGCCTTGGCCAGCACGGGCGCCAGATCGCCGGCGCCCGCCGGCGGCTGCGGCAGAAGCGGTTGTCCCCGGTTGAGCGCCGCCGGCTGCGGCGTTTCGTTTTCGTGCAGCAGCAGACGGCCGATCATGCGGCCGGCGGTGGAGATTTGCGAATAGGGGTAGGGCTGATCGGCGGCATCGGCCGCCAGCGACGGGTCGGCGCGGCGGGCGACGAGCATTTTCGGCGTGCGGTCGATCAGCACCAGTTCCAGGGTGTCGCCCGTTTCGGCGCCTTCCGGCAGTTGCAGGGTGAGTTGCCGGCCGGCCACCAGCGCCTTGTAGGTGTTTTCCGGCAGCGATTCGATGACGCGGGCGGTGAACGCCTGGCCGGGCTGCAAGTCGGGCAGGTTGCTGGAGACCGGCCGGACGGGGTGCAGCTGCTCGACCAGGCTGGCCTCGGCCTGCATCCGCATGCGCACGCCGGCGTCGGGCGGGATCACGGCCATGATCGGGAGCGGGCGCTAGGGCGAGGCTTGCTGCCGGCGCGCGCCGCCGAGGAAGCGGCGCAGCCTTTCCATCCAGGGTTCGGTATGGCGGCGGATTTCCGCGTCGTCGTCGAGGATGCGCTGGATCAGCGCGCGTTTCATCTCGGCTTCCGCCGTGGTCAGCGCGGCCGTGTCGTCGTCGAGCAGGGTGTGGCGCAGCGCCGCGACTGACTTTTCCAGATGGATCAGCCGGTCCCAGTCATGGGCCCGCGCCGCTTCGACCATGCGGGCCGACAGCGCGCTCATTTCTTCGAATAGCTCGATCTGGGAAGGCATTGCCGGCATGGTAAAGCCCCGGCCGGAGGGATATTGGGCGAAAGAACAGCGGGTTCTTTGGCCATTTCCGGCCGGGCGGGCGGCGCGGCTGGCGCGGCGGCTAGGCCCCATATTCCTTGAGCAGGCGAATCTGCCGCAGGCTGCTTTGCCTTTCGGCCTGCAACTGATCCATCCAGGACCGCGTGGCCGCGCGGATCTCCTCGTCCTGGGCCAGGACGGCCGCGATCAATTCACGTTTGCGTTCCCGCGCGGCGGCGTCGAGCGGCGTGGCGGCGTCGAGCGGCTTCATCGTCTCGATCATCCGGCCGCGGTCCTGTTCCATGGCGACCAGCGCATCCCAGTCGCCGCGCAAGGCGGTTTCGTGCATCCGGCCGGTCAGGGCCGCGAGCGCTTCGTAGTTGGCGATGACCTCGGCCGCGCCCACGCGGAAAACCCTAGGCCCGCGCGTAGTCGGGCCGCTGGCCCGCCGCCGGCTGGACCACCTGCGGGCGGATGCTGTCCCACGCGTCCTTCAGTTCGGTCAGCAGGCGCGCCACTTCGTCCAGCGCGGCATCGTCGTTCTTGAGGTTCGCGTGCACCAGCCGCTTGACCATGTAGTCGTACAGGGTGCCGAGATTGCGCGCCAGTTCGCCGCCGACGTCCTTGTCCAGGCTGGCGTGCAGGCCCTCGCCGATGATGGTGATGGCTTTCGAGATGAACTGGCCCTTGGTCGCCGGCTCGTTCAGCGCCATCGCGTGCCGGGCCTTGGCGATGGACAGCAACGCACCCTCGAACAGCATCGAGGTCAGTTTGTGCGGGTCGGCCGTCAGGATGTCGGTGCTCAAACCGACGTTGGCGTAGGCGTTGATCGCGGAGCGGTTATTCATCATGGCCCGGTCGTTCAGCCGAATTGCGACGTCAGGTAGCTGCTGGTGTCGTTCATCCGGCTCAGCATCATGTTCAGATTGGAATAAGTGATCGTGTATTGCTTCTGCAGGACCGTCATGCGCTGCTCCAGCTTGGTGATCTGCTCGTTGTAGCCCTTGATCGAGGAGTTCAGCCCGTCGGTGCGCTGGGAAATCAGCCCGCCCGCGCGGGTGGCCTTCGCCGCCCAGTCCGACAGGCGGGTGGCGAAGCCGGTCGCCGAGTTGAAGAGCTGGTCGACGCCGGCAAAATCGCTGTCCAGCGCTGATTTCAGCTTGCTGCTGTCGATTTTCAGCGTGCCGTCGGCCTGGGTCGAAATGCCGATTTGAGCCAGATAGGAGTAAGTCCCGCCGGTGGCGGATGTCATGAAGATGTTGCGCAACTGGTCCATCATCTGGCGCACCGTCGCGTCGCCGGCCAGAGTGCCGCCCGCGCTGCCCGATGTGGCGTAGGCCGAACGCGATTTCAGCTGCGAGGCCAGCGCGTTGTAGCTTTCGACGAACTTCGCCACCGCCGACTCGACGGCCGAGGTGTCGCGCGCCACGGTCAAGGTGGCGGGCGACGTGGTTTCCGCCTTGAGCGTCAGCGTCACGCCCTGGATGGCGTCCCTGATGGTGTTGGTGGCGCTGGTGATGGCGATGCCATTGACGGTCAGGCGGGCGTCCTGCGCGGGGGCCGACTCGCTCATGGTCGTGGCCGCCGGCGGATTCGTGGTCGGATTGAAGGCGAGCAGGTCGTTCAGCGCGGTGTCGCCGCCGGCCTGCACCGTGATGCTGCTGATGGCATTGGCTACGCCGCTCTTGTTGGCCGTCAGCACCAGCCGGTAGGGCGTGCCGCTGCCGTCGTTGATGATCGAGGCCGTGACACCGAGGTTGGCGCCGTTGATGGTGTCGCGGATGTTCTGCAAGCTCGCGCCGGCGGCAATGGTCACGTCCATCGGGTTGCCGCCGATGGTGAAGGTGACCGTCGACGGGACGCTGGGAATCGAAATCGTTTGCGATGTCTGGCCGGCCGCGACGAGGTTCTGCGCCTGCGCCAGCCTGCTGATGTTGATGGTGTAGCTGCCCGCCGCCGCCGTGCTCGAAGCGGTGGCGGAAAACAGGCTGGCGTCGGAAGGCGTGGCGCCGTAGCTTTTCAGCGCCGTCTTCAGGCTGTCCAGCGATGTTTGCAGCGACGACACCAAGCTGCTCAGGGTGCCGAAGGACGAAATCCGCGCCTGGATGTCCGTGACCTTGGCGTTGAGCTTGTCGATGGGCTTGCGCTCGATCGACATCAACTGGGACACCAGCGATGGAACGTCGAGGATCGAGGAAGTGGTTGCCATAAGTCGTCTCCTGCGCTACCGGGATGATTCCATAACGGCGCGCGACGCGAGAACTTTACTACGCTTCCTGACCGATCAGCAGGCCCTTCTGGAAGTTGTCGATGGACTCGGCGATGGCCAGCGCGGCCTCGGACGGGTACTGGCGGATCAGTTCGCCCGACTCGGTATCCACCAATCTGACCACGGTGGATCGGGTACCGGGGTCGACCGTGAATTGCAGCGCCGTGTTCTTCGAGGCGTTCAAGGCCAGGTTGATGTGTTCCACGGCCTGCCGCACCTGCTGGGGCGTTGGCTCGGATTTTGGTTGAATGCCGGGAGCGGGCGGCAAGCCGCGCGCGGCATCCGCCGCGCGCGGTTCCGGTTGCGCGCTGGTCTGACCGAGATTGATGACACTTTGGATGTTCATGTTCGCATCCTTCAGTCACCAACGCCCGACCGGTCATCCGGTCGAGCGTCGTTGAGGCTTTTTTTCGACCTTAGCGGAGCAGGCTCAGCACCATGCTGGGGTTCTGGTTCGACTGCGCCAGGGACGCGATACCGGCCTGTTGCAGAATCTGGTTGCGGGTCATCGACGTGGTTTCCGCGGCGTAGTCCGTATCCATGATCCGGCTGTAAGAGGCGGACAGGTTGACCGAAGTGGTCTGCATCGTCGCGACCGCGGAGGAGAAGGTCGCAATGTCCGCACCGAAGAGGGAACGTGTGGCGATCAGGTCATCGATGTCATCCAGTACGTCCGCGGCAGTGGCGCCCGAGAGGGTGGCGATTGCCGTGCTTTGGGCGGCGACAGTGGTGCCGCTGCCATCGACCGTGACATCGGCGCCAATCAGATCGGAGGTCCCGGACAAGGTGGCGATACGGGCGTTTTCCGCGACCAGCGCGTCGGATTCGTCGTTGGTGACATCGCCGGTCTGCACGAAAATTTCATAGAGGCGCTGCAGGTTGGACAGCACCTGGCCGGCATAGCCGTCCAGCGTTTGCGCCTGGGTGATCGCGTCGTTGGCGTTGCGGATGGCGACGTTCGTGCCGCGAATTTGCGTGTCGTAGCCGGAGGCGATCGCGAGGCCGGTCGAATCGTCCGCGACGCTGTTGATGCGCAGGCCGGAGGACAGGCGCTGCTGGGCGACTTGCAGCGCGTTGGCGGACTTGTTCAGGGCGGCGCCAGCGAACAGGGAAGCAACGTTGGTGTTGATTACTTGTGCCATTTTATAACTCCTTTCAGGGGGTTAGCCTTACTGGCCTTTCGGTATTCCCTGGCGCCAGCTTGGGGGTTCGGTGCGGCAATTGCCGCGCACAGTCCCTTTATCGGGACCCCGGAAGGAAACTTTAGGAAGTTCTGTTGCAGGTTTTGCGAGGAGATGCGCGCGGCGCGCCTCAGGCCGCCACGACGCGGTTCTTGCCGGCGCGCTTGGCCAGGTACATGGCCTGGTCGGCGCGCTTGACGGCGTCGGCGGGCGATTCGCCGGCGGCGAGTTCGGCGACGCCGCAACTGAAGGTGATCAGCATCTTCTCGTTTCTGTGCAGGAAGAACTTGCGTGTCAGTTCGCGCTGGACGCGCACCATCGCCTGCACGCCGTCGTCGAGGCGGGTGTCGGCCAGCACGATGACGAATTCCTCGCCGCCGTAGCGGGCCAGGGTGTCGGTCGGGCGCAGGGTTTCGCTCACCACCTGGGCCAGATGCACCAGCGCCTGGTCGCCGGCATCGTGGCCATGGGTGTCGTTGAGCTTCTTGAAGTTGTCGATGTCGAGCAGCGCCACCGACAGCGGCGAGTTCCTGCGGCGGGCGCGCGCCACTTCGCGCTCGATCGCCTCGTCCATGCCCTGGCGATTGAGCGCGCCGGTCAGTGCGTCGGTGCGCACCATCTCGCTGGCATGGGCCAGTTCCTCCCGCAGGCGGACGACTTCGCGTTCCGCCTCGCGCACGCGGTCGCGCATCTCGATCAACTCGTCGCGCGAGCGCTGCGCCGCGAGCTGCACGGCGCGGGTTTCCTGCATGACCACTTGCAGCACGTCGGAAAGCTGGCCGATGTCGCTGGCCTTGCTGATCTTTTGGGCGCAGGCGCCGATGCGGTCGTGGTAATCGCCGGTGGTGGAGGCGAAGCCGGCCAGCCGGTCCACGAAGGTCGCCAGCATGTCCTTCAGTTGCGCCTGGGCGTCGGTGAGGCTCTTCTTCAGCGCGCTCTGCTTGTAGATCAGGTCCTTGAGCCGGCGCTCGACATCGTCGAGCCGGCGCAGGTCGAGCGGCTGGCCGAGCAGGTCGCGCACCAGCGACACCTGTCCTTGCAGCCACTGGTCGTCCACCACCAGCTCGCCGATGTTCTCGACGATCAGTTGCAGCAGATGAACCAGCGCGCCGCGCAGCTCGGTCTTGTCCTCGGCGACGAACTGCAGGCGGTAGCCGAACTTCTTCAGCCGGCCGGCGCAGGCGCCGATCTGGTCGGCGGAGGCGGCGGCGCGGATGTCGGCGGCCAGGCCGCCGGCCTCGCCGGCCAGGTCGGGCGCGTCGGCCAGTATGACCCCGAGGGCGTTGTCGAGCAGGCTGGCGACCAGTTCCTGCAATTCGGGGTTGAGCTGGCGTGCCGCCACGGCTGACTTTGCGCCGGCCCCGTCGTCGCCGGCGCCGCTCTCCGCCGGTTCGGCCGCGGCGCTTTGCGACCAGTTTCGTACCATCGCCTGCAAGCGGCCGAACAGGACCTCGGGCGTGCCCGAGGCCGACAGGACGTGGTCGAGCGCTTCGCGCTTCTTGGCGCCGGTGACGCCGGCGTGGCGGGCTTCGTACTGGCCGACCAGGTCGCGGATGAGGCCGCCCCAGTTCGGCGGCGCCGCCGCGCCCTTGGCCAGCAGGTCGGCCAGCGAGGTCTTCAGCCCATCCCAGCTGCCTTCGCCGACGGCCGCCTCGAACTGCCGGCCGAAGCGCAGCTGCTCGGGCGTGGTCTTCGGCAGGCCGGCGACGAGGTGCTTGAGCGCGCGTTCGGGAAAAGCCTCGGCGGCGGTGGTGCCGGCGATCTCGTGGTACAGCATGCGATAGTTGTCCGGCGTCGGCGGCACCCGGCGCATGGCCAGCTGGCGCAGGGTTTCGCGGGCGAGTTCGGAGGGATGCTTGACGTCGGCCATGGTCGTTTCAAACGAGGCCGCGCTCGAGGCCGTAGCGGATCAGCTCGGCGGTGCTGGACAAGCCGAGCTTGGCGAGGATGCGGGCGCGGAAGGTGCTGATGGTGGCGACGGCGAGATTCAGTTCCTCGGCGATCTGGGTCAGCGTCTTGCCGGCGGAGATCAGCTTGAGCACTTCGTACTCGCGGTCCGAGAGCAGCTCGTGCGGCGGCTGCTCGGTGTCGTTGGCGATGGCGTCGGCCAGCTGCATGGCCACGGTGGGGCTGACATATTTCTTGCCGCAGGCGACCTGGCGGATCGCCGTCACCAGTTGTTCGGGCGCGCTCTGCTTGGTCAGGTAGCCCGAGGCGCCGGCCTTGAGCGCGCGGATGGCGTATTGCTCCTCGGGGTGCATCGAGAGGATCAGCACCGGCAGCCTGGGGAATTCCCGCTTCAACTGCTTGAGGGTGTCGATGCCGTTGCGGTTGGGCATCGAGACATCGAGCAGGACGACGTCCCAGGGTTGCTGGCGGGCCAGTTGCAGGGCCTCGACGCCGTCGTCGGCCTCGCCGGTGACCACCAGGTCCTCCGTTTCCGAAAGTATCTGCTTGAGCCCCTGACGCACGATGGCGTGGTCGTCGGCGATGAGTACGTGAATTCTGTCGGTCATGTTCAAAACAGCTTGCGCTGCACCTCGTCCGCCTCGTCGGCCGCCGGCTCCAGGCCGCGGCGCTCCGGCACCTTCAGGCGGACGTGCGTGCCGCCATGCTCGCCGGAAGCGATGGAAAACTCGCCCGCCAGGCTGTGCACCCGCTCGCGGATGCCGCGCAGGCCGAAGGATTTCGGCTTCGTCATGTCCGCCTCGGAAATGCCGCGGCCATTGTCGCGCAGTTCGAGCGCAATGCTACCTTTTTCCCGCGTCAGCCGCACCACCACCAGCGAGGCGTGGGCATGCTTGGCGATGTTGGTGAGCGTCTCCTGGACGATGCGGAACAGCGCCAGCGAGGTGTCGGCGTCCGGCTCCAGGTCGTCGGCGCAGTGGACGCGGCAGGCGATGCCGAAGTGCTGGGAGAAGTCCTCGGCCAGCGATTCGATGGCCGCCGGCAGGCCGAACTCCTTGAGGATGCCCGGCCGCAGTTCGCGCGCCACCCGGCTGGCGGCGCCCATCGCCTGGTCGAGCAGCGCCTCGATGGAACGGGCCTTCTCGCGCAGCGCCGGTGTTTCCGCCGGCAGCTTGCCGGCCATCAGGGTCGCCTCGATCTTCAGCCGCACCAGCAGGCTGCCCAGTTCGTCGTGGATGTCGCGGGCGATGCGCTCGCGCTCCTGCTCGCGCGCGGCTTCGAGATGGAAGGAGAGTTCCGACAACTGCTCGCGCGAGGCGCGCAGCGCCGCCTCGGTTTCCTTGATCGCGGTGATGTTGGTGGCGATGCCCTGCCAGCTGACGATGCCGGGGGCCCCGTCGTCGCCGCGGCGCGGCATCGAACGCAGGTCCACCCACTTGCCGCGGCCGCGGCCGCGCAGGCGGCCGGCCCAGTCCAGCGGCGCGCCGGTGGCGGCCGAGGCGTCGAGCGCCGCCTCGAGGGCGCGGCGGTCCTCCGTCTCGAAGGTTTCGAAGAACTTGCGCGGCGACGCCAGCAGTTCATGCTGCTTGAGGCCGAACAAGGGCTGGCTGCCTTCGCTGACGTAGAGGAAGCGGTAGTCGCCGGCGGCGAGCCGCTGCAGGTGGAAGACCATGCCGGGCAGGCTGGAGGCCAGGCCGCGAAAGCGGGCGTCGCCGTCGTGGGCCATCGCCAGCGCGGCGCGGTGGTCGGCGCGCTGACGCGCTTCCCGCACCTCGCGGTCGATGGCGGGCAGCAGGCGGTCGAGCCGGTCGCGGAACACCACGTCGTGGGCGCCGGCGCGCATGGTGCGCAGGGCGGCCTTTTCGTCGGCCGGGTCGGCGACGATGATGAAGGGCAGGTCCAGTCCCCGGGCGTCGAGGATTTTCATCGCGGCGAGCGCGGTCAGCGCCGGCCGGCCGTGGAGGTAGAGCAGCATGTCCCACGGGCCGTCGCGCAGGGCGGCGCGCAGGCCGGCGGCGTCGCTGGCGGCGCGAAACCGCGGCCGCGCCGTGCCTTCGGCCTCGGCCAGGCTGGCGGCCATCGCTTCCGCCTCCGCCGGTTCGGCGGACAGGATGAGGAAGTGCAGCGAAGCGAGCTCTGTTTTCGCGGGGTGGGCCATGGTTGCCGACGCAATGCCAGCGGGATGTCGAGCCGCGATTCTAACGCCGCGCCGGCTTCAGCCCGCGCCGATCAGGGCCGCCGCGTGGCGGGCGATGATCCATTCCTCGTTGGTCGGCAGCACCAGCACGTCGACGCCAGAGTCAGCCGTGGCGACACGCCGGGCGTGCGCGGCGTTGGCGGCCTCGTCGAGCGTCACGCCCAGCCAGCCGAGCGCGGCGCAGACCCGCTGGCGCACCGGCGCGGCGTGTTCGCCGATGCCGCCGGTGAACACGAGCGCGTCGAGGCCGCCGATGGCGGCGGCCAGCGAGCCGATCTCGCGGACGATGCGATAACAGAACAGATCGACGGCCTCGCGCGCCGCCGGCTGTCCGGAGGCCAGCAGTTCGCGCATGTCCTGGCTGATGCCGGAGACGCCGAGCAGGCCCGATTCCTTGTAGAGCAGCCGTTCGAGCGCCCGGGCGTCCATGTTCCGGTAATCCATCAGGTAGAGCAGGACGCCCGGATCGACGGCGCCGCTGCGCGTGCCCATCATCAGGCCGTCGACGGCGGTGAAGCCCATGGTGGTGGCCATGCTGCGGCGGCCGAGCATGGCGCACATGGAGGCGCCGTTGCCGAGATGGGCGACGATGACGCGGCCCTCGGCGCGGCCGTCGGCGAGATGGCGCGGCAGGGTCTCGGCGATGAACTCGTAGGACAGGCCGTGGAAGCCGTAGCGCCGCACGCCCTGCTCGGTGATCCGGCGCGGCAGGGCGAAGCGCTGGGCCAGATCGGGCTGGCCGCGATGAAAGGCCGTGTCGAAACAGGCGACCTGCGGCACGCCCGGCAGGGCGGCGGCCATGGCCTCGATGCCGGCCAGGTTGTGCGGCTGGTGCAGCGGCGCGAGCGGTATCAGGTCGCGCAGCAGGTCGATCGACACGGGGTCGAGCCGGATGGGCCGGGCATACCGCTCGCCGCCGTGCACGACGCGATGGCCGACGCCGCCGATGCGCCGTCCGCCGGCGTGCCGGTCGAGCCAGTCGACCAGGAACGACAGGGCCTCGCGATGCGGCGCGGCGCCGGCCAGCGGCGGGTCGACATCCGCCACGGCCCGGCCCGACGCTTCGCGCGCCGAAAGGTGCGGACGAGTGCCCAGCCCGTCGATCTGGCCCAGCAGCCTGGGCTGTTCGGGAATTTCGCCGGCGCCGCGCTCGAACAAGGCGAACTTGATCGAGCTGGAACCGGCGTTGAGGGTCAGGATGGCGTCGGCCATGGTCAGGCCTTGCCGCCGCGGGCGTGCACCATGGCGGCCGCGATGGCGGCCGAGGCGACGCGCGCTTCCGCCGGGTCGGCGCGGGAAGTGAGCACGATGGGCACGCGGGCGCCGAGCACGATGCCGGCGGCCCGCGCGTCGGCCAGGTATTCCAGCTGCTTGGCCAGCATGTTGCCGGATTCGATGTCCGGCACCAGCAGGATGTCGGCCTGGCCGGCGACGGCCGAGCGTATGCCCTTGGTCGCGGCGGCGACGGCGGAAACGGCGTTGTCGAAGGCGAGCGGCCCGTCGAGGATGCCGCCGGTGATCTGGCCGCGCTCGGCCATCTTGCACAGCGCGGCGGCGTCGAGAGTGGCCGGCATCTTGGGCGTCACCGTCTCGACGGCGGCGAGGATGGCGACTTTCGGCTCGGCGATGCGCAGCACGCGCGCCAGGTCGATGGCGTTCTGCACGATGTCGACCTTGTCTTCCAGCGCCGGCTGGACGTTCACCGCCGCGTCGGTGATCAGCAGCGGCCGCGGATAGGTGGGCACGTCCATCAGGAAGACATGGCTGATGCGCCGCGCCGTGCGCAGGCCGGTGGCCTTGTCGACCACTTCCGCCATCAATTCGTCGGTATGCAGCGAGCCTTTCATCAGCGCGGCGACTTCGCCTTCGCGCGCCAGGGCGACGGCGGCGCCGGCGGCGGCGTGGCTGTGGGGCACGTCGAGCAGCCGGCAGCCGGCCAGGTCGAGCGTCAGCTGCTCGGCGAGGGCGCGGATGCGCGCCTCCGGGCCGACCAGCATGGGCAGGGCCAGGCCGGCGTCACGGGCCATCAGCGCGCCGCGCAGCGATTCGGTGTCGCAGGGGTGCACCATGGCCATGGCGATCGGCGGCAGGCCGCGGGTGATCGACAGCAGATGCCGGTGGCGCGCGCCGGGCGTCGCGTCGGGCGCCAGGGCGGCGCGCGGGCGGCGGATCTTCATCGCCGGCGCCGCCACTTCGGCCTGGCCGTCGATGACGCGCGTGCCTTCCTGGTTGACGCAGACGCAATCGAACAGGATGTGCCGGTCATGGGCGGACTTGCTCCGGCAGGTGACGGTGGCGGTGATGGTGTCGCCGATGCGTACTTCGCCGGCGAAACGCAGGTTCTGGCCGACCAGGACCGTGCCCGGGCCGGGAAACTGCGTGCCGAGCAGGTTGGCGATCATGGCGCTGCCCCACATGCCGTGGGCGGCAAGGTCGCGGAACTGCGCCGAGCGCGCGTATTCGGGATCGACATGGGCCGGATTCACCTCGCCGGCCATGGTTGCGAACGCGCGGATATCCTCGGGACGCAGCGTGCGCGTCAGCACGGCGCTGTCGCCGACGGCGATTTCGTCATAGCCGCGGTTCTCGATGATGTCGATGCCGCCGGTGTCCTGCGTCATGGTCGTTTCCTCGTGGCCGCCATCGGGGCGCGAAAGTCAGCCGTGGCGGGACGCCGCGCGCGGCAGGCGGACGCGGAACGTGGAGCCCGCGCCGGGCGTGCTTTCGACCGAGACGCCGCCGCCGTGGCGATCGACGATGGTCTTGACGATCACCAGGCCGAGGCCGATGCCCGGCTGGTCGGGCTGGCCGGGACGGGAAATGCGCGCATGCCGGGTGAACAGCCTGTCCATCTGGCTGGCCGGAATGCCGTAGCCTTCGTCGACGACGGCGATCTCGCGCCACTTGCCGTCCTCGGCAAGCACCAGCCGCACGGTCGTGTCCGGCGGGCTGTACTTGATGGCATTGCCGACCAGATTGGTCAATACCCGCCGCAGCAGCGACGGGTCGCCCAGCACCAGCGCGTCCTGGCCGCCGGCGTCGTCGACGGCGATGGTGATGCGCCTGGCATCGGCCTGCGGCCACATTTCGTCGGCCGCCTCCTGCGCCAGCGCGGCGAGATCGACTTCGCGGAACGTCTGCGGATCGACGGTCTCGGCCTTTTTCAGCCGGGAAAAGTCGTCGGCCAGGTCCAGCGCGTACTGGGCGTAGCGGCCGATGCGCTCGAGGCCGCGGTCCTTGCCGTCGCGCCCGGCGGCGCCCTCGATGAGGGTGATGATCGACACCAGCACCGACCGGATGTCGTGCGAGATGAAGCGCACCATGTCCTCGCGCGCCTTCTGTGTCAGGCGTTGCCGCTCGGCGGCGGCGCGGATGATGGCGATGCGGTGGTCGATCGGATCGAGGCCGGCCTCGGCGGCCTCGGTGACCCCGATGACCTCGGCGGCGGGGGTGGCCGGGTCGGTGTCGCGCAGCAGGCGCAGTTCCTCGTCCATGAAGCGCTGGGTCGCCTCGAGCCGCCGCCAGCTCCACAGCGGGTAGGCCAGCGCGGCGCCGAGCAGGATGGCGCCGGGCGGCAGCCAGGGCTGGCCCCAGCGCAGCTGGAGCACGCCGACGGCGACGGCGGCGAGGCCGACGCCGGCCGACCAGGCAAGGCCGGTGCGTGGCGACAGGTAGAGCAGGCCGATCAGCAACAGCAGAACCATGAATGCCGAGATCGCCGTGGTGGTGGCGCGGTCGAGCCAGACGATGGTTTCGCCGGCACGCAGGGCATTCAGCGCGTTGGCGATGATCTCGGCCCCGGCCATCGGCTGGCCGGAAGCCGACATGGGGGTGGCGTGGAGATCGCCGAGTCCGGCGGCGGTGGCGCCGACGATGACCAGCGCGCCACGCAACTGTTGGGCGTCGACCGCGCCGGTGAGGACATCCACGTAGGAAACGGTCCGATAGCTGCCCGGCGGCCCGGCAAAACGCAGGTGGCGCCAACTGTCGCGCCGCCAGTCGGCCGGCCCCGGGACGTCGCCCGCGGCCGCGGCGGACAGGTAGGGGGCGGCGCGCGCCGGGTCGGCGAGCGACAGCATCGCCAGCGCCAGGTGCGAATGTATCGTCGCGCCGTCGCCCGCCCGCAGATACAGGCCGCGAATGATGCCGTCGGCGTCGATGGGCATTTCGATGTGCCCGAGCGCCGCCGCCGCCCGGGAAAAGGTGGCCAGCGGCCGCCCCGTGCCGATCTGGGCGGCGCCGGTCGGCGCCGGGATCACGGGCAGCGCGACGCGGCCATGGCGGGCGATGGCCGCCGCCAGCAAGGCTCCGCCATCGGGATCGTCGGTGTCGGGCTCGTTGAGGATGATGTCGAAGCCGATGACCGCCACCTCGGCCTGGACCAGCTTGTGCAGCAGGGTGGCGTGCACCGCCCGCCGCCATGGCCAGCGGCCGATGCGCGCCAGGCTGGCTTCGTCGATGGCGACGATGACGATGTCGGCGGGCGCCTGCCGGGACAGCAGCGGCAGCCCGGCGTCATACAGCAGGTGGTCGACCCGCCACAGCCAGCCCTGCCAGGCCGACAGGCCCGCCAGCCCGACCAGCAGGAGGCAAAGCAGCGACCACTCGGTCAGCGTGCGGCCGCGCAGCGTCATCGCCGGGTCACATCAGCGCCGGCAGCAGCAACATCAGCGGCCACCAGGGCCACGGCCGCGGCGGCACCTCGATCCGTTGCGGGCGGGTGAAGGGGCCGACGAAGCCGTCGGCGTCGGTGGCGCGCACCCGCATGAAATAGCCGCCGCCGTCCGGCCGCGCGATGGCGACCGAGGGCTGGCTCAACTGTTGTTCGGCCACCAGATCGGTGAATCCGGCGTCCCGGGCCAACTGGAACAGGAAGGTCTGGCCGGGTTCGCCCGACCAGGCGAAGGCGATTTCCTCCTCGGCGACCTTCGGCGACTCCGGATCGGCCGGCAGCGGTTTCAGGACGAAGTGCTGCGGATCGCCCCACGGGCCGCGGTCGCCGTCGGCGCGGACGCTGCGCGCGCGCCAGCGATAGTCCCCGGGCGGCAGCTTGCGCGCCGGGGAAACGGCCGTGCCGTCGACGCGTTCGATTTCCAGGAGCGGCCGGTCGAAGCCCGCGGCGTCGGCCAGTTGGACCTGGTAGTGGCTGGCATCGGGATTGCTCGACCAGGCGAGCTCGACCGATTCCCCCCGCAGCTTGGCGCCGCCCACCGGGGAAAGCGCGAAGGGCGGTTCGGGACGCGCCTTCAACTTGAAGGGTGCGTCGGCGTCGCGGCCCTCGAGGCCGCGGTCGTCGATGCCGCGCACGCGCAGGGTGTATTGGCCGTCGGGCAGGTCGGCGAATTTGGCCTCCGGCTTCGCCGAGCGGACCTCGGCGAGAACCGTGCGCATCTCGGCGTCGGCGCCGACCTGTATCCGGTATTGCCGGGCGCCGGCCAGCGGCGGAAAGGCGAAGCGGGCGATGGTGCGGTCCTGCACGGCCGGCAGGCCGCCCAGGTCGGGCGCCGGCAACAGGGCGACGGGCGGCGATATCTTGCCGCCGGCCTCGGCGATGACGCCATAGCCGGCCGGCACGGCGGTGCTCTTACCGCCCTTGCCGCCGCCGACGGCGACGGTGCCGTCGGTGACCTCGGCGCGGCTTGCCGAACCGGTTTCCTCGGCGGCGACGCGGAAGCGCGTGCCGCGCACGCCGACCGTGGCGGTGGGCATGATCACCGAGAAACGGGAGCGCGCGCGCGGCGTCTTGACCACCACCGATTCCATGCGGCCGCGTTCGAGGCGCAGGCGCGTTTCCGTGGTTCCGGCGTGGCGGTGGCGGCTCAGTTCGTCGAGCTTGACCCGGCTGTCCGGCTGCAAGACCAGGCGCGAGCCGTCGACCAGTTCGAGGGTGGCGAAGCTGTCCGCGCCGGTGGCGATGTGCGTGCCGCCGCCGACATCGGTGCCGGCCGCGACCTTCGCGTCATTGGCGGTGACGTGGCCGGTGACGGCGACGATGCGCGCATTGACGGCTTCGCGGCGCAGCAGCGGCACGGGAATGCGCAGGGTGGAGCCGGGAATCAGTCGATTCGGCTCCGCTATCCGGTTGTGCCGCCCGACCGCGCGCCAGTCGCGCGGAGTTTCCAGCACGCGCTTGCCGATGCCGATCAGGGTGTCGCCGGGCCGGACCCGGTAACGATAATCGTCGGCGCGATCGTCGGCCGCGTGGGCGACGCCCAGGCCGAGCAGGCAGGCAAGACACAGCGGGGCCAGGCGCGGGCGCCAGGGGGGCATTGGAAGCGACTGTGGCATCGGGACGTCCTCGTCGGCAGATGTTGGCGGGCACCACGGCCTACGCGGTTCGTTCCAACCGGTCGAGGCGATAACCGTAGTTGTAGGCGGGAAGCAGGCGGAAACCGTTGACTGGATAGAGTTCCAGTTTCTTGCGCAGGCGGCTGATGTGGGTGTCGAGCGTGCGGGTCGGGATGGTGGCGTTGAGCCCCCAGATCGCTTCCAGCAGGTGGCCGCGCGACAGCAGGCGGCCGGGGTTCTGGAACAGGAATACCGCCAGGCTGAACTCCTTGTCGGTCAGGTTTTCCAGGGGCCTGCCGTCGCGCGAGACCGTGCGATGCTTGAGGTCGAGCCGGTAGGGCGCGGCATCGATGATCTCCTGGCCGGCCTCGTGCAGCCGGTTGCGCCGCCAGATGGCCTCCAGCCGGGAGAGCAGTTCGCGCCGCCGTATCGGCTTGATCATGTAGTCGTCGGCCCCGGCGCTGAGTCCGCTGACGATGTCTTCCTCGGTATTGCGCGAGGTGACGAAGATCGCCGGCGCCGTCTCGCCCTTGTCCTGGCGCAGCCAGCGCAGCACGTCGCGCCCGTTCTGGTCGGGCAGCATCCAGTCGATCAGGAACGTGTCGAAGCTTTCGCGGCTGACATGGCGCACCAGATCGCGGGCGAGACCGAAGACATGAACGTCGTGTCCGGCCTCGTGCAGCCACTCGGCCAGCGTCTCGGCCTGCGCGGCATCGTCTTCCAACAGTGCAATTCTCACTTCGCTTGCCTTGCCATCACGACAGTGCTCGGATATTGGGGGGAATGTTACACCCTTCGCGCCGCTGATCGACACCGGAACTTGCGGGGGGAGCCGAGCTTGGTCAGAATTAGCATTTTCCGCATGTTTCGTCGGGATGATGTGGTGAACATCGGTAGATTCAAGGGCTTTCATCGCCATCGCATCTTGCCGCCATTGTTGGTCGTGTTCGTCACGGCGGTGGTGTTGCTGGCCTATTCGCTCTGGTTCAGCCATCAGCAGGCGATCCAGGCCGCGCAGACCAACGTGCGGAACCTGGCGTGGCTGACGGAGGCTCGCTGGAGCGCTTCGCTCGACCGTGCCCGTTCGTCGCTCGACAATCTGGCCGGCAAGGTTCGGCCCGACGCCATGCGCCAGGCGGAACTGCACCGGTACGAGCAGTATCTGAACACCGAACTGACCATCGAGGGCAAGGGATTTCCGGAAATCAAGGCGTTCCATGTTTTCGGCGCCGACGGCGGTCTCATGTACACCTCCGAGGTGGACGATCCCTGGCGGCTCAATATGACCGAGGCGTCCTGTTTCCGCAAGCTGCGCGAGGATCCCCGGCAGGAGATCGCCTATTCCGGCGTGATGAGGCACGGCGCCGACCAGGTCGAATCCTTCATGGTGCTGCTGCCGCTGCGGGCGGCCAATGGCGTGTTCCTGGGCGCCCTGGGCGCGCAGATCGACCTGGCCTACTTCGAACGGCTGCTGGGCTCGCTCGAGGTGGGCGCGCGGGGATTCCTGACCATCTGGCGCAGCGACGACTTCAGCCTGGTGCTGCGCCGGCCGCCCCTGCCGCCGGAACTTGCGCGCCGCCTGCCCGCCGATCACCCGATGCGCGGCGTCATCGCCAGCGGCTTGCGCGAAGGCGTGGTCCGGACGCTGGCCTACGTCGATGGCCAGTCCCGCATCCTCGGCGTGCGCGTCCTGGCCGACGCCCCGTTCTACGTGACGGCCGGCCTGGCGGAGGAGGAGGTGCTGGCTCCGTGGCGGACCAAGCGGCTGGTGTTCGTCCTGGCCGGCATGCTGTTGCTGGTGCTGCTCTGGCTGATGCGCGGCCTGCTCAAGGAAAGCAAGAGCAGCGTGGCGCACGCGACCGCCCTGGCCCAGTCGGCGGAGGAACGGTTGAAACTGATGGCCAGCGTGTATGAGCACACCAGCGAGGCCATCCTGGTCACCGACGCCGACAAGCGCATCGTCTCGATCAACCGCGCCTTCACCACGCTGACCGGCTACGCGCTGGCCGACGTTCAGGGCAGGAATCCCAGCCTGCTCTCGGCGGGCCGCACCTTGCCCGGGGAATACGCCGAGATGTGGCGCGCCATCAATGAGAGTGGCGACTGGCAGGGCGAGATCTGGGACCGCCGCAAGGATGGCAGTTGCTACCCCAAGTGGCTGGCCATTTCGACGCTGCGCGACGCCGACGGGGCGCCCACCCACTACATCGGCAGCTTCACCGACATATCGGATCGCAAGCTGGCCGAGCAGCGCATCCACGAGCTGGCCCACAACGACGCGCTGACCGGCCTGGCGAACCGCTTCAGCCTCGACCAGCGCCTGGCCCAGGCCATCGTCGCGGCGCGGCGCGAGAACCAGCAACTGGCGGTGATGTTCATCGACCTCGACCGCTTCAAGGCGATCAACGACACGCTCGGCCATCCGGTCGGCGACCAGTTGCTGCGGAATGTCGCCGAGCGTTTGCGCGCCTGCGTGCGGGCCAGCGACATCGTCGCCCGCCCGGGTGGCGATGAATTCGTCGTCGTCATGACCGACCTGACCGACGGCGCCACGCACGCTGTGCCGCTGATGGCCGGCAAGATCGTCCGGCAACTGTCGCAGACCCATCGGATCGACGGCCACGAGCTACGCTCGACGCCCAGCATCGGCATCGCCATCTTTCCGTCCGACGGCGAGGATGCCGGGGCCTTGATGAAGGCGGCCGATACCGCCATGTATCACGCCAAGTCGCAGGGGCGGGCCAATTACCAGTTCTTCACGGAAGCGATGAACAAGGCCGCCGCCGAGCGCCTGCAACTGGAGAATGCGCTGCGTCAGGCGCTGGCGCGGGAGAAGTTCCGGCTGCATTTTCAGCCGCAGATCGATATCGCCACGGGCGCGGTGGTCGCGGTCGAGGCGCTGATCCGCTGGCAAAGCCCGACCAAGGGCCTGGTGCCGCCGGACAAGTTCATTCCGCTGGCGGAGGAGGTCGGCCTGATCGAGGCCATCGGCGGCTGGGTGCTGGAGCAAGCCGGCCGCGAATGCGAACGCCTGGTGGCGGGCGGCTATCCGGGCATCCGCGTCGCGGTCAATCTGTCGATGCGGCAATTGCGCAAGCGCGACATCGTCGCCGTCGTGCGGCGCGTGTTGCAGGACAACCGGATCGCGCCGGGTCAACTGGAACTGGAAGTGACGGAGACGGTGACCATGGACGCGCCGGAAACCACCATCGGCGTGCTCAGGCAATTGCGCGCATTGGGCGTGCTGTTGTCGGTCGATGACTTCGGCATCGGCTATTCGTCGCTTGCCCGGCTGAAGCTGCTGCCGATTCATGGCCTCAAGCTCGACCGCTCCCTGGTCGGCGACATCGAAATCGACGCCAACGACGCCGCCATCTGCGCGGCGGCGATCGCCATGGCGCACAGCCTCGGGCTGAAAGTGGTCGCGGAAGGCGTCGAAACCGGGGCGCAGCTGGAGCACCTGCGTGGCCTCGGCTGCGACCTGGCGCAGGGCTATCACTTCAGCCGGCCGTTGCCGGCCGAGGAATTGAGCCTTTACCTGGCGCGCCGGCGCCAGGGCTCGGCGGGCTAGCCGGGCTCGCCATCCGGCGCGCCGGCCTGAAGCCAGTCGCGCGCCCACAGGACGGCCGCGTCGAGATTGGCCGAAGCTTCCCTGCCGGGCGGCGCGCCGAGCTCGAATGTTTCCCCCCGAATCGCCAGCAGCCGGCAGGGCGGCGGCTGCTCGTCGTTGAGTTCGACATAGACTTGCAGTACCGCCCGCGGCGACAGCGCATGGGTGGTGAAGCTGGCGTCAGGCGATGCCTGAATCTCGCCGACCTCGAAGGGAGCCGCCGCGCTGACGCTGGCATCGACAAAAAGCACCGCTCGTCGATCCCGAAGATCGAGCGCGTGCTCGACCTGCAACTGGAAATCCGTCAGGCACTCGACGCCGGGCAGGCCCAGCGCCTCGATGCGCTCGACGAACAAGGGCCCGAGCGCATCGTCGCCGCGCGACGGATTGCCCCAGCCGAAGACGAGGATCGGCGCCGTCACTCGCGCGAGCAGCGGCCGTGTTCGTCGCGGAACATGCGGTCGATTGGCGTGCCGCCATGGCTGACTATGGCGACTTCGAGCGGCATGCGACCGAGCGCGTGCGTGGCGCACGACAGACAGGGGTCGAAGGCGCGGATGGCGACCTCGATATGGTTGAGCAGGCCCTCGGTGACTTCCCTGCCGTCGAAGTACTGTCTCGCCACCTGGCGGATCGCCTCGTTCATCGCCTGGTTGTTGTGCGTGGTCGAGACGATCAGATTGGCGCGGATGACCTCGTCGTTTTCGTTGACCCGGTAGTGGTGGATCAGGGTGCCGCGCGGCGCCTCGATGACGCCGACGCCGCGCTCCGCCCGCTCGCCCGTGACGACGAGGTCGCTGCCTTCGATGTCGTCGTCGTGCAGCAGATCCTTGATGCTCTCGGCGGCGTGCAGCATCTCGATCATGCGCGCCCAGTGATAGCCGAGCGTCGCGCCCGCCGCGCCGGGGAAGGCCATGAAGGCCGCGCGTTCCTTGTCGGCGAGCGGCGTCGGGATGTGGTCGCAATTGGCGACGCGTGCCAGCGGGCCGACGCGATACCAGCCTGTTTCGGGCCCGAGGGAGCGCAGGAAGGGGAACTTCATGTACGACCACGGCTTGACGTCCTCGACGATGACGTCCCAGTAGCGGCTGTAGTCGAAGTGGTCGAACAGAATCCCGCCGGTCATGTCGCGTGCGCGCAGGCCGCCGTGGTACAGGTCCATGGCGCCGTCGGCGCGCACCAGGCTCATGCAATGGGCATCGAAGCGGCCGAAGGCGTTGTTGAAGTCGGCGTTCTGCTCGAACAGCTGCCTCGCCAGGCCCACCGCCTCGCGGCTCCAGGCCACCATCTGGTAGGCGTCCTTCAGCAAGGCTGCGCGCTCCTCGGCGCCGAGCGACTTGTTCACGCCGCCGGGAATGGAACCGGTGCCGTGCACGCGCTTGCCGGCCGTCATGCGGATCACTTCCTGCCCGTATTTGCGCAGCAGCACGCCCTTCTTCGCCGTTTCGGGATAGGCGGCGATGACGCCGACCACGTTGCGCCTGGCCACTTCGGCGTCGAAGCCGAACAGCAGGTCGGGCGAGGAAAGGTGGAAGAAGTGCAGCGCGTGCGATTGCAGGATCTGGCCGTAGTGCATCAGGCGGCGGATCTTCTCCGCCGTCGGCGTCAGTTGCGTGGCGCCGACGATCATGTCGAGCGCCTTCGAGGCGGCGAGGTGATGCGAAACGGGGCAGATGCCGCACAGCCGCTGCACCATCACCGGCACTTCCCAGTACGGGCGGCCCTGGATGAATTTTTCGAAGCCGCGGAATTCGACGATGTGCAGGCGCACCTGGTGCACCTTGTTGTTCTCGTCCAATAGCAGCGTGACCTTGCCGTGGCCCTCGACGCGCGATACCGGGTCGATGGCGACGCGCTTCAGTTGTTCGGGATGGGCGGCGGTTTCGAGATCGGAGCTCATGGCGGTCTTTGTCAGTCGTAGTGGAGCAGACCGTGCGCAAGGTGTGGCGTACGGCCGGCCAGGAGGTCGGTGAGGAACTTCCAGATCGCGTCGGCGGAGGGCGGGCAGCCGGGCAGGAAGTAATCGACCTTCACCACCTCGTGGATCGGATGCACTTCGTTGAGCGGCAGCGGCAGTTCCGGATCGTTGGGGATGCCGCCGTGGGCAAGGCCGGCCTCGGTGTTATAGACCTCGCTGAGGATATCCCGCAGGTCGAGATGGTTGCGCTGCGCCGGCAGGCCGCCATTGACCGCGCAGGCGCCCATGGCGACGAGGATCTTGCAATTGGCCCGGAACTCGCGCAACACATGCACGTTCTCCGCGTTGCAGACGCCGCCCTCGATGAGGCCGATGTCGCAAAGGCCGTGCGCGCCGATGGTCTTGATGTCCGTGAGCGGCGTACGGTCGAATTCGACCAGTTGCAGCAGGTCGAGCAGGCGCTCGTCGATGTCGAGGAACGACATGTGACAGCCGAAACAGCCGGCGAGGCTCGCTGTCGCGATGCGGAACTTGCGCGCTTCGGTCATGGCCTGCCTCCGGCCCCGGGCGTTACCGGCTTGAATTCGTCGACATGGGCGGAAATCGGCTCGGCGTCGAAGCGGCGCTGGCCGATCGGCACGGCGAAGCCCTTGCGCTTGGGCAGAATGACGCCCACGGGGCAGACCTGCGCCGCCTTGTCGGTGAGCGCGAAGTCCGTGTCGCCGAGCCTGCCGGATTCGGCATTGACGATCAGGTGTTTCCCGATGCCGCGGCCCGACAGCGCGAAGACGTTTTTGCCATCCACTTCGGCGCTGGCGCGGATGCACAGCTCGCAGAGGATGCAGCGGTTGAAGTCGAGCAGGACGTCGGGATGCGACGCGTCGACCGGACGGTCCGGATAGAAGTGGTTGAAGTGCGGCGTCATCACGCCGAGTTCGTAGCCGAGCGCCTGCAACTTGCAGTGGCCGCTCTTCTCGCAGCTCGGACAGAAATGGTTGCCTTCGACCAGCAGCATCTGCAAGAGCGTCCGCCGCTTGTCGAGGACTTCCTGCGTGTTGCTCTCGACTTCCATGCCCGCGCAGGCCGGCGTGGTGCAGGATGTCGCCGGCCGGCCGTTGATCTTGACCGTGCACAGCTTGCAACTGCCATGCGGCCGGAATTCGGGGTGATAACACAGATGCGGGATGAACACGCCCGCCGACAGTGCTGCCTGCATGACGCTTTGGCCGGCCGCGAAGGGAATTTCCTGGCCGTCGAGGTTGAAGGTTTGTTCGCTCATCGCGAGGTCTCCGGTTCGGTCGCCAGGTGGGCCGCGGCGTCGTCGCGCCCGGTCATCTGGCGCGCTTCCGATAGTGCCGCGTCGAGGTCGAAGGCGGGCTGGAATTCGAGCGACTTCAGGCGGCGCTCGTAGGCCGGGCGGAACTTCTCCAGCGTATGCACGAGCGGATTGCAGGCCGTGTGGCCGAGGCCGCAGTGAGCGGCCGATTGCAGCACGCGGTTCAGGTTGTAGATCTCGTTGATGTCGTAGCGCGTGCCGTGGCCGGCCGCGATCTTGTCCATCAGGTTCTTGAGCAGCGTCGTGCCGACGCGGCAGGGCGTGCAGAAGCCGCAGGATTCGTGCGCGAAGAAGTGAACGAAATTGCGCACGACTTCGAAGATGTCGCGCCGGATGTCGAAGATCATGAAAGCGCCGGCCGTCGGGATGTCCTCGAAGGCGATGCGGCGGTCGAATTCGTCCGGGCCGATACAGATGCCCGACGGGCCGGAAATCTGCACGGCTTGCGAATCCCTGGCCCCGCAGTCGGCGAGCACCTGGCGCACCGTGACACCGAAGGGGTATTCGTAGATGCCCGGCCGTTCGCAATCGCCGGAGACCGACAGGATCTTGGTGCCGGTGGAGCGGGGCGTGCCCAGGCTCCGGTACCAGTCGCCGCCGTTGAGCGCGACCAGCGCCGCGGCGGCGAAGGTCTCGACGTTGTTCACCACGGTCGGTTGGTTGAGGAAGCCGTTGGTGACGGGATACGGCGGCCGGTTGCGCGGCACGCCGCGCTTGCCTTCGAGCGATTCGATCAGCGCTGATTCCTCGCCGCAGACATAGGCGCCGGCACCGAGGTGGATCTCGATGTCGAAGTCGAAGCCCGGAACGTCGAGGATGTTCCTGCCCAGCAGCCCCGCGCGCCGGCGTGTCGCCAGGACTGACTCCAGCGGCTCCAGCAGGTAGCGGTATTCGCCGCGCAGATAGAGGTAGCCCTTGCCGGCGCCGATGACGTAGGCGGCGACCGTCATGCCCTCGAAGACGAGATTCGCCTGCCGCGTCAGCAGCACGCGGTCCTTGAAGGTACCGGGCTCGCCCTCGTCGGCATTGCAGATGACATAGTGCGCCGCGTTTTCCCCCGTTCCGCGCGCGTTGCGGCAGGCTTCCCACTTGAGGCCGGTGGTGAATCCGGCGCCGCCGCGACCGCGCAGTCCGGATCTCTTGATCTCGTCCAGCGTCGCGCCCGGCCCGGCATCGCCGGTGTGGATGGCTTCGCGGAAGGAGCGCTCGTTGGAGGCGGTCTCGATCCTGGGCTGATCGGCGCCGCGCGCCAGGCAGACCTTGAGCGCATCGCCGGGCATCATGTCGTTGCCAAGCAGAACGTCGGCGCGGCGGATGTTGTCCTCGATGGCGAACCACTCCACCGGCCATTCGGCGAGCGGCGTGCGCGTGCGGATGAGTTCGACCATGTGCTCGACGCGGGCGGGCGTCATGCGCGGGATGGCGCGGTAATTGACCAGCACCGCCGGGCCCTGGTCGCACATGCCCGTGCAGGATGTGGTGTCGACACTGACCAGGCCATCCTCCGAGACGCGGCCCGGTTCCAGCCAGAGCTTCTGGCACATCGCCTGCATGAGGTCCAGGTTGCCGAGCATGCGATCGGTGATGTTGTCGCTCCAGAGCACGCGGTACTCGCCCATCGGCCGCGTGTGGAAGAAGCTGTAGAAGCCGGCCGTGCCTTCCACCTTGGCGCGCGGCCAGCCGATGTCGGCCGCGATCGCGGTGATCGTCTCGGGCGACAGCCAACCCAATGCCTCCTGCGCCTCGCGCAGGATCTGCATCAGCCGGGTGCCGTCGTGGCGGTGGCGGTCGAGAATGTCGATCAACGGGCTGGACCGTGCGTCGGTCATTGCGTGCTCCGGTAAGGCGGCGAATTGGACAATCCGGCAGTTTACTGTCGTGGTGATATTGCGTCAGGTCAATTTCGACGCATCGCCATGCCGGGTCCGTCCGGTGCGCGCGCCTCGCGGGCGGCATTTCCCGGTCGCGGCTTGACAAGGCGGGGCCCGCCGCTTGAAATGCCCCCTTTCACGGGGGATCATCGGTGACGGTTGCCAAGGCAGTGGTTCTCGTCGTAGACGACGAGGTGCGTTCGCAGGAGGCGCTGCGACGCACGCTGGACGAGGAGTTTGCCGTCCTGACCGCGGGCTCGGCCGACGAAGCGGCGGCGCTGATGGCACGCGAGTTCGTGCATATCCTCCTGTGCGACCAGCGCATGCCGGGGACGTCGGGCGTCGAGTTCCTCAAGCAGGTGTGCGTGCAATGGCCCGACACGGTGCGCATCATCATCTCGGGCTTTACCGAGGCCGAAGACATCATCGCCGGCATCAACGAAGCCGGCATCTGGCAATACATCCTCAAGCCGTGGCATCCCGAGCAGTTGTTGCTGACGCTGCGCGGCGCCGCCGAACTCTGGCGCTTGCAGCAGGCCCACCAGCGGCTGACGCTGGAGTTGCGTTCCAGTCCCGAAGTGCTCAAGACGCGCGTCAAGGAGAAACAGGGCCGCGCGCGTGCGGAAGCCGCCTTCAGCCGGCTGGCGCGATCGGCCGACAGTCCGCTCAACGACGTGTGCCGCATCGCCGAGCGCGTCGCGGCGCACGAAATGTCCATCCTGATCACCGGTGAATCCGGAACCGGCAAGGAACTGCTGGCGCGCGCGGTGCATTACGCGAGCCGCCGCGCCGACGGCGCATTCATCGTCGAGAACTGCGGCGCGCTGCCGGATACCCTGCTCGAATCCGAACTGTTCGGCCACAAGCGCGGCGCCTACACGGGCGCCTTCGAGGATCGCATCGGGCTCTTCCAGCAGGCCGATGGCGGCACGATCTTCCTCGACGAGATCGGCGAGACTTCGCCGGCCTTCCAGGTCAAACTGCTGCGGGCGCTACAGGAAGGCGAGATCCGTCCGCTCGGCA
The DNA here is from genome assembly GCA_964602565.1 of uncultured Rhodocyclaceae bacterium. Taxonomy (GTDB): domain Bacteria; phylum Pseudomonadota; class Gammaproteobacteria; order Burkholderiales; family Rhodocyclaceae; genus Fen-999. The sequence goes on along the minus strand of CAZRRI010000004.1, from coordinate 47,057 downwards.
GCCCCCGGCCGGTCTCGATCGACGTGCGCGTGATTGCCGCGACCAACCGCGACCTGGAAGCCGACGTGCGCAGCGGCCGCTTTCGCGAGGATCTCTATTACCGCCTGGCGGGCATGACGCTGCGCCTGCCGCCGCTGCGCGAGCGTCCGCAGGACATCGCCCTGATCGCCGCCGAGTTGCTGGACCTGCGCCGGACGCAGGCCGCCAGGCAAGGCGCGTTGCTCGCGCCGGAGGCGCTGCGTTGTCTGGAACGCTATGCCTGGCCGGGCAATGTGCGGGAGTTGCAGAACGAAATCATGCGCATGCTGGCGCTGGCGGATGACGACGTCCTGGGTGTGGAGCTGCTTTCGCCGGCGGTTCGCGTAGTGAACGGCAACCACGCTGCCGTGGACGTGGTTGCCAATGGCACGCTGAAGGATCGCGTCGAGCGCATCGAGGCCGACGTCATTCGGGAAACGATGGCGCGTTTGCGCGGCAACAAGAGCCGCGCCGCCGAGGAGCTAGGCCTGTCGCGCGTCGGTCTGCGCGCCAAGCTTGCCCGCTACGGGCTGGAGCGTTCCGAATGAGCGCCATCCGCCGGGCCGCCCCAAGGGCGGAGGTGACGGGAGGTGGAGGGCGCATGAAGCTGATATGGTTGCAATCGGGCGGTTGCGGCGGTTGCACGCTATCCTGGCTGGGCAGCGAATGGTCCGCGCTGTTCGCCACGCTGGCGGACGCGGGCATCGAGATCGTCTGGCATCCGAGCGTGTCCGAGGCCAGCGCCGACGAATCGCTTGCCATCCTCGATGCCTGCGCCGATGGCAGCCTGCCATTCGACGTGCTCTGCGTCGAGGGTTCCATGCTGCTCGGGCCGGGCGGCAGCGGCCGCTTCCATGTCATGGCCGGTACCGAAAGGCCGATGATCGAGTGGGTGAGGCTGCTGGCGGCGCGTGCCCGGCATGTCGTGGCGATCGGCTCGTGCGCGGCCTTTGGCGGCATCACCGCGGCGGGCAGCAATCCCACCGATGCCTGCGGTCTGCAGTACGACGGCGCCAACCCGGGCGGCCTGCTCGGCAGCGGATTTTGCTCGCCATCGGGACTTCCGGTCGTCAACGTCGCCGGTTGTCCGACGCACCCGGACTGGGTGACCGAGACGCTGCTGTCGCTCGCACGCAACGAGATGGGTCGGGAAGCGCTCGATGAACTGGCGCGACCGCGCTTCTACGCCGACGTGCTCGTTCATCACGGCTGCAAGCGCAACGAGTTCTACGAATTCAAGGCCAGCGCCCAGAAGGGCGGCGAGCAGGGCTGCCTGATGGAGCATCTCGGCTGCAAGGGCACGCAGGCGCATGCCGACTGCAACCTGCGGCCCTGGAACGGCGGCGGTTCCTGTACCGATGGCGGTTATGCCTGCATCAGCTGCACCGAGCCCGGTTTCGAGGAACCCGGCCACCTGTTCAACAGCACGCCGAAGGTCGCCGGCATTCCGATCGGGCTGCCGCTGGACATGCCGAAGGCCTGGTTCGTCGCCCTGGCGGCCCTGTCGAAGTCCGCGACGCCGGCGCGGGTGCGCCGGAATTCCACCTCCGATCACATCATCCCCTGGCCGCGTTCCATGAAGAAGCCATGAGCCGATTGGAAGCGTTAGCGTGCCGTGGTTGTTGTGGACGTACTGGCCGCGTTCCATGAAGAAGCCATGAGCCGATTGGTGGTGGGACCGTTCAACCGTGTCGAGGGCGATCTCGAAGTGATCCTCGATATCGCCGACGGGCGCGTGCGCGAGGCGCGCGTGAAAAGCTCGCTCTATCGGGGCTTCGAGCAGATCCTGCAAGGCAAGGCGCCCATGGATGCGCTGGTCTTCGTGCCGCGCATCTGCGGCATCTGCTCGGTGTCGCAGTCGGCCGCCGCGTCACGGGCGCTGGCCGCCGCCATGGGCATCAAGCCGCCGGACAACGGCAGGCTGGCGGCGAACCTGATCCACGCGGTCGAGAACCTTGCCGACCACGTCACCCATTTCTATCTGTTCTTCATGCCCGACTTCGCGCGCGACTGCTACGAAAGTCAGCCGTGGTGGCACGCCACCTCGGCGCGCTTCAAGGCCGTGACCGGCAGCGCGGCCGCCGATTTCCTGCCCGCGCGTGCCGGCTGGATGCGCGCCATGGGCCTTTTGGCCGGCAAGTGGCCGCATACCCTGACATTGCAGCCGGGTGGCTCGACGCATCCGGTCAATGCCTCCGAGCGCCTGCGCCTGCTGCGCGTGTTGCGCGACTTCCGCCGCTTTCTCGAACGCACGACCTTCGGTGACGTGCTCGAAGCCGTCGCGGCCATCGCCTCGGCGGACGAACTGGCGGCCTGGGCCGACCGGCATGGCGGGAGCGACTTCGGCCTGTTCCTGCGCGCCTCGCGGGCGCTGAACCTTTCGGCGCTCGGCCATGCCGGCGTCGCCTTCATGAGCTACGGCGCCTACGAGCAGGAGGGGACAGGCGGCGGCCGCTGGTGGCCGGCGGGCGTCTGGGCCGGCGGCCCGGCGCTGCTCGACCCGGCGCGGATCGCCGAGGACGTCAGCCACGCCTGGTATGCCGACGCCGGGGCGCCGCTCGAACCCGCGCGCGGCTCGACGCTGCCCATCGCCGACAAGGAATCCGCCTACACCTGGTGCAAGGCGCCACGCCTGGGCGGCGAGGTGGTCGAGACCGGCGCGCTGGCGCGGCAGCTCGTCGCCGGTCATCCGCTTGCCCGCGACCTCGTTGCCCGCGATGGCGGTGGCGTCGAAGCGCGCGTCGTCGCGCGCCTGCTCGAAGTCGCGCGCCTGCTTCCCGCCATGGAAACCTGGGCCGCGGCCCTGCGTCCGGGAGAAGCCTTCTCCGTCGAGGGCGAATTGCCCGCCGAGGCCGAGAGCGCCGGCCTCGTCGAAGCCGCGCGCGGCTCACTCGGCCATTGGCTGTCCATCCGGCGTGGCCGCATCCACAACTACCAGATCATCGCGCCCACCACGTGGAATTTCTCGCCGCGCGACAGCGCGGGCAAGCCCGGCGCGCTCGAACGCGCGCTGGCCGGCATTCCGCTCGGCGCCGATGGCAGGGCGCCGGTCGCCGTCCAGCACGTCGTCCGCTCCTTCGATCCCTGCATGGTCTGTACCGTGCACTGATCGCGGCCGGCCGTCCCGCTATTTTTTTCCGGATGATCGAGTGTCGACGTAGCGCCGGCAGGCGCTGCGCAGAAAGTCCATCTGCTTGCTGAAGTTGGAACACCCGGCACAAATCAGCAGATGCATCTCCAGGCGCGCCCGCTCGCCCACCGTCAGCTTGCGGTCCTGCCCTTCCGAGAGCAGGTGGGTGACTTCCTTGCAGGTCAGCATGCTGCGCCTCCGCTGGCGAACCAGTTCTGTTCCAGGCAGCGGCGCAGGCCGTTGCGTGCACGGTGGAGGATGACGTGGCAGTTGCCGGCGCTGATCGACAGCTCCGCGCACACCTCGTCGGTATCGAATTCGAGGAACTCGCGCATCATGAAGACGCGCGCCGTGTTGGCCGGCAGGTGCTCCAGGCAGGCCTCGAACACCGCCCAGAACTGCTCCTGGTGGAGCGCCGCCTCGGGGTTGCCCCAGTCGGCCGGGCGTGTCTCCGGCTGCCAGTGCGCGTTCGGCTTGAACAGGCTGTCGAAGGTTTCGTCCATCGCCTCTTCGTCGGCCGAGAGCGCCGAGATGTTGATCGAGCGGCTGCGCTCGCGGATGGCGTCGACGATCTTGTTGCGCAGGATGGCGAACACCCAGGTCTTCAGCGCCGAGCGGCCGGCGAACTCGCGGCCGCCGGCCAGCGCGCTGGCGATGGCGTCCTGCACCGCGTCCTCGGCCAGCGCATCGTCGCGCAACTGCAAGCGCGCGAAGCGCAGCATGTCCTGGCGGATCGAACTCAGGGTCTCGGCATCGAAGGCGGCGGTCATGGCGGGCGACGACGGGCAGGCCGGCGGAGCGGCCATTATTTCACAAAGCATGCAGCCGCCATGCAAGCAAATGATCCAGCGACGTCGTACCCGGCCCCCGGGCGACGAGATAGAGCAGCACGGCCGCCCGGACGCCGTGCGTCGGGTAGGCGTCGGCGAGGGCGCCGCCGAGGGAAGCAGCGGTCAGGGTCCTGTTCATGGTGAGTTTTCTCGTGGTGGGTTCGCGGTCATGCAGGTGTTGGCCCGCTGAGCGATTGGTCGGAGACCCAGGTATTTCCTTACAGTACCGTTTGAATACGTCGGCCCATTCCTACCGAAAGTCAGCCGTGGCGATACGCCGGGCCAGTCCTTTCGAAAGTCAGCCGCGGCGATACGCCAGGCTACGGCGCCCACCGTTGTAAGCTTTCCCTCCTTGTCTCCGACTAATTCGCGTGCCCGTCCCACCGAGGGGCGCAATGCAAGGGAGGTATGTTGTCGTGAGCCAGTTTGCCACGGCCCAAGTCTGGATCAAAACCTACGGACGCCTGCTGGTGGTGGTGGCGTTCGTGCTGGTGCTGCTGCTTGCCTTCCGGCTCAGCGGCCTGGGCGAGCAGTTCGAGCTGGCGACCTTGCAGCGAAGCATCGCCGGTCATCCGTTGGGCGGGGTGCTGTTCTTCGTCGTGCTGTTTTCGCTGGGCAACCTGCTGCTGATTCCCGGCTGGGTGTTTCTGGCGTCGGCGGTCTACGCGTTCGGCGCACCGCTCGGCGGGCTGGCCACCTACGTGGCGGCCAGCGTGTCGTGCGTGGTCACCTTCCTGTTGGTTCGCCTGCTGGGCGGCGATGCGCTGCGCCGCCTAAAGAATCCGCTGGCGCTGCGGATATTCCGCCGGCTCGACACGGCGCCGCTACGCAGCGTGGTGACCCTGCGCATGCTGTTTCAGACCCTGCCGGCGCTGAACGGCGCGCTGGCCCTGTCGGGCATCCGCTTCCGCGATTACCTGCTGGGCACGCTGCTGGGGCTGCCGCTGCCGATTGCGCTTTACGTGGTCTTCTTCGACCAGTTGGCGCAGTGGCTGGGCAAGTGATGGGGAAGCGACCGCCTCCTGCGCAATCGTGTAAGAAATTTCCGGCACGCACGACTATTCGGTACCTGACCGGCGTCGGGCAGCAGCAAACCTCCGGCGCCGGAACGATCGGGCACCCCTTTACAACCTCAGGAGACTCAACATGACGACCAAGACTTCCGGCATCGCCCTGGCCACCGCCGCCGCCACCATCTTCGCGATGGGCGCCATTTCGACTACCCCTGTTTACGCGGCGGGAGAAGCTGTGCATTGCGTCGGCGCCAATGCCTGCAAGGGCAAATCGGAATGCAAGAGCGCGAAGAACGACTGCAAGGGCATGAACGCCTGCAAGGGCCAGGGCTGGGTCACCAAGGCCAACGAGAAGGAATGCAAGGCGGCCGGCGGCACCGTCAAGGGCATGTAATTTCAATCCTCGCGACGACGGCCAGGGAGACACGACATGAATTCCGCGAAGGGTTTCCCTGCGCCGGCTCGCCCGGCGACCAGGAACGGCACGCTCGACGGCTTCGGCCTTGGCTTGCGGATTCCGCACTACCAGGGCTTCATCGACGCACCGCAGCGGGTCGATTGGCTGGAGATCATTTCCGAGAACTATCTGGTCGACGGCGGCAAGCCGCTGTATTACCTCGATCGCATCCGCCGCGACTACCCGATGGTGATGCACGGCGTCTCGTTGTCGATCGGCAGCAGCGATCCGCTCGACATGGATTATCTGGCGAAGATCCGCGGGCTCGCGCAACGGATCGAGCCGGCCTGGATTTCCGACCACATCTGCTGGACCGGCACGCGTTCGCTGAACATGCACGACCTGCTGCCCATGCCCTGCACGCGGCAGGCGCTGGACCACCTCGTCGCGCGGGTCGGGCAGGTGCAGGATTTCCTCGGCCGCCCGCTGGTCCTGGAAAACGCCTCGACCTACGTGAGCTTCCACCGCGACGAACTCACGGAGTGGGACTTCGTCGGCGAACTGGTGAAGCGCAGCGGCTGCGAACTGCTGCTCGACGTCAACAACGTCTATGTCAGCAGCGTGAACCACGGCTTCGCGCCGCGCGACTACATCGATGCCGTGCCGGCCGCGGCGGTGCGCCAGATCCACCTCGCCGGCCACGAGGACCACGGCGACTACATCATCGACACCCACGACCACCCGATCGTCGATCCGGTATGGGATCTCTACGCCCACACCCTGCGGCGCATCGGCTGGGCGCCGACCATGATCGAGCGCGACGACCACATCCCGCCGCTGGCCGATCTGGTCGCCGAACTCGATCAGGTCCGGCGCATCGCCGCGGCGGTCTGCCGGCCGGAGCGGGAGGCGGCCTGCGCATGAACAGGCTCGCCGAGCTGCAACAGCGTTTCCAGGACCATGTGACGGGCAGCCCGGACGCGGCGGCGGACGGCCTCCGGGACGACGTGTGCGGGCACCTGGAGGTCTATGTCAACGCCTACTGGAGCCGGCTGCGCGAAGCGCTGGCCGACAATTACCCGGTGCTCTACCGTGCGCTCGGCGACGACGCCTTCCGCGAACTCGCCGCTGCCTACCTGAACGCCCATCCCTCCCGCTTCCGCTCGATCCGCTGGTTCGGCGACCGACTCGCGGAGTTCATCGGCGACAACCCCGGCAGCGTTCCGCACCCCGCGCTGCTCGACATCGCTCGCCTGGACTGGGCGATGCGCGGCGCATTCGACGCCGCTGATGCGACGCCGCTCCGCTTCGAGGATCTGGCCGGCATCGCGCCGGAGCAATGGCCGGAGTTGCGCTTCACGCTCTGCCCCTCGTTCCGGATGCTGGCGCTGGAGTGGGGCATCGAGGCCCTCTGGCATGCGCTGAACGCCGACGAGAACGCCGAAACCGAGGAGCCGCAACGGCACGTCCATGCGATGATCGTCTGGTGCGCGGGCCTGGAAATCCGCTGGCGCACGGCGGCCGAGGACGAAGCGACCGCGCTGCGAACGCTGGCCGAAGGCGGCAGCTTCGCCGATGTCTGCGCCGCGGTCGAGGCGCGGAACGGTTGCGATGCCGCCTGGGTCGCGTCGCTGCTCGGGCAGTGGATCGGCGAAGGTCTGCTGGCCGGGTTTGCCTTAGGAATGATCGATCGGTAGTCAGCAGCGGCGGGGATTTGGCGCATGCGGCGAATGGGTGCCACAATCGCCGCATGACGACGGGCGACGAGAAAACCAAACCGGAGGGTATCGAGCAGCTGGTGGCGGCGGCGCGTGCGGGCGCCAGCGAGGACGTCTGGCTGGACGTGATCCAGAAGATGGACGAGGTCTATAGCGACCTGCTGCAATACGAAGTGGCGCTCGAGGACAAGAACGCGGCGCTCGAGGAGTCGCAGCAGTTCATCGTTTCCGTGCTGACGTCCATGTCGGACGTGCTGCTGGTCTGCAACCGCGCCGGCGTGATCGAGGACGTCAATCAGTCCTTGCAGCAGCTGACCGGCCAGGACGAGGGAACGCTCAAGGGCAGGCGCATCTTCGACCTGTTCGCCGACGAGGGCTCGCGCCAGCAGGCGCAACATTTCTTTGCCGGCCATGTCGGCGAAACGCTGCACGACTGCGAGATGCAGCTGCGCGCGGCGGACGGCAGCGCGATTCCCGTGTCGCTCAATTGCACGCCGCGCTACAGCGCCATGGGCAAGATGCTCGGCGTGGTCATCACGGGGCGGCCGGTGGGCGAGTTGCAGCGCGCCTACAAGGCGCTGCGGCTGACGCACGAAGACCTGAAGCGTACCCAGCAGCAGCTCCTGCATTCCGAGAAGATGGCGTCCCTCGGCCGGCTGGTCGCCGGCGTCGCGCACGAGTTGAACAACCCGATCAGCTTCGTGTTCGGCAACGTGCTGGCGCTCAAGCGCTACTCGACCCGCCTGAACGAATACCTCGGCGCCGTGCGGCGCAAGGAATCGTGGGAACGCATCGACGCGCTGCGCGAGGAACTGGGCATCGACCGCCTGCTGGCCGACCTGCCGTCGCTGATCGAGGGCACGGCCGAGGGCGCGGAGCGCACGCGCGAAATCGTCGACGGCCTGAAGCGCTTTTCCGCCGTCGATCGCGACCTGCCGGAGCCGATCGACCTGGTGCCGGTGGTCGAGCGGGCCGTGCATTGGGTCAGCAAGGTGGCGCCCGGCAGTTTTGGCGTGACCATGAAGTTGCCGGCTTCCATCAAGGTCAATGGTTCCGCCGGACAACTGCAACAGGTGATGATGAACCTGGTGCATAACGCCTGCGACGCCACCACCGGCCGGGCCGACGGCCGCCTGGAGGTGTCGGCGGAAGTCGCGGGCAAGGTCGTGCGCATCCGCTTCGCCGACAATGGCCCCGGCATCGCGCCGGCGAATCTTGGCCGCATCTTCGATCCGTTCTTCACCACCAAGCCCGTCGGCAAGGGCACCGGTCTCGGGCTTGCCATCAGCTACGGCATCGTCGAGCGGCATGGCGGCACCTTGAGCGTCGAGAACGCGCCCGGCGGCGGCGCGGTGTTCACCCTGGTGTTGCCGGTGTTGCGGCCATCCGGGCAGCGGGTGGAATAACTCCTTCCATTCTGCGTGTAAAGATGGAAGGTTAAATTCCACCTTCGTCATTTGTTTCGGCTGCCTTCCCTTAGTAATTCATCGCCGGATCATGGGCTTGGCGATGCTGCGGCGCAGTGGCATCCAACTTGCACGGGCTTTCTCAAGCGTTCGGTCGGAAACCGTCCATCTGACGACGCGCCCTGTCATCCACACGAACTGACAACCACCATGCAGGGATTCAAGGAGGAACATTCCCGTGACCAGAAAACCGGATGTGGCAATCGACGATCCCACTGATTTTTCGGCTGTCGAGCGTCGGCTCGGCGTATCGCGCCGTACTTTCCTGAAGTTCTGCACCGGCATTGCCGCCTCCTTCGGGCTCGGCACCCAGGCGGCCATGGCCATGGCCAAGGCCATCGCCAGCCCGATGCGGCCGCCGGTGATCTGGCTGCACGGCCAGGAGTGCACCGGTCCGACCGAGTCTCTGCTGCGTTCCGAGCAGCCGAGCTTCGAGCACCTGATCCTCGATCTCATTTCGCTCGACTACCACCAGACGCTCGATGCCGGCGCCGGTCATCGCGTCGAGGAGATCAAGCGCGAGGCCATGAAGAAGCACCACGGCAAGTACCTGCTCGTGATCGAGGGCGCGATTCCGACGGCGCAGAACGGCATCTTCTGCAAGATCGGCGGCCAGACCATGATGGACGCCACGCGCGAGGCGGCCGAGGGGGCCGCCGCCATCGTCGCCTTCGGTTCCTGCGCCAGCTGGGGCGGCGTGCAATCCGCTTCGCCAAACCCGACCGGCGCCACCGGCGCGCCACAGTTCCTCCAGGGCAAGACGGTGGTGACCATCCCCGGCTGCCCGCCCAATCCGGCCAACTTCCTCGGCACGGTGCTCTACTTCGTCACGTACGGCAAGCTGCCGCCCATCGACGACAAGGGCCGGCCGAAGTGGGCCTATGGCAGGCTGATCCACGAGAACTGCTACCGCCGTCCGCACTTCGACGCCGGCCGCTTCGCCACGCAGTTCGGCGACGAAGGCCATCGCCAGGGCTGGTGCCTGTACAAGCTCGGCTGCAAGGGGCCGGAAACCTACAACAACTGTCCGAGCCTCGAATACAACAACATCGGCGGCAACGTGTGGCCGATCGGCGTCGGGCATCCGTGCTTCGGCTGCTCCGAGCAGGGCACGGGCTTCAACAAGCCGATGTTCAGCCTCGCCGAGGTCAAGACCCATACGCCGCCCAACGCCTTCCCGAACATCGCCGATCGGCAGGAGCCGGCGTCGTCCACCGTGGCCGCCGCCGCGGCCGTGGCCGGCGCGGTGGTGGGCGTCCTGCTGGGCGCGACGGCCGCGACCGGCAAGAAACTGGATGGCAAGCAGGAGACGAGTCAATCGGGCGACAAGGGAGCCTGATCATGGACCGCCGAAACTTTTTCAAAGCCTCGCTGGGCGCCACCGTGGCGTCGGCGGCGGCGGTGGCGAGCACGGGCGCGCGGGCCAGGCCTAATCTCGATCCGGCGCCGGAAGCCGTCGGCATGCTCTTCGACGCGACGCTGTGCGTCGGCTGCAAGGCCTGCGTGACGAAGTGCAAGGAAGTCAATGGCATGCCCCCGGTGCCGATGGGCGGCGACGTTCATGCCGATTTCGCCCTCGACCTCTCGGCGCAGACGCTCAACGTCATCAAGATCCACACCGAGGGCAAGGGCGCCGTCAAGGATGCCCTGGCCGACGGCTTCGCCTTCGAGAAGCGCAGTTGCATGCACTGCGTCGATCCGGGCTGCGTCTCGGTTTGTCCCGTGAAGGCGCTGATCCGCCATCCCAGGACCGGCATCGTCGGCTACGACGCGGATGTCTGCATCGGCTGCCGCACCTGCATGACCGGCTGCCCCTACAACGTGCCGCAGTACGACTACAACGACGCCTTCGGCAAGATCCACAAGTGCCAGATGTGCAACCAGAAGGGCGTGGAGCGCATCGACAAGGGCATGATGACCGGCTGCGCGGAAGCCTGTCCCACCGGCGCGACGCTGTTCGGCACGCGCACGGCGCTGCTGGAAGAGGCCAAACGGCGGATGGCGCTCAAGCCGGGCGAGGTCTACAACTATCCGCGCGGCGACATCCGCAAGCCGGACAGTTTCCACGAGAAGGCCGCGCCGGAGTATCAGCGGACCGTCTGGGGAGAGAAGGAGGCCGGCGGTACCAATGTCATGCACCTCTCGTCCATTCCCTACGATAAGCTCGGCATGCCGCCGCTGCCCGAGCGCTCCTACGCCTCGATCTCGGAAGGCGTGCAAAGCACGCTCTACAGCTACCTCGCCCTGCCGGCGATCGCGCTCGGCGGCTTCACGTGGCTGGTGAAGCGCAACACGGAAAGCGACAGGAAAGGGGGCCAGGAATGAACCACCGTTATCAGGCGCTCGACAACCGGCCGCTGTTCACGCCCTTCTTCCTGCTCATGCTCGCCATCGCGGCGATCGGCGCGGTATTCCTGGTGATACGTTTCGTCACCGGCATCGGTACCGTCGCCAACCTGAGCGGCGGCTATCCGTGGGGGATCTGGGTGGTCTACGACATCGTCGTCGGCACGGCGCTGGCCTGCGGCGGCTATGCGCTGGCGGTGACCGTCTATCTCTTCAACAAGGGCAAGTACCATCCGCTGATCCGTCCCGCGCTGGCGACCAGCCTGCTCGGCTACGGCTTCGCGGCCCTCGGCGCGTTCGTGGACATGGGGCGCTACTGGAATGCCTACAACATGTTCCTGCCCTGGCAGATGAACACGCATTCCGTGATGCTGGAGGTCGGCCTTTGCGTGGCGACCTACGTGCTCGTGCTGGCGATCGAGTTCTCGCCGACGGTGCTCGAGTGGCTGCGCAGGCAGACCGGGTGGCAAATGAAGGCGGACGCCTGGCGCGGCCGGCTCGACAAGATGCTGTTCTTCTTCATCGCCCTCGGCATCCTGCTGCCGACCATGCACCAGTCCTCGCTGGGCAGCTTCCTGATCGCCATGGGCTACAAGGTGCATCCGCTCTGGCAGACCCTGCACATCCAGCCGCTGCTGGCCGTGCTGTCGGCCTTCACCATGGGCTTCGCCATCGTCATCTTCGAGGGCTCGCTCCTGACCACCGGCTTCAAGCGCCATCCGGAGACGCATCTGTTCTCCGGCCTGGGCAGGATCATCATGGGGCTGATCTCCGCCTTCCTGGTGATCCGCTTCGCCTACCTGGCGATCGCCGGCAAGCTCGGCGCGATGTTCGCCCTCGACCTCGGCAGCCTGATGTTCTGGATCGAGACCGCGCTGTTCGCCTATCCGCTGGCCGTGCTGGCGTCCCCGGTGAAGCGCGAGAACGGCAGGCACCTGCTCTTTGCCGCGGTCAGCATGCTCCTCGCCGGCTCGCTCTACCGATTCGACGCCTTCCTGATCACCTACAACCCCGGCCCGGGCTACAGCTACTTCCCGGCCCTGCCGGAACTGATCATGACGGTGGCGACGATCGCGACGGAGATCGCCCTTTACCTCTTCATCATCAAGAAATTCCCGGTGCTGCCGCGTGAAGAGCACGCCGCCGCCTGAACCAGACAACGCAAAGGAGACTTCCGTGGCAAAACGCATCACTGTCGATCCCATCACCCGCATCGAGGGTCACCTGCGCATCGACGTCGAAGTCGATAACGGTCGAGTCACCAAGGCCTGGTCGTCGGGCCAGATGTGGCGCGGCATCGAGAAGATCCTGGTGGGCCGCGACCCGCGCGAGGCCTGGTCCTACACGCAGCGCTTCTGCGGCGTGTGCACCACGGTGCACGCCATCACGTCGGTGCGCGCGGTGGAGAACGCCCTGCAGCTGGAGATTCCGGTCAATGCGCAGCTGATCCGCAACATCATCCAGACGGCGCACGCGATCCAGGACCATATCGTGCACTTCTACCACCTGTCGGCGGTGGATTGGGTGGATGTGACCTCCGCGCTCAAGGCCGACCCGGTGACCACCGCGAAGCTGGCCGAGTCGCTCTCCGACTGGCCGCTCAACGGCCCGCACGAGATGAAGGCGGTCCAGGAACGCCTCAAGACCTTCGTCGGCAGCGGCCAGCTGGGGCCGTTCGCCAGCGGCTTCTGGGGACATCCGGCGATGAAGCTGCCGCCGGACGTCAATCTGCTCGCCGTCGCCCATTACATGCAGGCGCTCGACGTGCAGAACCTGGCCAACAAGATCGTCGCCATCCTCGGCGGCAAGAGCCCGCACATCCAGAACGTGGCGGTCGGCGGCGTGTCGAATTCGGTCAGCCACGACGCGCCCTCGGTGCTCAACATCGAGCGCCTGATGCTGGTCAAGGGTTTCATCGACAAGCTCGACCAGTTCGTCAAGTCGACCTACCTGACCGACGTGCCGGCGATCGGCGCGTTCTATCTCGACTGGACGAAATACGGCGGCGGCGTCACCAATTACCTGACCGTGCCGGATTGCCCGCAGGACACCAAGGGCACGGTGTTCGACCTGCCCGGCGGCTACATCGCCGGCGGCGATCTGAAGACCTTCAAGCCGATCTCGACATTCAACGACGAATACTTCCGCGATGGCGTCGAGGAGAGTTCCAAGCACGCGTGGTACACCGGCGAGAAGGCGCTGCATCCCTGGCAGGGCGAGACCGAACCGCAGTACACCGACTTCCAGGAAAACGGCAAGTACTCCTGGGTCAAGGCGCCGACCTTCTACGGCAAGCGCTGCGAAGTGGGGCCGCTGGCCGACGTGCATAACGGCGTGGCCGCCGGCAACAAGCGTTACGTCAAGTATCTCAACCATGCGATCGGCACGCTCAAGGCGGTGGGCAAGCTCAACGACGTGCCGCTGACGGCGCTGCAATCGACCATCGGCCGCCATGCGGCGCGCGCCATCCGCTGCGCGGTGATGATGGACACGCTGAAGGATCAGTGGCAGAAGCTGGTCGACAACATCGGCAAGGAGCAGACGACGTTCAACCCGCCGTCGTTCCCGAAGGGCGAGATCAAGGGCGTCGGCTTCCACCAGGCGCCGCGCGGCACGCTGTCGCACTGGGTGGTGATCGAGAACGGCAAGATCAAGAACTACCAGGCGGTGGTGCCGAGCACTTGGAACGCCGGCCCGCGCGACGCCAACGACCAGATCGGTCCCTACGAGTCGTCGCTGATGAACAACCCGATCGCCGATCCCGAGCGGCCGCTGGAAGTGCTGCGCACGGTGCATTCCTTCGATCCGTGCATCGCCTGCGCCATCCATATGTTCGACAACGAACAGCGGCCGATCGTCAAGGTGAAGGCGCTCTAAGTGGCTGGCGAAAGTCAGTCGCGGCGGGACGCCGGTGTTCTGGTGATCGGCATGGGCAACGTGCTCATGCAGGACGAGGGTATCGGCGTGCGCGCCGTCGAGGAACTGGAGGCGCGCTACGATCTGCCGGCGAACGTCCGGCTGATGGATGGCGGCACCACCGGCATGGAGCTTTTCGAGCCGATGCGCAACGCCGATTGCCTGATCATCGCCGACGCCGTGAACGCCGATCGTCCGGCGGGAACGCTGGTGCGCATCGCCAACGAGGAAATCCGCGCCTTCTTCCAGACCAAGCTGTCCAATCACCAGTTGGGACTCTCGGACCTGCTCGCCCTGCTGGCGTTCAAGGGCGAAACGCCGCGTCATGTCGCCATCATCGGCATGGTGCCGCATGTGCTGGAGAACCGCCTGGGCTTGAGCGCTCCGGCGGCGGCGGGCCTGGACGACATGGTGCGGATGCTCGTGGATGAACTCGCGCGCCTCGGCATCATCGTCACGCCGCGCGATGAAGTGCATGCCGGCCACTGGCGCCGCCAGGCCGAACTGGAGCTTGCGGAGGGCGTGGCGGCATGTGCATAGCGCTGCCCATGCAGATCGTCCGCGCCGGCGAATTCACGGCCTTGTGCCGGGGCCGCAACGGCGAGGAAGAGGTCAACATGCTGCTCGTCGGCCAGCAGCCGGCCGGCGCATGGGTGCTGAACTTCCTCGGCTGGGCGCGCGAAGTGATCAGCGAGGAGCATGCGCGCGAGATCGACCTGGCGCTGGACGGTTTGCAGAAGATCATGGACGGCGTCGAGAACATCGACGTCGACCTCCACTTTCCCGGCTTCGGCCGCGAGGTGCAGGCATGATGGCAATATCACCGGAGGTGCGGGCGGCGGGCGTCGCGGCGTCCTTCGAGCGCATCCATCGCGAGCAGATGGCCGGCCTGCCGCTGCTCAACGAGGCGCTCGAAGTCGCGACGCTCGGCTTCCAGTCCTGGCAGGGACGTACCCTCGGCATGCTGGTGACGCCCTGGATGATGAGCCTCGTGCTGTTCCCCGGGCCGGATGACGACTGGGCATCCATGGCGCTTGGCGACAAGCAGGCGCACGGCTTCCCCGGCGGAATATTCCGCTTTCTGGTCAATCGCGTGGATGATCTCGGCACCTTCCAGATGCATTCCGTGCATTCGCCGATGCGGGGTTTCCCGAGCCACTCGGCGGCCCTGGCGGAGGCCGCCGGATTTCTCGAGCGCGTGCTGACCCCGGTGCAGCCGGAGGCGCGGCAGGACCTGGTGGACGAGGAACTGCTCGGCCGCATCCTGCGTGGCGAATCCGTGCCCGCCGTCGACGCGGCGGTCGGCGCCATGCAGGCGGACTCCTCCCCCGACGGTGGGCGAGCCCGGTAAGATTCCGCCATCTCGTTCGGTGTCGCCGCGGCCATGCATGAAATGTCCCTCGCCGAGGGCATCCTCCAATTGATCGAAGAGACTGCCCGGCGCGAGCAGGTGAACCGCGTCAGCGCGGTCTGCCTGGAGATCGGGCAACTGGCGAGCGTCGAGGTCGAATCCTTGCGTTTCTGCTTCGACGCCGTGGTCAAGGGCAGCGTTGCCGACGGCGCGAGGCTGGAGATCATCGACGTGCCGGGCACGGGTTGGTGCCTCGATTGCAGCGAGGCGGTGCCGATGACGGACAAGCTTTCCGGCTGTCCGCGCTGCGGAGGCTACCGCGTGCAGGTGACCGGCGGCACCGAGATGCGCGTCAAGGAACTGGAAATCGAATAGGGAACATTGCGATGTGCACCACTTGCGGCTGCGGCCACGGCGAAACGAAGATCGAAGGCCATGCTCACGACCATGACCACGAACATGGTCACGATCATCATCATGGCCACGACCACAACCCCTATGCGCCCGCCCGGCGCCATGGTCACAGCCACGCGCCGGGCATGACCCAGTCGCGCATGCTCAAGATCGAGCAGGACATCCTCTCCAAGAACGATGCCTACGCCCGCGAGAACCGCGCCTTCCTGGCCGGCCGCCGCGTCTTTGCGCTCAATCTCGTCTCCAGCCCCGGCTCGGGCAAGACCACGCTCTTGTGCAAGACCATCGGGATGCTCAAGGGCAAGTCTGCCGTGGCGGTGATCGAGGGCGACCAGCAGACCAGCAACGACGCCGAGCGCATCCGGGCGACGGGCGCGCCGGCGATTCAGATCAATACCGGCAAGGGCTGCCACCTCGACGCGCACATGGTCGGCCACGCCATGCGGCAGCTCGATCTGCCCGAGCGCTCGCTGCTGATGATCGAGAACGTCGGCAACCTGGTCTGCCCGGCGGCCTTCGATCTCGGCGAGGCGCACAAGGTGGTGATCCTGTCGGTGACGGAGGGCGAGGACAAGCCGCTCAAGTACCCGGACATGTTCCGCGCCGCCGACCTGATGCTGCTCAACAAGTGCGACCTGCTGCCGCACCTGGACTTCGATGTCGACCAGGCCATCGAGTCGGCGCGGCGCGTCAATCCGGCGATCCGGGTGATGCGCGTTTCCGCGACCACCGGCGAGGGCATGGGCGACTGGCTGGCATGGCTGGAACAGCGGCACTGAACCTGCCGGCGGCGGGACGGCCGGTGCTTGCCACCGGCGCCTGGTTCAAGAGCACCGTTTGCGCGTTTCGGGATGGCGAGGCGCGCGTGTCGGCGACGGTGGGCGACCTCGAGACGCCGGAGGCGTGCACAGGCTTCGACCGGGCGTGCGACGAGATGCTCGGCTGGCTGGGCGAACGGCCGGCCGCAATCGCCCGCGACCTCCATCCCGACTTCTATTCAAGCCGGGCGGCGGCACGACTCGCGGGCGAGTTCGGCGTGCCGCTGATCGAGGTCCAGCACCACCATGCCCATATCGCTTCCCTATGCGCGGAGCATGGCATCGACGGTCCGGTGATCGGCCTGGCGCTCGACGGCGTCGGCCTGGGCACCGACAGGACAGCCTGGGGCGGCGAGCTGCTGCGCGTCGATGGCGCACGCTTCGAGCGGCTCGGGCATTTCCGGCGCATCGCGCTGCCCGGCGGCGACCGCGCGGCGCGCGAGCCGTGGCGCGTTGCGGCCAGCGTGCTGCATGCCCTGGATCGCAGCGCGGAGATCACCCGCCGCTTTGCCGACGAGGCGGGCGCGGCGACGCTGGTGACCATGATGGACAGGGAACTCAACTGCCCCAGAACATCGAGCGCCGGGCGTCTTTTCGACGCGGCGGCCGGCCTGCTCGGCGTCTCGCGACGCCTGACTTTCGAGGCCGAGGCGGCGATCGCGCTCGAGAAGGCGGCCACGCAACACATCGACGCGCACGGCTGGCCGGCGCCGGGCGAATGGCGCATCGACGCGGACGGGCAACTCGACCTGCTGCCGGTGCTGGGGAAACTGATCGATGTCGCTGACGCCGGCCTCGGCGCCGCGATCTTCCACGCCACGCTGGTCGCCGCGCTGGCCGACTGGGCGACGAGGGCCGCCGAACACAGCGGCATCGGCATCGTCGCCTGCGGCGGCGGTTGTTTCCTGAACCGCCTGCTTTCATCCGGCTTGCGCGGCCGGCTCGAAGCGGCCGGCCTGAGCATGCACGCGGCGGCGAAGGTGTCGCCCGGCGATGCCGGCATCGCGCTCGGCCAGGCCTGGGTCGCCCGAATCTCCCTGGAGAACTGACATGTGTCTGGCAATACCCGCGCGGGTCGCGGAAATCCTTGAAGGCGACCAGGCGATCGTCGATCTCGGCGGCGTAAGGAAGGACGTTTCGCTGGCGCTGCTCGACGGCGTCCAGGTCGGCGACTACGTGATCATCCATGTCGGCTACGCGCTGAACAAGCTCGATCCCGACGAGGCGCAGCGCACGCTCGCCCTGTTCGCGGAAATGGGTGAGCAGGCGGGCGAGCAAGTGGGCGGACCGTGAAATTCATTGACGAGTTCCGCGATGGCAAGCTGGCGAAAGGGCTGGCGGCGGCCATCGCCGCCGAGGCGAATCCGGCGCGCAGCTACAGCTTCATGGAGTTCTGCGGCGGCCACACGCATGCGATCTCGCGCTACGGCGTCACCGACCTGCTGCCGGCCAAGGTGCGCATGGTGCATGGGCCCGGCTGCCCTGTCTGCGTGCTGCCGATCGGCCGCGTCGACATGGCCATCGAGCTGGCGCTCAGGCACGGTGTGATCCTGTGCACCTACGGCGACTGCCTGCGCGTGCCCGCCTCCGGCGGCCTGTCGCTGATGAAGGCGAAGGCCGGGGTTGGCAACATGCGGGGCGACGTGCGCATGGTCTATTCGAGCGCCGACGCGCTGAAGATCGCGCAGGACAATCCGGGCCGGCAGGTGGTGTTCTTCGCCATCGGCTTCGAGACGACCACGCCGCCGACGGCGGTGGTTATCAAGCAGGCGGCGGCGCTCGGGCTCGACAATTTCTCGGTGCTCTGCTGCCACGTGCTGACGCCTTCGGCGATCAGCAACATCCTCGAATCGCCCGAGGTGCGCGATCTGGGCACCGTGCCGCTCGACGGCTTCATCGGCCCGGCCCACGTATCCACGGTGATCGGCAGCCGGCCCTACGAGTTCTTCGCCGAGGAGTTCAGGAAGCCGGTGGTGATCGCCGGCTTCGAGCCGCTCGACGTCATGCAGGCGATCCTGATGCTGGTGCGGCAGGTGAACGAAGGCCGCGCCGAGGTCGAGAACGAATTCACGCGCGCGGTGACGCGCGACGGCAACCTGAAGGCACAGAACCTGGTGTCGGAAATCTTCGAGCTGCGCCGCGAGTTCGAGTGGCGCGGCCTTGGCCTGGTGCCGTATTCGGCGCTGAAGATCCGCGCCGGATACGCGCGCTTCGACGCCGAGACGCGCTTTCCGCTCGGCTACCGCAGCGTCGCCGACAACAAGGCCTGCGAATGCGGCGCGATCCTGCGCGGTGTCAAGCGCCCGCAGGACTGCAAACTGTTCGGCACCGTGTGCACGCCCGAGAATCCGATCGGCTCGTGCATGGTGTCTTCCGAGGGCGCCTGCGCGGCCCACTACACCTACGGCCGCTATAAGAATGTCTAAACCAATCAGAGAAAACTACGTCCGTCCCCTCGATCTCAAGCATGGCCGCGTCGACATGACGCACGGCTCCGGCGGCCGGGCGATGGCCCAGCTGATCGAGGAGCTGTTCGCCAGGCACCTCGACAACGAGTTCCTGCGCCAGGGCAACGACGGTGGCGTCCTGCCACCACTGACTTTGGGCGGCCGGCTGGTGATGTCCTGCGACGGCCACGTCGTCTCGCCGCTGTTCTTTCCCGGCGGCGACATCGGCTGCCTGTCGGTGCATGGCACAGTCAACGACGTGGCGGTGATGGGCGCGAAGCCGCTCTATCTGGCGGCGGGCTTCATCCTCGAAGAGGGTTTTCCGCTCGCCGATCTGGCGAGGATCGTCGAGTCGATGGCGAAGGCCGCGAAGGCGGCGGGCGTGGCGGTGGTGACCGGCGACACCAAGGTGGTCGAGGCGGGCAAGGCCGACGGCGTGTTCATCACCACCACCGGCGTCGGCGTGCTGCCCGAGGGTGTCGTGCTCTCGGGCGACCGCGCGCGGCCGGGCGACGTCATCCTGCTCTCCGGCACCATCGGCGACCACGGCATGGCGATCATGGCGCAGCGGGAAAGTCTTGGTTTTTCGGCGCCCATCGTCTCGGACACGGCGGCGCTGCACGGCTTGGTCGAAACGATGCTCGCCACCGGCGCCGACATCCGCTGCCTGCGCGACCCGACGCGCGGCGGCCTGGCCACCACGCTCAACGAGATCGCCCGCCAGTCCGGCGTCGGCATGATGCTCGACGAGGCGGCCATTCCAGTGAACCCGGAAGTCGCGGCGGCCTGCGAATTCCTCGGCCTCGACCCGCTCTACGTCGCCAACGAGGGCAAGCTGATCGCCATCGTCGCCGCGGCCGATGCGGACAAGCTGCTGGCGGCGATGCGCGCCCATCCGCAAGGCGCGCGCACCGCGCGGATCGGCGCCGTGCTCGCCGACGACCACCACTTCGTGCAGATGACGACGGGATTCGGCGGCCGGCGCATTGTCGACTGGCTGACCGGGGAACAGCTGCCAAGGATTTGTTGATGCGCATCCTGTTCCTGACCCACGGCTTCAACAGCCTGACGCAACGGCTCCATGCCGAGCTGTCGGCGCGCGGCCACGAAATATCCATCGAGTTCGACATCAACGATGCCGTCGCCGAACAGGCGGTCGAACTGTTCCGGCCGGACCTGATCGTCGCGCCCTACCTGCGCCGGGCGATTCCCGAAAGCATTTGGTCGAAGCATGTCTGTCTCGTCGTGCATCCGGGCATCGTCGGCGACCGCGGACCCTCGGCGCTCGACTGGGCGATCCAGGAGGGCGAGGCGGAGTGGGGCGTGACGGTGTTGCAGGCCGAAGCCGGGATGGACGCGGGGCCGGTCTGGGCCACGGCGAACTTTCCGATGCATCGCGGCCGCAAGGCCAGCCTCTATCGCAACGAAGTGACCGAGGCGGCGGCGCAGGCCCTGATCGAGGCGGTGGAAAGATTCGCGGCCGGCGGCAAGCCGACGCCGCTCGCCGAAGCCCGCGGGCGCGGCCGGTTGCGCCTACTGATGCGCCAGGCCGACCGCGCCATCGACTGGCGGCGCGATACCAGCGATATCGTGCTGAGGAAGATCGACGCCGCCGACGGCTTTCCCGGCGTCGCCGACGAGCTGTTCGGCGAGCCCTGCCACCTGTTCGACGCCTGGCCCGAAGCCAATGGCGCAAAAGTCAGCCATGGCGACACGCCACCCGGCGCGCTCATCGGCCGCCGCGAGACCGCCTTGCTGCGCGCCACGGCCGACGGCGCGGTCTGGATCGGCCACGTCAAGCGCAAGGACGGCATCAAGCTGCCGGCCACGATCGCTTTCGCCGAGCAGGCGGCGAGTCTGCCGGAACTGCCGCTGGAAGGCTGGTGGAGCGCCGATCACGCCACATGGCGGGACATCCGCTACGAGGAAGCCGGCGAGGCCGGTTTCCTGTACTTCGAGTTCTACAACGGCGCCATGGGCACGGCGCATTGCCAGCGCCTGCGCGCCGCCTTCGAGTGGGCGAAGAGCCGCCCCACCCGCGTGCTGGTGCTGATGGGCGGCGACGACTTCTGGTCGAACGGCATCCACCTGAATCTGATCGAGCAGGCCGCCAGCCCGGCCGACGAATCCTGGGCCAACATCAACGCTATCGACGACCTGGCCGAAGCCATCCTGCGCTGCGACGACAAGCTGACGGTGGCGGCGCTGCGCGGCAACGCCGGCGCCGGCGGCTGCTTCCTGGCTCGCGCCGCCGATCAGGTCTGGGTGCGCGACGGCGTCATGCTCAATCCGCACTACAAGAACATGGGCAACCTCTTCGGCTCGGAGTTCTGGACCTACCTGCTGCCGCCGCGCGTCGGCGCCGAGGGCGCGGCCGCGATCATGCAGCACCGCCTGCCGATGACCGCGCGGGCGTCCGTGAAGTCCGGCTTCTATGACGCCTGCCTGGCCGGCGACCGCGCCGCCTTCCTGGCCGATGTCGCCCGTCGGTCCGCCGAACTGGCGTCCGCCGCCGATTTCGCTTCCCGCCTTGCCGCCAAGCAGGCCCGCCGCGCCGCCGACGAGGCCGCCAAGCCGCTCGCCGCCTGGCGCGCCGAGGAACTGGCGCACATGCGGCGCAACTTCTTCGGCTTCGATCCGAGCTACCACGTCGCCCGCTGGCACTTCGTGCGCAAGTCGCCGGCATCATGGACGCCGCGCCATCTGGCGCGGCACCGCGATCTCGGCTGGAAGATTCCCGCCTGACCGGATACCATCCGTCCAGGCAATCACGACGGAGAAGAACATGCCCTGCCGGATCACCGTGCTGTTCAGCGATGGCCAGGAAGTCGAGACCCTGGTGGCCGACGCCGAAATCGCCCGCTTTACACACTCGTCCGCCCATCAATGGTTGGGCCGCGAGTTCGAGGAGGCCGGTTGCGTGCCGAGCAATCCCATGGGCAAGCTGCTGGCCGCGGACAAGATTCTCTCGCTGGCCAAGACGCGGACCCGCGCCGTTTATGAAAGCGCCTCGCCCTGGGTGCGCGACTTCTTCGCCGCCACGGCAGCGGCGCTCGATGCGCCCGTGGTGACCATCAACCTGATCGACCACACGCTCGGCTACTGATCCGTGGAACGCTTCACCATTTCACTGGCCGAAGACCTGGCGCGCGAATTCGACGAACTGATCGCCAGGTGCGGCTACCGGAACCGCTCGGAGGCGATCCGCGACCTGTTGCGCGGCCAGATCGAAGCCGCCCGCCAGTCGGCGGCGACCGGCGACTACTGCGTCGCCAACCTTTCCTACGTCTACAACCACCACGAGCGCGACCTCGCCGAGCGCCTGACCGAACTCCAGCACGGCCACCACGACCTGACCGTGGCGACCCTGCATGCCCATCTCGACCATGACAATTGCCTGGAAAGCGTGATCCTGAAAGGTCCGGTCGCGGCCGTGCGCGGCTTCGCCGATGCCCTGGTCGCCGAGCGCGGCGTGCGCCATGGCAGCCTGAACATCGTCTCGGTCGACGTCGACCAGAGCCGCCATGGCCACGGCTACACACCGCGCGGCAAGGCCGTGGCGCATTTGCACCTCAAGCCACGCAACTGATCCCGGCGCGGGCGAGCGGCGCCGTCATGCTGTCTGCATGCTTATCGCCCGAATAACCATCGTTTCAGCCCACTTAACGTCGATATTCTTCTTGCCGGGGCGGCGTAGCATTCTTCGTAACCATGGCCCTTGCCGCTGTTCCGGCATTGGCCTGTCATGAGGAGGAGATTTGAGCGATATCCCGCCGATGTCCCCGATGTCCCCCCGGATGTCTCTTTGGTCGCGCCTGAGCTTCGGCGCCCGGCTCATGTTGGGCGCCGCCTTGGTGATGCTCGCCGCAACGGCGATCCTGGTCGTCACCGCGACCGTCCGCGACGCGCTGTCGGTGAATGGGGAGCTCGAACGGCAGCTTCAGGCGGAACTCTCCGCGCAGGAGGCCGCCATCGCCGCATTCAGCCGGGCGGGCAACCATGATGGCCTGGCTGGCGCGCTCAAGGCGAGGGCTGGCCAGATCAACATCCGGCGGCTGATCTGGCGAGGCGCCGACGGACTCGTCATCGATGCGGTCGCGGCACCGCCGACCGCCAAGGCGCCGGCATGGTTCGCGGCGGCGGCCGGCGTGGCGGCGCCGCTGGCGTCGCGCCCGGTGGTCGTCGATGGTCGGGAACGAGGCGTGTTGACGGTCATGATGTCCACCATCGCGGGAATCGACCGCTTGTGGAGCGCGTTTCTCAGCAACCTGAATCTTTTGGCGCTGGTGGTCGGGCTGGAGTTTCTCGGCATCATGCTGATCCTGCGGTCCGGCTTGCGGCCGCTTGGCGCCTTGATGGACGGCGCGCAACGCTTCGGCGATGGCGACCTGTCCACGCGCATTCCGCCGAGCGGCGGCCCGGAAATGCGCGAGACCATCACCGCGTTCAACGGCATGGCCGACAAACTCGACCGGATGATGACCGAGATCCAGCGCAGCAGCGAGGAGTTGCGCATCGCCGCGACGGCGTTCGAGTCGGAGGAGCCGATGCTGGTGACCGACGCCGATCAGGTCATGCTGAGGGTGAATCGCGCGTTCGTCGGCACCACCGGCTACCAGTCCGACGAAGTGCTTGGCCAGGCGCCCCGGGTGCTGCTTTCGGGCCACCACGACGACGAGGCTTACCGGCAGATCTGGCTCGCTGTCGGCAATGACAAGTTCTGGCAGGGCGAACTGTGGTATCGCCACAAGAAAGGCCGTGTTTATCCGGTATGGCAGACGATATCGGCGGTGGTTGCCCCCGAGGGTCATATCAGCCATTACGTCGTCGCCTTCAGCGACATTTCGCAACGCAAGGAGGCGGAGGAACAGATCCGCAATCTCGCGTTCTTCGATCCGCTGACCCAACTGCCGAACCGCCGTCTGCTGATCGATCGCCTCGGTCTGGCCCTGGCGGCCACCACGCGCTACCGCAAGCATGGCGCCCTGCTGTTCCTGGATCTCGATTACTTCAAGAATCTCAACGATACCCTGGGTCACGAGGCTGGCGACCAGATGCTCGTCGAGGTGGCCGGGCGACTGAAGTCATGCGTTCGGGAAGGCGACACCGTGGCGCGCCTGGGCGGGGACGAGTTCGTGGTCATGCTCGAGGACTTGAGCCAGGACGAGGCCGAGGCCGCGTCCCAGGCGGAGTTGGTGGCGAAGAAGATCCTCGAACTGGGCGCCCAGCCCTACCGGCTCAAGGGTCGCGAGCATCACAGCACCTTCAGCATCGGCATCGGCCTGTTCAACGCCGATCATCATGGCGCCGATGAGCTGCTGCGGCGCGCCGATGTCGCCATGTACCAGGCCAAGACCAACGGCCGGAACGCCTTGTGCTTCTTCGACCCGCAGATGCAGGAGGCGCTGGTCGAACGGGCCTCGATGCAGAACGATCTGCGTCGTGTGGTCGAGCGCGAGGAACTGGTCCTCCATTATCAGCCGCAGTTCGATGACCATCGCCGCGTCGTCGGCGCCGAGGCGCTGCTGCGCTGGGAACATCCGGTACGCGGTATTGTGCCGCCCGGCGACTTCATTCCACTAGCCGAGGAAACCGGCCTCATCGTGCCCATCGGCACCTGGGTGCTCGAAACGGCGTGCCGGAGGTTGCGTGAGTGGGACAAGCGACCGGCGATGCGCCATCTCGTGCTGGCGGTCAATGTCAGCGCCAAGCAGTTTCACCAGCCCGACTTCGTCGATCTGGTGCGACGGGTCCTCGATGAAACGGGCATCAACCCGAGGCGACTCAAGCTCGAATTGACGGAAAGCGTGGTGATCAACGATATGGCGGATGCCGTCGAAAAGATGAAGATCCTGAAGAGCCTGGGCATCGCCTTTTCGATGGATGACTTCGGTACGGGCTATTCGTCGCTGCTCTACCTGCGCCGCCTGCCGCTCGATCAGTTGAAGATCGACCGCTCGTTCATCAGCGAAATCGAATCGAATTCCGGTGACGCGGCCATCGTCCAGACCATCATCGGCATGGCGCGCAGCCTGGGTCTCGACGTCATCGCCGAAGGGGTGGAGAAGGAAGGACAGCATCAGTTCCTGCGATCGAATCACTGCCCCGAGTACCAGGGCTATCTGTTCGGCCAACCGGTGCCCGCCCCGATTTTCGAGGCCATGTTCAAGACATGAGGGTGCGGTCCGCCGAGGAGCAGGCCAGATGCGAGGCCATGCTGCGCGATCTGTTCGAGAGACAGATTCAGTTCAACGACATTCTCGGCCTGAAAGTGGCGTCACTGGCCCCCGGTGGACCGCAACTCGCGTTCGCCATGCGTGACGATCTCGTCGGCAACTTCGTTCATTACCGGCTGCACGGCGGCGTCGTTTCCGCGGCACTGGACACCGTCGGCGGCCTGGCCGTCGCCGTCGCCCTGGCCGAGAAGCATCCCGGCGACAGTGCCGAGGAAATCGGCCATCGTTTCGCTCGCGTCGGCACCATCGACCTGCGCGTCGATTACCTGCGTCCGGGAAAAGGCAAGGAGTTCGTCGCCACCGGTCGGGTGATCCGCCTGGGCGGCCGCATTGCCTCGCTGCAAATGACGCTGGAAAACGAAGCCGGCGAGATGATCGCCACCGGGGCCGGCTCCTACGTCGTGTCGTGAGCATGATGCCGCCTGTCCTGCTTCCCGTGGCACCGCGCTGATTCCGGTCTGTCGAAATGGACAGATTAGGATGAAATCGTGTAATCTTCTTACATGGATGTCGCGCTGCCCCACGAGTGGTACGCCCTGTGCCTGCTGGTACTGGTGCTGGGCATGCGACACGGCTTCGACGCCGACCATCTGGCCACGATCGATGGCCTGACACGCTTCAACGCCAGCGCGCGGCCGCGCCTGGCCAGGTTCTGCGGTGTTCTCTTCTCTCTGGGGCATGGCCTGGTCGTGGTCATCGTCGCCCTCGCGGTCAGCATGGTCGCGGCGCGCTGGCAGGCGCCGGGATGGCTGCAAGTCTCGGGCATGATGGTGTCGGTGCTGGTGCTGGTGGCGCTGGGGCTGCTCAACCTGCGCGCCGTGCTGGCCACGGCGCCGGATGAGATGGTTCGTCCGGTCGGCGTCAAGAGCCGCATGCTGGGTGGCCTAGCGCGCACGCACCGGCCGGCGGCCATCATGGCCATCGGCGGCCTGTTCGCGATTTCCTTCGACACCATCAGCCAGGCGACCTTGTTCGCGCTGGCGGCGGAGCAGTTCGGCGGCTGGCGCGCCTCCCTGTCGCTGGGTCTGCTGTTCCTGCTCGGCATGTTCATTACCGACGGCATCAACGGCCTCTGGATCTCGCACCTGATCCGGCGTGCCGACCGCTCGGCGCGCATCGCTTCGCGCACCATGGGCCTCGTCGTTTCGCTGCTGAGCTTGGCGGTGGCCGGCCTCGGCATCGCCAAATGGACCTGGCCGGCGGTCGATGACTGGAGCGAGGGCAAGGAACTGGTTTTCGGCCTCGTGCTCGTCGGTCTCGTCGGCCTGAGTTTCCTCTATTCGATGTGGCTCGCGCGGCGACCGCTGGCGGTGTCGGCACGCTGAGCGATGGCCACGTTCGAGCCGGGCCGGGTCGTCCTGTCCTTCATGGTTCGTGACGATGAAGTTACGGCGGCCGCCGTCAGCTGCCAGCGTCCTGACATCGCGCATCTGCTGAATGGCCGCCAGGCCGCGCAGGTCGTGGCAACCGTGCCGCTGATCTACTCGCTATGCGGCAAGGCGCAGGACGTCGCGGCGCGGGCGGCGCTGGCGGCGGCGCGCGGCAGTCCTGTCGAGGCATATGTCGACCCCGAGGTCCAGTCGGAGGCGGCACGCGAGCATGCCTGGAAGCTGTTCGTCGATTGGCCGCGGCAATTCGGCTTGCCCCCCGATGAAACCTTATTCGTGCAATCAGTGCGCGCAGCGTCATCGGAGCGGGCCGATCTGGCGAGATTGCTGGCGGCGCACGAGCTGCCCGCGGCGCTGGCCGGAGCGCTGGGCGACACGGAGATCGATCGGCTGTTGCGCAGATGCATCGCCGCGCGGGTCTCGGCGTTGGCGGATTGGCTGATGGGCCGGCAGCAGGCGCTTGGTACCGTGACGGCGACGTCGCCTTCAGCCGGTGTCGGTATCGCGACAGTGGAAACAGCACGTGGCACGCTGATGCATCGGCTGACGCTGGATGGCGACGAGGTCGCAGACTACGTCATCATCGCGCCGACCGACGTGCATTTCGCCCCCGGTGGCGATGTCGCAGACTGGCTTCAACGGTTGAAGGGAGCGAGAAAAGCAGAAGCCAAGCAACAGGCATCGCGCCTGGCGATGGCATTCGACCCCTGCGTGCCGTGGTCGTGCGAGTTTTCCTGAACCGAATGGTGGCCGGCGGTCAGGCCAGTTCGTTCGGTTCGAGAAGATGCTCGACGGCGGTGATTCGGTCCTTGATCTGCAACTTGCGCTTCTTCATTCGGCGCAGCAGCAGTTCATCGTGCGGCGGAGCAGCTTCGAGACGCTCGATGGCTTCGTCCAGGTCGCGGTGCTCGATGCGCAACTCCTGGAGTTGGACACGCAGGGTTTCGGGTTCGTCGTTCGCGGGTTGCATGGCCCGACTATGGTAGCGGTTGTCGCGGTCGAGGGGAAGTGCCCCGGACCGTCGGCCGATGTTGGTCATATGCCGCAAGCGCCCCGCGCAGTTCCTTGTGCACCGCGTCACGCAATGACTTGGGTGCGAGCACTTCCGCGCCGGCGCCGTGACGCAGAATGTCCATGATCAGTTCGGTCGGGTTCGAGTAAGGAATTTCCAGCAGGAGATGGCCGTCGGCCGTGGTTGAGGTCCTTTGCTGCGGATGCCACTGCTCCGATGCGACCCAGCGTGAGCGCTCGGGCGTAAAGCGCAGCTTCGCCCAAGTCACGGCCGCACCCGAGAATATTCCGTAGCCGGCGCCGAGCGTCTCATCGAGGCGTCTCGTGGCGACATCCTTCGCCTTCCGTTCGAGCAGCGTGGCGTGACGAATGGCATCGACGCCGAAACTGCGGATCTCGTCACGCAGATGGCACCAAGCGTCGAGATACCAGTTGTCGCGATAGAACACCAGCCGCTGAGGCGAGATTTCCCGCGTCGTCTCGTCGTCTCGGCCGCGATTCCAGTGACGGAGCACGAGGCGCCGGCGCTTCAGCAGGGCGGTGGCGATGATCTCGAAGTACTTGAGGTCGGCATGACGCTTCGCCGCGTGAACGATCCGGATACGGCGCGCGACTTCCTCCGGCTCGTTGTCCCGACTGCCAAGCAGACTTTGCAGCCTGGTTTTCAGCGGTGCGATCTGCGGGCCGAGCAGGCCGGGCTGCACCTCGCTCAGGAGGTTCTGCATCATCAGCAGCGCGTGTATTTCCGAGGCGTTGAACCAAAGGCCCGGCAACTGAAATGCCGGGCCGCTGCTCCGAGCCTGGAAGCGGTAGCCGCCAGCGTCGCGATCGTAGACGATGGGCGCGTTGAGCCGGTCGCGCAGGTACTGAAAATCGCGCTTCAGCGTCGCGCGGGAGACTTCCAATACCTCTCGGATCTCCTCGAACGTCGCGGTGCCGCGATCGTGAAGCAGTTGTTCGATGCGATAGAAACGTTCGCTGCGATCCATCGCTTATTCGATGCGGCAGACATCGGCAAAGTCGAACCGTGGGTTCCGCGGGAATAGCTTGTTCGGATCGCCACGGCCCAGTGCAACGAGCATGAAGGACTTGACCGGCGTACCGGCGAAAAATGCCTGGTCGGCGATTTCCGGCTGGAAACCGGACATCGGCCCGCAATCAAGCCCCAGGGCGCGCGCAGCCAAGATGAGATAGCCCGCCTGCAGGGAGGCATTGAGTCGGGCCGATTCTTCGATGAAGGGTTGGTTGCCAACGAACCACGATCTCGCATCGACGTGTGGAAACAGGCGCGGCAGATGTTCGTAAAAGCTCATGTCGCGGCCGAGCAGGGCGATGACCGGCGCGGCCATGGCCTTGGCCACGTTGCCCGGCGCCAGGGCGGGACGCAGCCGTTCCTTGGCCTCGGCGCTGCGCACGAAGACGATACGCAGCGGGCACGAGTTGGCGGCGGTTGGCCCCCATTTGATAAGCTCGTGCAATTGGGCCAGGGTTTCGTCGTCGACCGGTTCGTCGACGAAACCGTTGTGACTGCGGGCACTGCGGAACAATTGGTCAAGCGCGGCATCGGGCAGGCGCGATGGCATGGCGTGTCTCCTTGGGGCGGACGGGAACTCGTTCGATTCTAAGGGCTTTACGGCGCGATAATATCGTCAGCTTCCAGGCCCCCAGCGTGGCTGCTGCATGGCCTTTCAATCCGGAGACGTTTGATGTCCGACAACACCCTGAAGAATGCCCTGATCGTACTTGTGCTGCTGCTGCTTCTGGTTTTCGTTTGGCAGCCGCTTTCCCGCCTGTTCAACGCCGCGCCGATCACCAATGATTTCGTGCTCGACACGGCGAGCGGTGCGCTGGACAGCAGGAACCTGCGGGGCAATGTCCTGGCGATTTCATTCGCCTACGCTCATTGCGAGGATGAATGCTCCGACCGGCTGGCGCGCCTCGCGGCCGGTCTTCGCTTGCTGTCTCCGCGAGACCGGTCCTTGGTGCGCGTGATCGTCGTCTCGGTCGATCCCGACCGCGACACGCCCGCCAGCATGGCTGACTATGTGCGACGCTTCCAGGCCGACATGATCGGCGCCACGGCAAAGCCTGAAGACCTCAATATCTTTGCGGAGAGCTTTGCCGCGGCGTATCGGAAGATGCCGGCGGCTGCCGATGGCAGCTACCGGGTCGACCACAATCGTCCGATTTATCTGGTGAACGCGGTCGGACATTTCGTTTCCGCGCTCAATGAGAATCTCACGCCCGAGCAGATCGCCCAGGCTCTGCGTGCCAAGCTGCCGGCGCTGATACCGCCGGGCTAGTCGCCGATCGCGGGCTTCAGGGTTTCTGGAACCAGTTGCCCGCGCTGTCCTGCATCCACCAGCCCGATTTGAATTGCTCCTGCCAGCGCTTCAACAGGGCCGTCCGGATTTCCGGCACCCGGGCGAGCCGGCCCTCATGGTTGTAGGCGATGGCGTATACCAGCGCCTGACGATCGTTGTTGTCCTGGTCGATCAGTTTTTCGGCGATCTGGCGCTGCACCAGTGTCAGCTGCTTGCCAGTGTCGCGCTTTTGCAGCATGCCGTCATTACCCAGTCCGATGATTCCGGCATCATACATTCTCACGAGTCGGGAGTAGCGCTGGGTCATCGAATGTCGGATGACGATGACGGGAGGGGTGCCGATATCGATGTCGACGGGTTCGGCCAAGGCGGGTGGCAAGGGAAGAACCAGCAGGGTAGCGAGCAGAAGGAAGGTCTTCTTCATGGAATGCCTCATGAAATCAATGTGACTGGCCGGCCGACAGCAATCGCGGGTGGGCGGCGATACGATCCGGGGTTTCGCCATGTCCTATTAGCCGGCATAGCCTGCATTGCCGGTCGGATGCATGGCTGCTCTGGCCGAGCAGGGCAAATGGAGTCTGGTATCGTGCATCCGACACCAAGGCCGTCGGACAGGCATCCGGGCATCGGGTATGGCCACGCGAGAGCACTACGGTCTTGCCTCGGAAAGTGGGCGAGCGCAAGCGCGGCGACAATTCTCATCCGCAAATTTTATCACGGGGCTTCACCGTTATACTCCGATGGTTTGCAAGTTCGCAGGCTCTAAACACCCAGGCTCGACGATGATCGAAATTGTTTCCGACTCCTCCCGAAAACTTGCGCGAGCTTGGCTGTGGCTAGGTTTGACGGCGTTGATCGGCTCCGGTTTGCTGGCGATGTTGCTGGTCTTTTCCCGGACGCCCGGCATACAGGATGTCTTCCCGCTCAAGGATTTTTTCCGCGCCGCACTGGTGGTGCATGTCGATCTGTCCGTCGCTGTCTGGTTCATGGCTTTCGCGGCGGTCATCTGGAGCGCCGTTGGCAGTGGCGCCATGCCCTGGCTGGGCTGGGCTGGCCTTGGCGCGGCGGCGGCCGGGACGATGGTGATGATGGTGTCGCCATTTTTTCCTGGCGCACATCCGCTGCTGAACAACTACATACCGGTCCTGCAACAGCCGTTGTTCTATGCATCGCTCTGGCTGTTGGGTGCGGGTTTTTTGCTTGCCGTGCTTAGGGCCGTCGCAACCATCAAGCTTGATCACGCATTGAAAACCGGCAGCTTCCTTGGCGCCATCGCCGGGCTGTTGGCCCTGGGTGCCTTTTTCTGGTCCTGGTGGGCAGTCCCTCGCATCGATGACGACAAGTTCTATCACGAGGTTCTATTCTGGGGAGGCGGCCATGCGTTGCAGTTTCAGCATGCGCTCTTGATGGCCGTCGCGTGGTTCTGGATTGCCGAGGCGCGGGGCCGGCCCGTGCCGTTGTCGCGACGCGCGCTCTCGGCGCTGTTCTGGATCGCCGCCGTACCGCTGCTGGCGGTTCCGGCCATCTATCTGATGGTGCCGGCGGGTTCGTTGCCGCACATGGAGCTGTTTGCCAAGCTGATGGAATGGGGGCACCCTTACATGGGCCCGCTTATTCTGGTCGGTCTGGTTACGCTTTGGCGTAATCGTGGAATCGACTCGTATCCCGCGAAGGCTGCTTTCATTGCCTCTTTCGTCCTGTTCGCGATCGGCGGTGTTCTAGGCTATATGATTCGTGGCGCCAACGTCGTCATTCCAGCCCATTATCATGGTTCCACGGTGGGGGTTACCCTCGCTTTCATGGGGCTGGCCTATGTCTTGTTGCCGAGACTGGGGTATGGCGAACCTGTCGGTCGCATGGCCAAGTGGCAGGCCTATGTCTATGGCGGCGGTCAGCTGATCCATGTGCTCGGACTGGCGTGGTCTGGCGGTTATGGCGTGCAGCGCAAGGTGGCCGGTGCCGAACAGATGCTGACCACATTGCCACAGAAGATCGGCATGGGCATGATGGGCCTGGGTGGGCTGATTGCCGTGATCGGCGGGATCATGTTCATCGTTGTCTGCCTGAAGGCAATGTGGCCCCGCCGGCAATGACCCGATGGTGGCTGGCAGCAGGTCTGCTAGCCTTGGCGGCGATGGCTTGGTTGTTGAGACCCGATGTCGAGCGGGATCGGCCCCTATCGGTTCCTCCGCCGGTCTCCGCGGCCGACATGGCAGCACTGAACGCCCTGGTCTTGTATGACCTCGATGGACGCAGGCAGGCGCTGGACCAGTGGCGTGGCAGGGTATTGGTGCTCAATTTCTGGGCGACCTGGTGCGCGCCTTGCCGGGAAGAAATGCCCATCCTCTCCGACTTGGCGGAGCATTACCGAGGCCGCGTGCAGTTTGTTGGAATTGCAGCCGACAGCGCGGAGAAAGTCCGAGTGTTTGCTCGGACGATGCCGGTGTCGTATGCGCTGCTGGCAGGAGGCGAGGAGGCCATCGAGCCGACCAAGCCATTGGGCAACCTCCCGCTTGCCGTGCCGTTCACTATCGTCCTCGACCACGCCGGGCAACCTCGGGCCGCGGCCCTTGGTCGAGTGTCCAGGGCCGCTCTGGTTGAACTGCTGGATCAGTTGTAAGGCTAGCATCACTCCTTGGGTTGGAGCGCCATCGAGCGTGCCGATAGCGTAAAGGCATCCGAGAAGCACATACCTTCTTCCGCGCCCTGTGCCTTGAAGGACGGGAATACCGCCTCGACCATGCGTACGGACCCGCAAGCATAGATTTCCTGTCCGGCAAGGGAAGGGAAATCCTGCAATATGGCTTCGTGTACCAGGCCGGTACGTCCCGTCCATGCGTCGGCGGGCTCGGGTTCCTGAAGCACCGGAATGAACTTGAAGTTGGGGTGCTCGCGTGCCCATTGCTCCGGCAGTTCGGGCATGTAGAGGTCGGCGCGCTTGCGGACGCCCCAGTAGAGGTGGATTGGTCTCTTGAGCTTCCGATGGAAGGCATCCTCGACCATGCTCTTGACCGGTGCGAAACCGGTGGCACCCGCCACGAAAATGATCGGGCGAGCCGATTCGCGCAAAGTGAAATCGCCCATCGGTCCCTCGAAGCGAATCTCGTCACCTTCCTTCATGCCGTCGAAGACATGGGGGGTGAAGGCACCGCCCGGCATCAGGCGGAGTTGGAGTTCTATCTGACCGGCTTCATGCGGTGGATTGGCGAAGGAGAAGGGTCTCCGCTGGCCGTCATCCAGAATGATGTTGATGTACTGGCCCGCCACGAAGTCGATGTGCTGACCCTCCGGAAGCTTGAGGATCAGGCGCATGATGTCGGCGGAAAGCCGCTCCATCTTGACAACACGGGCCGTGTATTCCCGGATGTTCGATGTCGCGGCCCCGGGCTGGAATTCGACGATCGCATCGCCCGTCACCGTCGCGCAACACATCAGCACCTTGCCTTGAGCCCGTTCATCGGCCGACAGGGCGTTGGGCTGATAGACGCCTGGGTCCACATCGCCTTGCAGGACGGTGCACTTGCAGACACCGCAACCACCATTGCGGCATTCATAGGGCAGGTCCACGCCCTGGCGCAGACCGGCGTCGAGCAGCGTTTCGCCGAAACGCGCTGCCACCGCCTTGTGTCCCGGGTGGTAGGTGACGGTCGATTCCGCCTTGGCGGCGCCTCGGCGCTGTGGTGGCAGCCAGGGAACGAGGAACAACAGGATCGTCAGTCCGATTACGATAAGCCAAAGCTTGATCGGGTCGATGACATAGACCAGCGACAGTACCGGTAGTTCGAACCAGTCGAATGCGATGTTGGTGGGCACGACCAGCATGTCGGCTTCACCGCCCTGGCTGTGAATAGGCTTCACTAGCGATAGCACGAGGAACATGAGCGTGACCGCCACCGCGACCGGACGGGGAGGATTGATGTGGGCGCGGGGAACGCGTTGAACGTGCACCCACATGACGAAGACCACCACTAGGGGTAAGCCGATGTGTATGAAGGCCAGCAGCGTAAACAAGCGGCTATTGACGCTGTCCGGGTAAAGGAAATTGCGGATCACCGTGCCGTTGAACAGGGGGATTGCGTCAAACCACTCGGCGGTGGCGATCACGACGAATTGGGCAAGCTTGTCCCAGACCAGCATGAAACCATTGATGCCGGCGATGTATACCATCCAAATAAGCGCGATGCCGGTCATCCACGAGAACCAGCGAAAACCCCGGTATCGGTCGTAGGCGAAGTGACGCAGCATGTGGAGCATCATCGTCAGGATCATGCCGTCCGTGGCATAGCGATGCACGCTGCGCATGATGCCGCCTGCCCACCATTGGTCGTGTGTGATGGCCTCGACCGACTCGTAGGCATCGTGTACTCCGGTGTCGGCGAAGATGTACAGGTAAAGCCCCGTTACTACCAGCAGCCAGAACTGCCAGAAGGTGATGGTGCCAAGATGATAGAAGGGGTTCAACTTGTCGCCGAAGGCCACGTTGAAGAGGTTTTCGGCACGCATGAAGAACCAGCGCACCATCTTTTGGAGAAATTTGATCATAGTCGTGATTCGCGCTCGAAATGGTTTCTCGGTGGGGGAGTGTTGTTATTGGAAGAACAGTCCGCCCTTGTCCGGGTTGAAGTCGATCACAAGTACTTGCGCCGGCTTGAGCGTGACCTTGCCTTCCTTCACGAACTTGAAGCCGGGCTGGGTGACGTTATCGCTCATCCTGACCGACAACATATGCTCGCCGGCCTTGACCTCGAATCGCTTGTAGATCGTTGCGATGCCATCCTTGGCAATGCCGGTCGGATGCATGACGGTACGCAGGGCGGTCTGGCCGTCGATATCGACTTCTAGGATGATATCGGACCGTTCGCGCGGACATTCCATGGGCGCTCGCATGTTGCGGGGCAATTTTTCCAGTTCTTCCGGCGTGCGCTTGCGGCATTCACGATCACCAAGATGGTTGATGGAAAGCTTGATCAACGCGGTGTCATCGGGAATCTGATGGTATGTCGGCGAAGTGGCAAAGTAACCAATGAAAGCGGCAAACGCGCCATACAAGATTATCTGGCCGACAATGGCGGTGGGTTTGATCATGATGATGCACTTCTCCGGTGGTAAGGAAGCGGCCGTGCGGCTGCTTGGGTTTCGAGTCGGATTTTGAACTGACGTAGTTCCTCGGCCAGCATTGCGCTGTCATGACTTGAGGCATGCGCCAAACATAGCCGGTCGGCGGGTACGTTGTGGCGTAGATGAGGCTCTCTTTGGCGAGCGAGGCGCTCCGCAGTCCATCGGTCGCCCAGACGATACTCGCAGCCGCCGACGCGGCACCCGGCAACCAGGACACCATCGGCGCCGCCACGCAGGGCGTATTCGACAAAGGCTGGCGGCAGCATACCGGCGCAGATCAGGCTCATCACGGCGGTATCGGCGCTCTCGAGTGCCTTGACGTCGACACCGTGGTCACAACCGAAGACGACGATTCGAGTCGTTCCTCCGAGGCGACGGATTTTTTCCTCGAGAGTTCGGCGCAGAACGGTAACGGGCAACTGCGGCATGTCGATACCGGTGACCAGTGCCTCCTGGCTGCGGAAAGGCGTCGAGGAGGGGCAGGAGCCCGCGCAAATACCACAACTGGCGCATAGGTCAGCGTCGACGATGGCGATCTTGTGGCCTGGTTTGTCGGGATGCGGTTCCATGGTGACTGCCGCATACGGGCAGTCGACGAGGCAGCGGCTGCAACCGTTGCAGTTGGGTGGGTCGACGACCGCCACCGGCCTGGACGCGGGGTGTGGCAGCAGCGGCAAGATGAACAGCAATACCGTACCGCCAAGCAGCAGGGCCCAGACGAACCCAGGCGACGTGACGTCGGTGAGCGGGTGGATGAAAAGAATGAACCAGTCCAGCCGCAATCCGGTGGCAAGGATGGCAAGGTCGGCCGGTGCGTCGCTGATGGCTGGTTTCACGAGAGCAAGGACCAGCAACGCGGCAAGGGTTCCCAGCGCCAGTCGCCTTGCTGGAAAGTGATCGACACGGCTGATGCGGTGTACATGAGCCCACAGGCCGAGAATCAGTAGCAGCGGTACGCCGAGATGGATGAACACCAACACCGTGAAGAACCGGTCGCTGATTGCATCGGGGGTGAGAAAATTTCGCGCGGCTGGGGTACTGAAAATGGGCAGCCAGTCGAGCAACTCGGTCGAGGCTACCGCCGAGAACTGGGCGAGGCGGTCCCAAACGATCCAGTAGCCGCCAATGCCGGAAAAGAACATGAGCCAGAGCAATGGCACGCCCGTGACCCAGGAGTACAGGCGAAAACCGTAATACCGGCCAAAGGCCCATTCGCGGACGAGGTGCAGCAGGGTGGTCAGGATGAAGGCATCCGAGGAGTATCGATGCAGGCTGCGCAGCACACCGCCCAGATACCATTGCTGGTTGGTGAGCCAATCGATGGATTCATAGACGCCGGCAATGCTGGTATCGAGCACGGTATAGAGATAAAGGCCGCTGCTCGTCACTATCCAGAGAAAGAAGAATGCCATCGCGCCTAGATGACGCCATGGATTGTTATTGCCGTCGAAGATCCCGTCGAAGGTTTCCTCGGCATGCTGAAAAAGACTCTGTGTGCTCCTTCGCAGGGCGTCGTGAATGCTCAACTGGGAAATCGTCCGTTGAGTCGCCCCGACGGGACGACTATTAGAGATCGATGATATAGAGATCACGAGCCAGTTGAATTGACTGGCATCAACCGGACTTGGCCTTGCGGTGGCGACGATCCTGCCAAAAATACCAAGCGAGCCATGCGAGGAACGTCAATACTCCGGCGATCTCGAAATAGACGGCATAGTTGGTTCGGTATTTTCCAGTAAGAGGATCATAAACCGAGCAGAGGATGCGGAAACGTTCCAGCAGTTCTTCGACCGTGCTCACGTTCGGGGGGATCGGTGCACCGGCGACGAGGGTCTTGAGCGGCTCGACCAAGGCATCGGGTGTGAACGTTTCGCCGTATACCTGTCGGACGATCTTTCCGTCGGGATCGACGATCGTTACTTGATTGATGTGATCGAAACCAGCCACGCTGGCGACGTAGCTGAAACCGAAGTTGCTGGTAAGGTCGGCTACGATGGCGGGTGAAGGGCTCAGGAACTCCCAGTTCGGCAAGTGTATGCCGTATTGCCTGGAAAACGACTTCATCGCCTCGGGAGAATCGAACGGCTGATTGAAACCGATGCTGATGATGTTGAAGCGCTCTGGTCCGAGGGTCACGACGGTGCCCTCGACCGCCTTCTGGAGATTCCGGGTGGTGGTGGGGCAGACCTGAAAGCAGGCGGTGTAGATAAAACTCACCAGGAGCGGCTTGCCCTTGAAGCGTGACAGCGGGACGGGGCGTCCTTGTCGGTCGAGCAGGGTGAAATCACCGACCTGCCGCCCTACCGCGGCTTGCGACCGTTCCAACGCCGCTCTCTCGTCGAGAACGGTGAGTGTGGCATCGGCTACGGAGCCCAGGGATCGCGCCGTGACTTTCGGATCGCTGTCCGTATTTCCCAGCAGCGGGCTGACAAAGCATGCGCAGCAAAACGGAACCGCGATCCTTGCGATGCGGAGCAAACGAAGAAACACCGAAATACCTGTTTTGCGCCTAGAAGCGGGCGTCGATGATGGCGGCGGTCAACACCAGCGTCAATTGTGCCAGTGATGCATGAAAGCAACTCATTGCCGTCGCGCGCGTCGGATTGCGCGACAGATGCCATGCCTTGTAAATGAACCATGCGCCGCCGATGCATGCGCCAGCAAGATAGATTGACCCCAAACCAAGGATCGCCGGCAGCAAGGAGACAGCGACGAGGGCAATCGTGCTGGCGAACACAGTTTGCGCGGCACGCTTATCGCCGACGACCACGGGAAGCATCGGCACCTTGGCCGCCGCATAGTCGTCGCGGAAAGCGATCGCCAAGCTCCAGAAATGGGGGGGGGTCCATAGAAACAATATGAAGGCCAGCGCCAGGGGCAATGCCCCGATATCGGGAGCGGCTGCCGTGGCGCCAGCCAGGACCGCCCAACTACCGGCCAACCCACCAAAAACGATATTGAGCCACGTGCGTCGCTTCAGCCAGACCGTGTATACGATGGCATAGAAGAAGGCGCCGAGGAAAACGAACAGTGCCGACCACGCATTCAGGGCAAGCCACGCGGCCATCACCGACAAGGCCATGAGTCCGACGATCACAACGAGCCAGATCGGACCATGAGCGACTTCGCCAGTGGCGAAGACGCGTTTGCGGGTGCGCGACATCAAGGGGTCGATGTCATGTTCGTAGTACTGGTTGAAAGCGCCGGCGCTTGCCGAGGAGAGCAGGACTGCGAGCGTTAACACCGCTAGTTGCAGAGAAGTCAGTCCTGGCCCGCCGGCGACAGCCAGCCCGGCAAGTGCCGTAAAGGTAATCACGATGCCGATACGCAGCTTGAATACCCCGAGAATGGCCCGAAGAGACAGCCGGGATGCTTTGGGTGACAGGTTAGGCAATGTCGATTCCATGGGGTGCGCGGTAAATGTTCTTGCTCCAACTGGTCGCGAACAGTGGGAGTCTGCTTGAATCGGACTTCCTCTTCAAGTCCGATTCAAGCAGACTCCCCGCCGGCGGTGGTACGACGCCGGCGGGGAAGTCAGGCAAACGTCAACTCAACGCCCAGACTTCGGAGAGATACTTCCAGTTCACGAAGTAGTAGAGCACGAAGGAAACCAGCAGCAGCATTGCCAGGACCACAGTGCCCGGCACCGCGACATGCTCGGCGCTGCCAGTATGCGAGGCGCTGGCGGCGACGCTGTCCAAGGGTGCGTGTGGCACCGGCTTGTCGCTGAGCTTGCCTTCATCCAGCTTCTTGCCCCACAGCAGGGAACCGACTACCAGCCAGATCCACAGCGCGCCACCGATGATCGCCAGAACACCGAAGATACCGGTGAGGCTCATCATCAGGTGGGCGGCGCCCGGCCATTCATACTGGAACGGTGCGCCCGAGAACGCCATGTCCCAGTGCCGGCGCGAGACGCCAAGTGTTCCGGCACCCATCATCACCAGCGTCAGGACGGCCATGCTGAGACCGAACAGATAAGGCTGGATCTTGCAAAGTCCCGGCGAGATCATCTCGCGCTTGAACAGCGTCGGAACGAGCAGATAGGTCACGGCCATGAAGGCGAGCGTGGTTCCCGAAACGACTGTCGCGTGGAAATGGCCCGGCACATAGAACGTGTTGTGCATCAGCATGTTCAACTGTTCGGTGCCCAGCACGACCCCGGAAATGCCGCCGAGGAAGCCGAAGTTGACCAGCGACAGGAACATGCCGGAGAACACCGGGTTGCCCCAGGGTGCCTTGCGCAGCCACTCGAACATGCCATTGGTGTAACCCTTCTTGCGCTGAGCAGCCTCGATGGCGCCGGGAACCGTGAAGCCATGGATCATCGATGCCAACACCGCGAAATACATGAAGTAGGAAGTATTGAGAACCTTCCACTCCGCGCTCATGCCCGGGTCGGACAGCAGGTGGTGGGCACTGGCCAGTTGCAGGAAGAGGATGTACAGGAAGAAAGCGAAGCGGGAGACCTTCTCCGACAGCGGCTTCGCGTTGAATACCACCGCCGCGATCAGATACCAGATCGCCACATGGGCGGACACGTTGATCTGCTGGGATGAGTGCCCCAAGCCCCACCAGACCATGCGGTAGAGTTGCGGATCAATTTCCTTGATCAGCCCCATCGACCAGAACAACGTGGGAACCAGGATGCCGGCGCCGGTGAGGATGGTAAAGACCGCGATGATGCAGGCAGTCAGGGCGCCGAACGTCACCAGCGGAATCGAGCCTTCGTAGCTCCTTTCCTTCTTGGCCACGACCAGGGTGCCGAGGAACACGAAGCAGCCGATCAACGCGCCGACGGCGAACAGGATCAGCCCGAGGTAGAACCAGGGAGAAGCCTGCATCGGCACGTAGGACGTGAACATGACGCTCGATTCACCGGCCAGAACCGCATAGTTGCCGATCACCGCGCCAATCGCCATCAGCCAGAAGCCAAGCCAGGCGATCTTCGGCGTGGCGAGGCGGCAGCGCAATAATGTGGACGAGGCGAAGTACAGAACGGCCATTTCGAAGAAGATGATCCAGACCAGCAGCATGTCGACGCCATGCGCCGTCAGCACCAGGTAGAACCAGTCGGGCGGCAGCAGCTTGATTGCCGGCCAGCGAGTGAGGATGACGCCGAGCGCCATGATGCCGCCAACCAGCAGGGCAAGAACGCCAGCCACGGCATTCCATCGCATCAGCTTTTCGGCCTCGGTGTCGAATTGCAGCCCGGTGCGCGGGCAGGTACGGTAAGTGGTTGCCATCTGTGTGTTCCCCTTATTTCACATAGATGCGGCCAAGCATCGTGTGATGGCCGATGCCGCAATATTCGTTACAGACGATCGCGTAGGTGCCGGACTGCGTCGGTGTCATCTTGACGACGTGCTCATAACCCGGCAGAACCTGGATGTTGATGTTAACCGGCTGCAAGGAGAATCCGTGCTGATAGTCCATCGAGGACAGGTGAATCTTGTAGGTCTTGCCCTTCTCGAGTTCCAGGATCGGAGACCATTTCCAGAGGCTGGCGACCAAGTAGGCATCGCCGCCATCCGGCACGGTCACGACCGGGATGTTCTGGTCGGTCTCGGTTCGGACGGTGTTGGCGGCGATGAACTTTTCCGCCTTCGCCGCGAAAGCTTCCGGCGTGGTCTTGTAAACCTCGTTGGAAAGGTTCTGCTTGCCGTTGATGTGCCAGTAAATCATCATGAAGAACATGATCATGGCCCAAGTGAATGCCAGGAAAATCCACATCCACTCGGTCTTGTCGATGGACTGCTTCCACCAGAGCCGGTCTGCGGGCGGCAGGATTGCGCTCATTTACTTTCTCCCTGTATGACGGATCGGTTACTTGGCGAGGGGAATACTGACGATGTCAATGATTCCCCACAGCGTGTAAAGGACCGTGGGCACCACCACACCGAGCGCCAACAGCAGGAAATGATTGTCCAGTATCCGCTGCATCAACGGCACTTCTTCTTTGTCAGCCATACCCAATATCCTCCATCGGTTAACAATCAACGTCAGCACTCGTCGCGCACCGACGATCGCCGTTTAATGGCCGGAGAATGCTTTGAGCGGACTTTCCGGCTTAAACGCTCAAGATGGTACCCGTAGTG
This sequence comes from uncultured Rhodocyclaceae bacterium, assembly GCA_964602565.1. Classification (GTDB taxonomy): domain Bacteria; phylum Pseudomonadota; class Gammaproteobacteria; order Burkholderiales; family Rhodocyclaceae; genus Fen-999. Next base: position 6,018 of record CAZRRI010000004.1, on the reverse strand, counting down.
CTCGATGCCGACAATTGATCTGGGTTAAGAAACGCCAATATCAGCACAGACTTAACTACCGGCCTGCGACAAGTAGCCGCATGCTAACCCATCTGTCTGCCGCGACAAGCGGTCGCATATAATTCTCCCGTGTCGCCGTCGGTTCGCGATATCGTCTGGTTGCCGAAACAGTTGCCTTGGATTTTTCCGGAAAGCCGTTGCTCATGAATGCCCATACCCGTCGTCACATTGCCCTATGGCTGTTCATTTGCAGCCTGATGGTTTTTGCGACGCTGGTCGTTGGCGGTGTGACCCGCCTTACGCATTCGGGGCTGTCGATCGTCGAATGGCAGCCGATCGTCGGCACGCTTCCGCCCCTGAATCAGGCCGAGTGGGAGGAAACCTTCGAAAAGTACAAGAAAACGCCCGAGTACCAAAAAGTCAACCATCGAATGGACCTCGATGAGTTCAAGGGCATTTTCTGGTGGGAGTATTGGCATCGCGTGTTGGGGCGCACCATCGGCTTGGTCTTCCTGCTGCCGTTCCTGTATTTCCTCTGGAAAGGCAAGTTCGATCGATCCCTGACGCCGAAATTGGTCGGTATCTTCATCCTGGGGGGACTTCAGGGTGCCATGGGCTGGTACATGGTCAAGAGCGGCTTGGTGGACGACCCGCGAGTCAGCCAGTACCGGTTGACGGCTCACCTGTCCCTGGCATTCCTGATTTTCGCCGCGATGGTATGGGTGGCGTTGGACGTGCTCGCCGAACGGACCCGACAGGCTTTCGACGCGACGCTCGCCGGCCTGCGGCGCGCGGGTTTCTGGCTCCTGGCCCTCGTCTTCTACATGATCGTCACCGGCGGCTTCGTGGCGGGCATCCGGGCTGGCAAGGCATACAACACGTTCCCGCTGATGAATGGCCACGTCGTGCCGCCGGAAATTTTCATGATCGATCCGTGGTACCTCAACTTCTTCAACAACATGGCGACCGTTCAGTTCGACCATCGGCTTGGCGCCTGGGCGCTGGCGTTCCTGGTGCCCTGGTTCTGGTGGAAAATCCGCGCCTGTTCGGCGGCGTCGCCTAGGGCCCGCCTTGCCGCCAGTCTCCTGCTCCTGGCTGTCGCCGTGCAGATCGCGCTCGGCATCGCAACGTTGCTCCTGGCCGTGCCGGTGGCGCTGGGCGCCGCGCATCAGGGAGGTTCGATGGTCGTGTTCGGCATCCTGCTCTGGCTTAACCACGAGTTGCGCGTCGCGCCAGCGTTGGCGTGACGCCAGGAAATTCCTTCATCCGGCTGGAAGCCGCCGTATTGGGGGGGCTGACTCTCGCGGTCGTGGCGGTTTCCGCGTGGCTGCGGCTGCATGGTGCGGGTCTCGGCTGCGAGGAGTGGCCGGCCTGCTATGGGCGGAATCTGTTCGCCGGCGATTATCGACCGCCGGCCATCGGCCGGGGCATTCATCGCCTCGTGGCCACCTCGGCGCTCCTGATCACCATGCATCTGGCCTGGCTGGGATGGACGTCGCGGCCTCGACCTGCCTGGGCGCGCCCGGTATTCCTGTTGCTCGGCCTCATGCTCCTGCTCGCGGTGGTGGGCATATGGAGCAACGACCCTCGCAATGTCGCGGTGAATCTCGTCAACTTGCTGGGCGGGCTGCTCCTGGTGCCGGTTGCCTGGCAAGTCGTGGCGGCGGCGGGCATGGACCATGGCGCTCCGCCGCGACGACGCCCGTTGCCGGTCGTGATTGGCGCCGCCGCCCTGCTGGCCGCGGTGATGCTCGGAGCATGGATCGGTGCCAGCCACTCGGCGGTGGCTTCGAGCGCGGCCGGCCAAGCCCTGCACTGGCTTCATCGTGGCTTGGCCCTTTTGGCATTCGTGATGCTCGGCCAAGCCGCCTGGCGGTGCTTGCCGGCGCGCGCGGCGCAAGCATTGTTGGCCCTGCTGGCCGTCGAAATGGCCTTGGGGATGCTGCTTGTCATGGGTGACTTGCCGCTGCCGGTCGCTGTTGCCCACAACCTGACGGCAGCCATGTTGCTGGCGGTGACATGGCAATTGCCGGGCGAACCCGGCGCTCGGGTTTTATCGCCGCTCGCGGACGACGAACGGCTCGATTAACGCCTCCTGCACCGAGTCGGAGCGGTTCCGCGCCCGATCGAAGTTGGCGTTCCAGACATCGGCGTTCGCCAGGTCGGCGCCTTGCATGTCGGCGTCGGCAAAGACGGCATGGCGCAACGTGGCGCCCGAGAGCCTGGTACCGACCAGGCGGGCACCCGAGAAGTCCGCGTTTTCTCCCGCGGCACCGGTGAGATCGGCTCCGGAAAGATCCGCGCCGTTCAGCTTGGCACCGGAGAATACGCCACGGAACGCATAGCATCCCTTGATCGAGCCGCCGGAGAGATCGATGCCCTCCATCAGGATGTCCTTCAGGTAGGCGCCCTCGAAATTGGCGCGCCGGGCGATGGTGTTGATGAGGTTCGAGCCGAACAGATAAGCCTCGTTGAGCCTTGCGTCGGAAATGTCGGCGTCGTCGAAGGTGGCGTGAAACAGGTCGGCCTTGGTGAAGTTCGCCCGGTTCAGGCGCGCGCCCGCGAAGTTCGTCCACTTCGCGTTGGCCTCGCGGAAATCGGCGTCCTCGAGCGATGTCTTGCGCAGATCGGCGTTCTCCAGCTTGGCGCCGACGAAGCGCGCGCCGCGCAGATTGCGTCCGGCCAGTTTGGCGCCCGTCAGGTCGCAGCCGGACAGGTCGGTCGCCGCCGCCGGCTTGCGGCAGTCGCCACGCGTAAGATCGGCGCCGTGACCGTTCGAGGCTCCGGCCAGCAGTCCAGCCGCCGCGACGAGATGCGCAACCGCTTTCCTTGCGATGCTGTTCATGGTGGCCCCCGACAGTCAAGGAATGTGACGATGATACCCCGCGGATGGAAACGCGGACGAAGCGGGCGGCGTGCCGATCTATGGAGCGGATGCGCCGGGGCCGGCCACGTCGCCGGCGGGATGCCGGCTGGCCAGCACCTTGTCGACGCGCTTGCCATCGAGATCGACCACTTCCAGGCGCCAGTTTTCCCAGGTCGCCACATCTCCCGTCTGCGGCAGCCGCCCGAGCAGCCACATGATCAGGCCGCTCAGCGTGTGATAGCGGCCCTTGTCCTCGTCGGGCACGGCCTTGAACCCCAGCCGGTCCTTCAATTCGGGAATCGGGATCAGGCCGTCGAGCAGCCACGAGCCGTCGTCGCGCGGCACCGCCCAGGCATCCTCCTGATTGCGCGGCTTGAACTCGCCCGTGACGGCTTCGAGCACATCCTGCAGGGTGACCATGCCTTGCACCTCGCCGTATTCATCGATCACCATCACCATCTGCGAGCCGGAGGCGCGGAAGTGTTCGAGCAGGTCCATGCCCGTCAGCGTCTCCGGAACGAACACCGCCGGCTGGAGGCCGCCCGCGAGGTCGGTCGGCCCGCCCTTGAGCTTCTGGTTCAGCAACTGCTTGGCATTGACGATGCCGAGCACCTCGTGCAGCCCGCCGCGGCAGACGGGGAAGCGCGAGTGGTCGGACATGACGATGCGCTGGAGGTTGTCCTCGAGCGGGTGGAGCACGTCGAGATAGACGATGTCGGCGCGCGGGATCATCAGCGAGCCGGTCTGGCGATCGTCGAGCCGGAACACGTTGCGCACCATCTCGCGTTCCTGCTGCTCGATCACGCCGGCCTCCGAACCTTCGTCGATGATGGCGTGGATCTCCTCCTCGGTCACGCATTGGGCAGCCTGTTCGCGCTGGCCGAGCAGGCGCAGGATCGTGTCGGTGGAGAACGACAGCAGGCGCACGAAGGGTCGCGTGGCCACCGCGAGTATCCGCATCGGCCTCGCCACCAGGCGCGCGATTTCCTCCGGGTTCAACTGGCCGATGCGCTTGGGCACCAACTCGCCGATGACGATGGAAACGTAGGTGATGATCACCACCACCAGGGCGGTGGCGACGATGAAGCTGGCCTGTTCCTCCATGCCCCAGCCGCGCAGCCACGCGGCGAAAGGCTGCGCCAGGATCGCCTCGCCGACGATGCCGTTGAGGATGCCGATCGAGGTGATGCCGATCTGCACCGTGGAGAGGAAGCGCGTCGGTTCGTCGTGCAACTCCATGGCCACCGCCGCCGAACCGTCGCCGCCTTCGGCCAGGCGGACCAGGCGCGATCTGCGGGCGGTGACCAGCGCGATCTCCGACATGGCGAAGAGGCCGTTGAGCAGGATCAGGACGATCAGCAAGAGGACTTCCATGGGGCGCTCGCTAGGAATGAAGGCTTGGTCCAGTATAGCCCCGACATCCGAAGCCGAATGGAGGGCACAATCCGCGTTTGTCCACCAGTGATGGGAAGGGAAGGCGTGAAGGCATGAAATCCGCGCATCTCTGCGTCGTGCGCCATGGCGAAACGGACTGGAATGCCTGTGGCATTCTGCAGGGCTGGCTCGACGTGCCGCTCAACGATCTCGGCCGCGAGCAGGCGCGCCGGCTCGCCGGCGGCTATGCGCCGTTCGGTTTCGCCGCGGTCTGGGCCAGCCCGCTGGCACGCGCCAGCGAAACCGCCGACATCATCGGCGAGGCCCTCGGGCTGCCGCCGACCATCCATCATGAGGGCCTCAAGGAGCGTAACTTCGGCGCGTATCAAGGCGTCTCGAAAGCGCGGCTGGCCGAGCGGAATCCCGCGCTTCTGCGCCGGATCGTCGAACGCGACCCGGCGGCCTGTTTCGAGGGCGGCGAAAGCATGGACGCGTTCGCCGACCGCGTGCTGGCGGCGGTGCGTGAGATCGGCGCGCGCCACCGCGGCCAGCGCGTGCTGGTGGTCGTGCACGGCTGGGTGATGGATGTCGTCACGCGCCACATCGGCGCGCGCGCGCGCGACGCCATCCTCGGCCACAAGCGCGGGAACGGCGAGAGCATCTGGCTCGGCGTCGACGGTGAAACCATCGCGGAGGGCCAACGGCCATGAACGCAAGCGTGCTTTTCCTCGGCGGCATCCGGCCCTTGCCGCCGGACAACCGGCCGACGGGCATTTTCAAGCAGGAATTGACGATGCCGGTCTGGCTGGGGCGCGAAGGCCTCGCGGGCGACGCGCAGGCCGACCGGCGCGTGCACGGCGGGCCGGACAAGGCGCTGCACCAGTTTCCCGTCGCGCATTACGCCCGGCTCGCCGAGCGCTTTCCCGAGGCGCGCGATCTGCTCGTGCCCGGCTCGATCGGCGAGAACCTGTCGGTGCCGGGCTGGGACGAAGCGAACGTCTGCATCGGCGACCGCTTTCGCCTGGGTCGCGCGGTGGTCGAAGTCTCGCAGCCGCGCTCGCCCTGCTGGAAGATCGACGCGCGCTACGGCGTCGAGGGCATGATGCGCTGGATGGACGAGACGGGCCGCATCGGCTGGTATTTCCGCGTCATCGAGGAAGGCGAGGTCGAGCCGGCGTGTGCCTTCGACCTGATCGAGCGCCAATCGCGGGCGGTGACCGTCGGCCGGCTGCTTTCCGTCTGGCGCGAGCATCGTCCGCCGCCCGCCGTGCTCGACGAACTCGCGCAGACCCCGGGGCTTTCGTCCCGCTGGGTCGAAAAGTTGCGGCAGCGTCACGATGCGCTGTCGCGGAACGATCCGCCGTGATAAAAACGGCGCCGGCTCGGCGTCCCGCCGTGCCTGACTTTCGAAACGTCCAAGATGAGTGAAGAAGAAGCCGTTATCGCCCGGATCAAGCGCAACGTCGGCTTGCTGTCCGGCTGCCAGGCCCTGTTGTTGTGCAATGGCGTCACCCTGATCGCCGTCAATGGCCTGGCCGGGGCCAAGCTGGCGCCGACGCCGACGCTGGCGACCCTGACCGTCACCGGCTACGTGATCGGCACCGCGCTGATGGCCCTGCCGGCGTCCTGGTTCATGAAGCGGCACGGGCGTCGCGCCGGCTTCATCGCCGGCGCACTGCTCGGAATACTCGGCGGCATCATGTGCGCCGTGGCGGTGGCGATCGGCAGCTTCTGGCTGCTGTGCCTCGGCACGCTGTGCGCCGGCACCTACAACGCCT
>CAZRRI010000003.1:0-76997 GCA_964602565.1 uncultured Rhodocyclaceae bacterium | reverse complement strand
GCGGCTGCGCCAGCATGACGATGGCCGGCTGCAGGAAGCTGTTGAACTGGCTGGCCAGCACCATGTAGAGCAGCACCAGGGCGAGGCCGAACGTGAAGACCATGTACTTCATGGTCTTGTCGAACTCCTCGGCCTGGCCGATCATCTTCACCTGATAGCCCGTGGGCAGGGTTTCGGCCGCGATGCGCCGCACGACCTCGACAGCCTCGCCGAGCGGAATGGTCGGCGTGGCGTAGAAGGTGGTCGAATACTGAAGGTCGAACCGGCTGATCACCGCCGGGCCCAGCTTTTCCTCGAAAGCCGCCACCGCATCCAGGCGCACCATCTGGCCGTCCCGGCTGCGGATGAATATCTTCGACAGGTCTTTCGGCTGGGTGAACTCGCCTTCCTTCGCCTTGACGCGGATGTCATAGCGCTGGCCGTCGCCCGGCTCGTCGTTGAACTTGGCGAGGTCGACGCCGCCGGTCAGCATGTTGACCGCCAGGGCCACGTCGGAGGTGGCCAGGTTGGCGTCGGCGATGCGCAGGCGGTCGGGCTTGAACACCAGTTGCGGCAGGTCGAGCTGAAGGTCGCTATCGACGCGGCCGATGCCCGGGGTGGCCGCGAACTTCTGCTGCATTTCCACCGTCAGGCGGCCGATCTCGTCGAGATTGGTGCCGGTCATGACGAACTGCAAGGGCTCGCCGCGCTGGCCGCCGCCGACCAGCGACACCGGCGCGGCGAAGGCGCGCGCGCCCGGAATGGCCGCCAGTTCCTGGCGGACGGCGTTGACGACCTCGTCCTGGCTCCTGGTGCGCTGGTCGCGCGGCAGCATGCGCACGATCACCAGCGCCTGGTTCACCTGGCCGGCCGTGCCCAGGCCGATCAGCGAAAACGCCGTGCTGATTTCCGGGTGGCGCTTGAGGATGGCTTCCACCTCGCGCAGCTTGGCGTCGGTGTAATCGATGCTCGATCCCAGCGGCGTGCGCAGGGAAACGCGAAAACGACCCTCGTCCTCCTGCGGCATGAAGGCCTTGCCGACGTTGACGAAGAAGAAGGCGCTGGTGGCGACGATCAGGGTGGTGATGAACACCACCCACCAGCGGTGGCGCAGCGCGCGGTCGAGCAGGCCGACATAAAGGCGGTCGAGGCCGCCGAGAATGCCGTCGAGCAGGTGATAGACGCGGCCGTGCTGCTTTTCGACGCGCAGGTAGCGCGAGCAGAGCATGGGCGTCAGCGTCAGCGAGACGAACAGCGAGACCAGCACGCCGAAGGTGACCACCACCGCGAAGGAGCGGAAAAATTGGCCCATGATGCCCGAGAGGAATATCACCGGCGCGAAGATCGACACCAGCGAGAGGGTCGCGGCGATGACGGCGAACACCACCTCCTTGCTGCCGTTGACCGCCGCCGACACCGGTTCCGGGTCGATTTCCTCGCGGTGCCGGAAAATGTTCTCCAGCACCACGATGGCGTCATCCACGACGACGCCGATCAGCAGCAGCAGCGCCAGCATGGTCATGGAATTGAGGGTGTAGCCGAAGAAGTAGATGACGGCGATGGCGCCGAGCAGCGACACCGGAATGGCCAGCGCGATGATCAGCGTCGAGCGGATCGAGCGCAGGAAGAACCACACCACCAGCGAGGCGAGCAGGGTGCCCTCGACCAGGTGCTGCGTGAGCGAATCGACGATGTTGAGGATGAAGCCGGCGTCGTCGGAAACGGTGATGACGCGCAGGCCGGGCGGCAATTGCGGCTCGATTTCGTTGATCACCTTTTCCCGGACGCGCTCGACGATGGCGACGGTGTTGGCGTTGGCCACCTTGATGACGGCCACGCCGACCGTCATCTCGCCGTTGAAGCGCGCCAGCTGGCGGTTGTCGGTCAGGCCGTCCTCCAGCTCGGCGACGTCCCGGAGCCGGATGGCCACGCCGTTGCGCTGCCCCACGACCAGTTCGGACAGGCTGTCGAGCGTGTGGAACTCCAGGTCGAGCTTGACCAGGTTCTCGGTGGTCTGGCCGACGACGAAGCCGCCGGCCATCTGCACGTGCTCGCTGGCGAAGGCCGCGGCGATGTCCTGCGGCGCGATGGCCAGCGCCGCCATGCGGTCCGGCAGCAGGTTGACGCGGATGGTGCGGTCGCGGCGGCCGCCGAGCCGTATTTCGCCGACGCCGTCGATGGTCTCGAGCTTCTTCTTGATGACGTTGAGGGCGTACTGGTTCATCTGCTGCTGCGTGCGGTCGCCCTGCAGCGCCAGCCAGAAGATCGGCGAGGCGTTGGTTTCCATCTTGGCCACGATCGGCGGATCGGTGTCGTCGGGCAGCCGGCGCAGCACCTGGTTCACCTTGGCCTGGACCTCGTTGAAGGCCACGTCGATGTCCTTCTCCAGGCCGAACGTCACGTTGACCACCGAGACGCCGGGCGACGAGCTGGACATGATGTGTTCGATGCCCGGCACGCCATTGACGGACGTCTCGACGATGTTGGTGATGCTGGCGTCGACGATGTCCGGATTGGCGCCCTTCAGCGTCGTGGTGACCGAGATCACCGGAAACTCGATGTAGGGCAGCCGGTCCATGCCGACGCGGCTGATCGAGATGATGCCGAACAGCACCAGCACCGCCGACATCATCCACGCCAGGACGTGGCGCTTGACCGAAAGCTCCGGCAACGTCATGGGCGGGGCGTGTCCGGCGTGCCGCCGGCGCTGACTTTGGCGGGTTCCTTGATGGCGACGACGGCGTTGTCGGTGAGGAAGCCGGCGCCATCCAGCGCCACGGTTTCGCCGCCGGCGAGACCCTCGATCACTTCGATGCGGCCGCCGCGTTTGGCGCCGGTCTTGACGACCTTCTGGCGCGCCTTCGGTTGTTCGCCGCCGGCCTCGATGATGTAGACGACCTTGCCGGCGGGACGCAGCACCACGCTTTGCTCGGGCACGGTGAGCGCGCTGGCCTTGGCGGCGACGCTGACGGCGCCATTGACCGTGCCGCCGCCGCGCAGCGTGCCGTCGTTGTCGATGTCGGCCAGCACGTCGAGCGAGCGGCTGCCCTCGATGATGCCGGGACGGATGTCGTGGATGCGGCTTTCATAGACCCGGCCAGGCGCCGACGGCGATGTCAGCCGCACGGCCATGCCCGGCTTCAGGCGCGCGGCGGCGCTTTCGGGAAACGGCAGGTGCGCGCGCAGGCGCTTCGGCGCCACCAGCTGGAACAGCGGATCGCCGACCTTGACATAGTCGCCCGGCGCCACGATCTGGATCTCGACGACGCCGTCGATCGGCGCGCGCACCTGCGTCTTGCCCAGGTTGCGGCTGCTGCTGGCCGCACGCGCGCGCGCGGCGTCGAGCTGCGCGACCACGGCGGCGCGCTGGGCGGCGACGTCGTCGCCGGCGTTCTTCGAGAGAAAGCCCTTGGCCACCAGCGCCTGCTGGCGTTCCAGCAGCCGGCCCTGCTGGGCGGCGAGCGCTTCCAGCCGGCGCACTTCGGCCTCGTCGGCGCGGTGTTGCAGCGCGACGTCGCCCTGGTCGATGACGGCCATGACCTGCCCGGCCTTGACCGCCGTGCCGGTGCGGGCGAGCACCTTCGTCACCCGGCCGGCGACCTCGGCGCCGACCTTGGGATCGGCCAGCACTTCCAGCGTGCCCAGGGTTTCCTCGACCACCTCGAAATCGCCGGGGGTCACCTGGGTCACGGTGATCTGCGCCGGCGGCGGTCCGGCGCGGGGCTTGTCCTGGTCCGACTTGCCGCAGGCAAGCAGCAGGGGCAACGAGAGCACGAGGGCGGCAAGAGTACGCATCACGGCAGGAGAGATTCGTTGGCGAACAGGTCGGCGATGGCCTCGCGGCGGCGGACGGGGTGCATCCGGTCGCCGTCGACCATCACTTCGGCGGCGCGAGGCCGGGTATTGTAGTTGGAACTCATGGCCATGCCATAGGCGCCGGCGGACATGACGGCGAGCAGGTCGCCGGGGGCGAGCGACAGCTCGCGGGCGTGGCCGAGAAAGTCGCCCGATTCGCAGACCGGCCCGACGATCTCGTAGGTGCGCGCCGGCGCCGGCGTCCCGCCATGGCTGACTTTCGCGCTCACGTTGATGATTTCATGCCAGGCGTCGTAGAGCGCGGGGCGGGCCAGGTCGTTCATGGCGGCGTCGACGACGGCGAAATTCCTCGCCTCACCGTGCTTGAGCAGCTCCACCCGCGTCAGCAGCAGGCCGGCGTTGCCGACCAGCGAGCGGCCGGGCTCGAACACCAGCTGCTCCTTGCGGCCGCGCATCACCGCCAGCATGGGCGCCAGGTACTCGGCCACGGAAGGCACGGCCTCGTCGCGGTAACGGATGCCCAGGCCGCCGCCCAGGTCGATGTGATGCAGGGCGATGCCCTCGGCGGCCAGCGTGTCGACCAGGCCGGCGATTTTCGCGGCGGCGGCCGCCGCCGGCGCCGGGTCGAGCAACTGCGAGCCGATGTGGCAGTCGATGCCGCGCAAAGTCAGCCCCGGCAGGACGCCGGCGCGGCGGTAGAGCGCCAGCGCCGATTCGAAGGGCACGCCGAACTTCGACGACTTGAGGCCGGTGGCGATGTACGGGTGCGTCCTGGCGTCGACGTCGGGGTTGACCCGCAGCGATACCGGCGCCCGGCGGCCAAGTTCGAGCGCGACCGCGTTCAGCGTTTCGAGTTCGGCGGCCGACTCGACGTTGAAACAGAAGATGCCGGCTTCCAGCGCCTGGCGCATCTCCGCGCGCGACTTGCCGACGCCCGAAAAGACCACCTTGCCCGGATCGCCGCCGGCGGCGAGCACGCGCGCCAGTTCGCCGCCCGAAACGATGTCGAAGCCGGCGCCCAGGCGGGCGAACACGTCGAGCACGGCCAGGTTGGAATTGGCCTTGACGGCATAGCAGACGAGGGCGTCACGGCCGGCCAGCGCGTCGCGGTATTCCTGGTAGGCGGCGGTGAGCGCGGCGCGCGAATAGACGTAACAGGGGGTGCCGAAACGCTCCGCCACTTCGGCGAGCGGCACGCCCTCGACGCGGGGCAGCTCGTCCCCGCGCGGGAACGCCATCATCCGTGCCGTCATCGGGCAACCCCGCCCGCGGCCGCGCCGGGGGCGGCTGGCGCGAGCCTCGCGTCGGGCGCCGTGGCGGCGGGCTTGGCGGTCGGCAGGGTCAGCGGCCCCTTGGTGCCGCAACCGGCGGCGCCGGCCCCCACGATGGCCAGCAGGCTGACGAAAACGAGAACGGGATGCATGGCGAGGTTTCAAAGGCAGGGCCTAATGTTAACATGGTGCGATCATGGAAGAACGCGAATTCAATCTCCTGGCCGACCGCATGCTCGGCCGCGTCGAGGACGCCATCGAGGGCTGCGGCGCCGACGTCGATCTCGAAGTCAAGCCCGGCGGCGTGCTCGAACTGGAGTTCGACGACGGCAGCAAGATCATCATCAACCGCCATTCCGCGGCCAGGGAAATCTGGGTTGCGGCCCGCTCCGGCGGCTACCACTTCCGGCCGGAAGGCGACCACTGGGTCGGCACCCGCGACGGCGAGGAACTGATGACGGCCATCGCCCGCTGCATGTCCGAACAGTCCGGAAGGCCGGTCTCCCTGGCCTGAGCGGCGGGGCGCCCGCCGGCGCCCCGCGTTCGTCCGCCGGATCCGACCGTTGGTCGGCCATGCGTTGCGCTTGCCCGGCGAGGGGCCTAGAAAGCACTCTGAGGTCAAGGGAGATACTTCATGGCACACGCACGAATGCTCGGCAGGCGGGAATCCGGCGGTTTCACGCTGGTCGAAATGATGATCGTGGTGGCGATCGTCGCCATTCTCAGCGCGATCGCCCTGCCGGCCTATACCGACTACGTGCGGCGCGGCAAGATTCCCGAGGCCACCACCGGCCTTGCCCAGGCGCGCATCGGCATGGAGCAGTGGTTCCAGGACAACCGGACCTACGTGGGCGGCCCGTGTCCGTCGGCGAGCAAGCATTTCACCTTTGCCTGCAACACCGGGGCGACCACTTTCGACATCACCGCCTCCGGGATTGGCGACATGGCCTCCTTCGCCTACACCGTCGATCAATCGAACGCCAGGACATCGTCGACGCCATGGGGCAATGGCGCGACCTGCTGGATCGCGCGCAAGGGTGATACATGCTGATGATGCGCGGCTCTTCGAGGATGGCCGGTGTTTCGCTGATCGAGAGCATGATCACGATCACGATACTCGGCATCCTGATCGCCACGGGGCTGCCCGTGATCAGCGACTGGCTGCTGAACTCGCGGCTGCGCAATGCCGCCGAGTCGATCCAGAACGGGCTGCAAATTGCGCGCAACGAGGCCGTGCGCTGCAACGTGCCGGTGGAGTTCGTGCTCGACCCGGCCTACGACTCGTCCTGGACGATCCAGTTCGCATTTCCCGCGCTGCCGACACCGTGCCGGGATGCCATCCCCGTCGCGCAGTGGCCGATCATCCAGTCGCGGCCGGCCGAGGAAGGTTCCAGGAACGCGGAGGTGGTCCCGACGCCGGCCAACGCGACGACCGTCGCTTTCGATGGCCTGGGGCGGCGCATGGCCGCCAACGCCGATGCCAGCGCCGTCATGACGCGCGTTTGCGCGGACTTGCAGCCCGCGGCGCTCGCGCCCGCCAGAACGCGCGACCTGGAAATCAACATCGAAGTCGGCGGCGGCGTGCGCATGTGCGATCCGAAGGTCACGGACGCCAATGACACGCGCTTCTGTCCGGATCGCGCCAACAGCAACTGCACGGCTCGATAGGGGGTGCCTTCGTGAATCCGTCCCGTCTTTCCCGCCACGAGCACGGCCCGGCCGGCCAGGCGGGCGTCGTGCTGATCGAAGCCCTCGTCGGCGTGCTGATATTCTCCATCGGCATACTTGCCATCATCGGAATGCAGGCTTTCGCCGTCGAACAGGTCGCGGACGCCAAGTATCGGCTGGACGCCAGCATGATCGCCAACCAGCAAATCGGCAGGATGTGGGTCGACCAGGCGAACCTGGCCAACTACGTCACGACGAACCAATCCCTGTCCGAGCTTCCGGATGGCAAGCTGACCATCACGGTCGTCGGCACCAGCGATGTCACGGTCACCGTCGAGTGGACGCCTCCACACAGCGGCGTCGAGCATACGTTCTCGCAGGTCGCCAGGATCAATCCTTCTTGAGGCAGAACGTGAGACAGAACCCGATGAAGCGGAAGGAAAGCGGCCTTGGTCTCGTCGAGATCATGGTGGGGCTGGTGATCGGCCTGATCACGATCATGGTGATCGGCCAGGTCGCGGCGGAGTTCGAGGGGCAGAAACGCACCAGTACCGGTGGCGGCGACGCGCAGAGCAATGGCGCCGCCGCCCTGTTCCTGCTGGAGCGTGATATCCGGATGGCCGGCTATGGCCTGATGAGCAGCACGTCGGGGCAGATATGCCCCCTGGGCATCAACATCTACTTCAACGGCACGGTGGTTTCGAACCCCGGCGCCAATCCGGCCGATGGCGGCATCCTGGCGCCGGTGCGGGTCATCGATGGCGGCGGCGACAATCCCGATGCGATAGTCATGGTGCGCGGCGACTCGCCCATGGGCATCATGCCGACCACCATCATCAAGGACATGCCCAATGCCTCGTCGATCATCCGGGTCAATTGGGGAGGCAGCATGCAGCAGGGCCAGTTGTTCCTGGTGGGCGCACGTGATGGCTCGAAAGTCTGCACGCTCATGCAGTTGTCGCAGGACCCCCAGCCGGTGCAGGCCGGCACGGAGTTCGATCTGCAGCATAACCCCGGTCCGTATCCCTACAACCCGCCGAATCCCAACCAGGTATTCGCCGATGCACCGGCATACGGGATCGGTGACATCGTGATCAACCTGAGCAGCCTGAACTATCAGCGCTACTCCGTGCTGTGCAATCAATTGACGCTGGTCGACCCCTCGCGCACGGCGGCGCCTTACACATGCACCAATACCGAGCCGCTGGTCGATCAGATCGTCAATGTCCAGGCTCGTTATGGCGTCGCGCCGGCGGGCAGCCTGACGGTCAATGAATGGGTCGAGCCGACCGGGATCTGGGCGGCCAATACCCTGACGGCGGCGCAAATCAGCCGGATTCTGGCGGTGCGGGTGGCGGTCCTGGCGCGCAGTCCGCAGATGGAAAAGGAAGAGGTCGAGGCGACTTGCAACGGTGGCAGCGGCTCGATCGCCCTGTGGGCGGGCGGACCGACGGTTGCCGTGTCGGGCGATGAATGCAGGTATCGCTACAAGGTATTCGAAACGGTCGTGCCCATCCGGAATTCGATCTGGGGCTGTGGCCAGGCGAACGTGCCATGTGCGCCGTGAATGCCGTGGGCAAACGTGATCAGGAGTGGGCGATGAGCACCGGGCGGGTAACAAAGAATGGCCTTGGTCCGCGAAAGTCAGTCGTCGTGGCACGCCAGGCGGGGATAGTTCTGGTGATGGCCCTGATCGCCCTGGCCACGATGAGCCTGGCGGCCCTTTCACTCATGCGCTCCATCGACACGGGGATTCTCATCGCCGGCAACCAGGCCTTCAAGGAGGCCTGCCTTGGAGCGTCGGACGTGGCGGTCGAGGCTGCTTCGTCGTGGCTTGCCGCGCAGTCGACCACGCCCGGCTCCCTTGACAGCGACAAGGCCGCCTCCGGCTACTACGCGACGATCATGGAGGGCTGTGACCTCACCGGCAACGCGACGAAGAACGATACTACGGACGACGTGGCCTGGGACGGCGGCACCGTCAATGCCAATTGCAACACGCGCGCCCAAGGGGTCGGCAATATGCCTGCCGGATATTCGTCGAGCTACCTGATCACGCGCATGTGCGAGTCGCCCGGTTCGGCCAACGCCGGGGGCGCGCGTTGCGCCAGCGACGTGTTGCCGATGCAGGCCCGTCTTCATAACACGCCGGACTACAACTACCGAATTCAGAATGCCGCGGAACGCGCCCGCGGCAGCGGACAGGCCAGCGTCTATTACAGAATCATTGCCCGGGTGGTCTGTCCGCGCAACAGCACGAGTTTCGTCGAATCCATCGTCAGCCTACAGTGAGCAGGGAGCATGTCATGAAGCATACTTTCAGGTCTTCAGTCGCGACGGTCATGGCGTCCCTCATCGCGTCCCTGTCGTTGTCGGCGGGGGCCGCCAACGTCGATCTGGCCGACAAGCCGCTCGCCAATGGTGTTTCCAATAGCGTCAAGCCGAACATCATGTTCATCCTCGACGATTCGGGCAGCATGGGCTGGGATTATCTGCCGGACGACGTCAATGGCAGGCAAGGCAGCAACTGCTTCAAGAATCACTTTTACAACAGGGTCTATTTCAACCCCGGCTATACCTATCCGGTTCCGGTCGACGCGACGGGTAATCCACTGGGCAACGCCACCTTTGGCTCCGCCAAGACCAACGGCTTCGACGCCGGTTCGTCGACCACGAACCTCGCCACCAACTTCAGGGCTCACTCGGGCGACACGGCGCAGGCCGCCTATTACTACGAGTACACGGGCGTGGGCACACCGTCATCCGGGACGTGCTACGGGAACGCCAGCTATACCAAGCGTGTCGTGTCGCTGGCGGAGCAGCAGAACTTCGCCAACTGGTACAGCTATTACCGGACACGCATGCAGATGATGAAGTCGGCCTTGTCGCTGGCTTTCAAGCCGGTCGACAACAAGTACCGGGTTGGCTACATGAGCATCAACAACAATACCGGCAGCGATTTCCGGAATCTCGAAGTGTTCGATACGACCGGCAAGCCGGCCTGGTACAACAAGATCTTCTCCGCGCAGCCGAGCGACGGCACCGGCCTGCGCTGGGCCTTGACCACCGCCGGCCAGCTATACGGCGGCCAGCTCAATGGCCAGAACTTCTGTGGCACATCGGTTGTGGACCCCTTGCAGTATTCGTGTCAACAGAACTTCACCATCCTGGCCACCGACGGCTACTGGAATACTCAAACGACGGGCATGGAATGCAGTCGTCATGGCGGCTGCAAGCTGGACGGGTCGGCGCTGGGCAACCAGGATGGTGGCGCTCCCAAACCCATGTGGGATGGCAGTTCGACGACGGTGACGCTGACCGATGTCTATCGGCAATACATTTATACCGTCACCAGTTCGGGTTGCTCGGGCGGGAGACGGCGCGTTATACAGCAGGAGCAGCGGAAGACGATCAAGACGACGACGATCAATGGTCAGCAGGGCACGCCTGTCGATAGCGGCTGGAGCAACTTCGGGGCGGCGACCACCTTCATCGCCTGCCAGAACCCCGCACCGACGGCGCCGCCCAATACCGCGCCGGTTCTGCTTTCCTCCACCCCCACTACCAATAGCACGGGTGGCAGCAGCGACAGCCTGGCCGATGTCGCGATGTACTACTACGAAACGGATCTGCGCACGTCGGCGTTGAGCAACTGCACGGGAGCGCTCGGTCTCGATGTTTGCAAGGACAACGTGCCAGGTGCCGGTCGTGACACGGCGAGCCATCAGCACATGACCACGTTTACGCTTGGCCTGGGCATCAACGGCACCCTGACATATGCGGAGAATTACGAGAGCTGTGGCAACACGTGCGACTACCCCGATATCGTGCAGGGTACCAAGATGTGGCCGGTGCCGACATCGAACAGTTCCACCACCGTCGATGATCTTTGGCATGCCGCCGTGAATGGCCGGGGCGTCTACTACAGCGCGGGTACGCCACAGGCGCTGGCGAGCGGCCTGAGCAAGGCATTGGCCGGCGTCAATGCCCGCAATGGTTCCGGCGGCGCCGCGGCGACCAGTACCTTGGCGCCGGTGCAGGGGGATCAATACGCCTACGTGGCCTTGTACAAGACTTCGGAATGGGTTGGCGATCTCCAGCGTCGTTCCATCAGCCTGACCACGGGCGACGTGGATACCACGGCAAGCTGGAGCGCCCAGCAGCAGCTCGACGGCCAGACGACCTCGAATGGCGACAGCCGCACCATCTACATGCGGACGGGCAATACGCTCGGCGCGTTCGGCGTCGGCAACTTGTCCAGCTTCATTACCGCGAAGAACTTCGATGCCGGTTCTGCCAACCCCAACGGGCCGCTCAGCCAGTATTCGACGTTCGATGCGACCCTGCAAACGCAATCGACCGGTGCGATCGGCGCGGCCAACATGATCGCTTTTCTGCGCGGGCAGCGAGGCTTCGAGGATGTCGCCGGAAATACCCATCGAATCTACCGGTCACGAACACACGTACTGGGGGATATCGTCAATTCGTCGCCGGTCTATGTGAACAAGCCCGCGTTCGACTACACCGAGCACGGCTATTCCAGTTGGAATCCGAGTCGCTCGGCAACCGTCTACGCCGCCGCCAACGACGGCATGCTTCATGCCTTCGATGCGACGACGGGTGTCGAGCGCTGGGCCTTCGTGCCGACGGCGGTGATCCCGATGCTGTACAAACTGGCCGACACCAACTACGCGAACCTGCATCGCTACTATGTCGATGGGCCGATCACCATTGGCGATGCCTATCTCCAGGGTCAGTGGCGTACCATCCTGATCGGCGGCCTGGGCAAGGGCGGCCGTTCCTACTATGCGCTTGACGTCACGGACGACACGCCGGAATTGCTGTGGGAGTTTTCCACCGCCGATGATCTGGACCTCGGCTACACCTATGGTGCGGCCCAGATTACCAAGCGCCAAAGCGATGGCAAATGGGTGGCGATGTTCGCTTCCGGCTACAACAACGTAAACCCGGGCAGTGGCGCGGCGCGACTGTATGTCCTCGATTTGCAGACGGGCAGCAAGGAGTCCGAAATAGTCGTCTCGGGCAACGCCAATCCGGAAGAGACCGGCATCGCCTGGGTCAACGGCTGGACGGATGCGGGCATGGACGACAACACGGTCCAGCACGTTTATGCCGGCGACCTGAGTGGCAATGTCTGGCGCTTCGACATCAACGCGGATACCGTGGGAGTGCTGGCAACCTTGGGAACCGGCGCGAGTGCCCAGCCTGTCACTACCCGGGTCGAGCTGGGCGACATTCTCGACAGTTCCGGCGGACAGGCGAACCAGCGTGCGATTTACGTCGGCACGGGCCGCTACCTGGGCGATGGCACCCATTCCGCCAACCCTCAGAATAGCGACATTCTGAACACCGACATGCAATCCTTCTACGCGATTCGCGACGATGCCAACAACCTCAAGAACTGGGGGGCGTTTCGAAGCCAGCCAGGTGTCAAGCAGTTCACCATGTCCGGCAGCGGCAACAACCGAAGCATCGACTACGACGCGGTATTGGCCTCGAGCCCGGGGTGGTACCTGGACTTCAACGTCCAAAACGGAGAACGAGTGGTGCTTAATCCACGGCTGTTCAATGGGGATCAAAAGACGCTGACGGTCATATCAAGCATCCCGGATCCCAGCAGCGTGTGTGAAATCGGGGGCACCAGCTACGTATATATGCTGGAAACCCAACCAACGAAGGCGCACAAGTCCCTTAACGGGTCCATTAGCTACCTCAGTAGTGCGATGGCGGTTGGAGCAGCTGGAGTTGGCCTGCCGGGCGGCAAGCTGGCGGTCATCGTCAATCTTTCCGACGGGACCACGGTGACGGTCAACCCGCCGACCACCCAGGGGACCACGATCAAACGGGCGCTCTGGCGCGAACTGGTGAACTGATGGCGGAACGGGCCGCCGCAATCCGAGTGCGAGATTGCGATTGCGGGCGACCGATTACGGGAAGGGCGGAAAAGGCGGGAAAGGCAGAGATGGCGAGGGAAGGGGGGCGGCGGTCACCGGCATGTGCTCGTGATAGACGTAGTCCTCGGCTTCTCCATCGGGCGTGGTGATCGGGGTCAGTCCTTCGGGCCGTTCGAGGAATGACTCCGGCACGCCCTTGAGCGCTTGTTGCATGTAGCCGATCCACATCGGCAGCGCGGCGGCGCCCCCCGTTTCACCGTTGCCCATCCGCTTCGGCTGGTCGAAACCGATCCAGGCGATGGCCACGACGGTGGGCTGATAACCGCAGAACCAGGCATCGACGTAGTCGTTGGTGGTGCCGGTCTTGCCGGCGAGGTCGCCCCGCCGGAGCACGTTGGCGCGCGTGGCGGTGCCGCGCCGCACGACGTCGTGCATCATGCTGTCGATCAGGTAGGCGTTACGCGGATCGATGACGCGGAGACGCTCCTCGCCGGCCGAGACCGGCTTTGCCGCCGCCAGCACGTTGCCTTTGACATCGGTGATTTCCTTGACGATGTAAGGCTCGATCTTGTAGCCGCCATTGGCGAATACCGAGTAGGCCGCGAGCTGCTGCCAGGGCGTCACCGAACCGGCGCCGAGGGCCAGGGTCAGATACGGCGGATGCTTGTCGGCGTCGAAGCCGAAGCGCGCGGCGTAGTCCTGCGCATAATGTGTGCCGATCGATCGCAGCAGGCGGATGGACACCATGTTCTTGGACTTGGCGAGGCTGGTGCGCAATGTCATCGGCCCTTCGTACTTGCCATCGTAATTCTTGGGTTCCCACGCCTGGGAGCCGGTTTCCTCGGCCGAGATGGAAATGGGTTCGTCCGGAATGACGGAGGCGGGGTAGTAGCCTTTTTCCAGCGCCGCGGAATAGATGAACGGCTTGAAACTGGAGCCGGGTTGGCGCCAGGCCTGGGTGACGTGGTTGAACTTGTTGCGACCAAAATCGAAGCCGCCGACCAGTGCACGCACGGCACCGTCGTGGGGGCCGGCGGCGACGAGCGCGGCCTCGACCTCCGGCAATTGGACGATCTGCCACCCTTGTTTGGCGTCCTTGGCGAGGCGGATCACCGCGCCGGGCCGGATGCGTTTGTTGGCCGGCGCCTTCTGGTCGAGCATGCGCGTGGCGAACTTGATGGCGGCCCCTTTCAGTTCGACGATCTCGCCGCCACGCAGGTAGGCGCGAACCAGGGAACTGTCGGCCGCCAGCACCAGTGCGGGGTGCAGATCGCCGGCGACGTCGAAGTCCTGGAGCAGTTCATCCAGTTCTTCCTCCTGGCTAGGGCGCGCCTTGGCAAGGTCGACGTAGGCTTCGGCGCCCCGATAGCCGTGGCGGCGGTCATAGTCGAGCACGCCGCGCCGCAAGGCTTGATAGGCTGCTTCCTGATCGGCCTTGCGGATCGTCGTGGTCACGCGCAGGCCGATGGCGTAGGCATCGTCCTGGAAACGGTCGAAGGCGATTTGTCTCGCCATTTCGGCGACATGCTCGGCATGAAAGCCGAAGTCGTTTACATCGTGCTTGATGCGAAGGTCTTCCGCCGCAGCCCGTGTGAAGTCCTCGGACGAGACGAACCCCAGTTCACGCATCCGCCTGAGCACGTACTGCTGCCGGATGCGCGCGCGCTTGGGATTCGCCACCGGGTTGTACAGCGACGGTGCCTTGGGCAGCCCGGCCAGCATCGCCGCCTCGGCCGTGGTGATGTCGCCGAGCGGCTTGCCAAAATAGACTTGGGCGGCGGCGGCGAACCCGTATGCGCGTTGCCCGAGGTATATCTGATTGACGTAGAGCTGCAGGATCTCGTCCTTGCTCAGGTTGTGCTCGATCTTGAAGGACAGCAGGGCTTCATAAATTTTTCTGGTCAGGGTCTTTTCGGACGAGAGAAAGAAGTTTCGCGCCACCTGCATGGTGATGGTCGAGGCGCCCTGGCGCTTGCCGCCGCTGGCGAGGTTGGAGTAGGCGGCGCGCAGTATGCCGAGCGTGTCGACGCCGGAGTGCTGATAGAAACGCTCGTCCTCGGCCGCGAGAATGGCCTGTTTCAGATGTGCCGGAAGATCCTGGACCCGCACCACATGCCGCCGCTCCTCGCCGAACTCCCCGATCAGGTATCCGTCGGCGCTGTAGACACGGAGCGGGATCTTCGGTTGATAATCCGTCAGCGCTTCGAGCGAAGGTAGTTGCGGATAGGCAAGGATGAGGAATATCCCGCCAAGCGCGAGCGCGACCAGCAACCCGCCGACCAGGACGGACAGGGCGATGAAAAGCCAGCGCAGGCTTGCGGGAAGATTTGGGAACAAGGTTGAGCGGGTGGGACGGCTGAAGTCCGGGCAATTTTATATCGGCTCGGTTGCCACGCTTCCGCCAAGGCCTTAATTGCTCAAGAATTTTTGTTTACAGCCGATATGGTTGCTGATAGCATCTGAAGTAAATTATCCGTAGTGTCGCTAAGTAAAGGTTCTGAAAGGGAAAAGTCTTGCAGATCGACTTCTCGATCTTCAATCCCAAAGCGCGGCCGCTCTTGGGCTTGGACATCAGCACGTCTGCGGTAAAAATGGTCGAGCTCGCGGAGACTGGCAAGGATTCCTATCGTCTGGAACGCTATGGCATCGAGTACCTGCCCAAGGAAGCCGTGGTGGATGGCAACATTGCCAACTTCGATGCCGTCTGTGAAGCCGTGCGCAGGTGCTGGCGCAAGCTCGGCACCTCCACCCGGTTCGTCGCCATGTCGCTGCCGACTGCGGCCGTCATCACCAAGAAGATAATTCTCCCCGCCAACCTGCGCGAGACCGAGATGGAAGTGCAGGTGGAGTCGGAGGCGAATCAGTACATTCCGTTCGCGCTCGACGAGGTCAATCTCGACTTTCAGGTTCTCGGGCCGCTGCCCTCGAGCCCCGAGGAAGTCGAAGTGTTGATCGCGGCGTCGCGCAAGGAGAAGGTCGAGGATCGCGTCGCCTGTGCCGAAGCCGCCGAACTGAAACCCCTGGTAATGGACGTGGAGTCGTTCGCCGTCCAGGCTGCCTTCGATCTGGTGCTCCGGCAGTTGCAGATGAAAGGGAAGGACCAGATCATCGCCTTGATCGATATCGGCGCGGTTGCCACCAAGGTGATGGTGATGAAGGACGATCAGTTGGTCTATTCGCGCGAACAGGCGTTCGGCGGCAGCCAGTTGACCCAGGACATCATGCGCGTCTATGGCATGAGCGCCGAGGAGGCGGAATCGATCAAGCGCACGGGCGGCGCGCCGGAAAACTACGAGTCGGAGTTGTTGCGTCCCTTCATCGAGAACCTGTCGATCGAGGTTTCCCGCGCGCTTCAGTTCTTCTTTTCCTCCACGCAGTTCAACCAAGTGCATCACATTGTCCTCGCGGGCGGTTGCGCCTCGATCGCCGGGGTGGATGAGATCGTCGCCAACAGGACGCAGGTGCCGACCATGATTGCCAATCCCTTTGCTGGCATGGTGCCGTCGTCGAAGGTGAGACCCAGGCAATTGATTGCCGACGCGCCGCTTCTCATGGTCGGCTGTGGCTTGGCCATGCGGAGGTCGGATCAGTGATTCGCGTCAACCTGCTGCCACACCGCGAACAGAAGCGCAAGGCGCGGCGTGAGCAGTTCTATGCGCTGGCGGGCCTCATGCTGGTCCTGGCCGGCCTTGTCTGGTTCCTGGGCTATACCGTGCTTAGCGGCTACATTTCCGCCCAGGAAAGCAAGAATGTCTTTCTCAAGAAGGAAATCGCGCTGCTCGACAAGCAGATCGACGAAATCAAGAAGTTGAAGGAGCAGACCGAGGCACTGTTGTCGCGCAAGCAAATCATCGAATCACTGCAAGCGAACCGTACTGAAACGGTCCACTTGTTCAACGAGCTGGCAAGGCAGGTGCCGAGTGGCGTGTATTTGAAGTCCGTGAAGCAGGCCGGCCAGAAAATCACCCTGAATGGCCTCGCGCAATCGAACGCCAAGGTGTCGACGCTGATGCGCAATCTCGATGACTCGCCCGTCCTGGAAAAGCCGGATCTCGTCGAGATCAAGGCCGTTACGGTCGACAAGCGGCGACTGAGCGATTTCACCCTGCGGATTCAGTTCACAAGGCAGCAATTCAGCGAAGAGACCAAGGCCGCGCCGGCCGGCAAGGGTAAGCCTGCCGCGGGCACGGGTAAGCCAACACGGAAGGATGGCAAGTCGTGAAAGCGCCGACGATTCCAGCCATGAAGCTTCCAGCGGTGGATTTTCGCGAGCTGGTTTCAGACTTCAAGAATCTGGACCCCAAAGATCCGGGTGTCTGGCCCACCTTGCCGAAGGCGATCATCCTCGTCTGCATCCTGCTGCTCGTGGTGGCGCTGGGCTGGTGGATGGGGTGGCGGGTCCAGCTCGAAGACCTGGATAACAAGCAGCAGCAGGAAACGAAGTTGAAGGACGAGTGGCGAACCAAGAAGGCGCAGGCAGTCAACCTCGAGGAATATCAGAAGCAATTGGCGGAGATCAACCGTTCGTTCGGTGCGTTGCTGAAGCAGTTGCCGAATGCGTCGGAAATGGAGTCGCTGCTGATCGACATCAACCAGGCGGGCCTCGGTCGCGGACTTCAGTTCGACCTGTTCAAGCCAGGCGCCGAGGCATTCCAAGAGTTCTACGCGGAACTCCCCATCACGATCAAGGTGTCGGGGCCCTACCATGATCTGGGCGCCTTCACCGGCGATATCGCGAAGCTGCCCCGTATCGTGACCCTGAACGATATCGAAGTGGCTCAAACCAAGGAAGGCGGCCTCTCGATGTCCACCCTGGCGAAGACTTTCCGTTACCTCGATGAGGAGGAACTCGCCCGCCAGAAGAAGGAAAAACAGGCCAAGGAAAAGGAAAAAACCAAGGGTTCGGCGAAGGCGACGCCGAAGGGGGGGGGCAAATAGCATGAATGGCCGGACTCCCGCGTTGCTGCTGGCCTTGGCATTGACGGCCTGCGGCAGTGATGAACACCAAGACTTGAAACAATGGATGACGGAGGCTTCGCAGGGAATGCGAGGGCGGGTCCAGCCGATTCCCGAGATCAAGCCGTTTCCGGTGGTGTCCTACGATGCCGGTGACTTGCCGGAGCCATTCAGTCCGTCGAAGGCGATGCCCGAGAAGCGCGCCAGCACCGGCGGCGTGCAGCCCGATTTCGACCGGCCGCGCGAGCCGCTCGAGGCGTATCCGCTGGAATCCCTCCGCATGGTCGGCGTCATTCGCAAGAACAAGGCGTTGTATGCGCTGATCCAGGTCGATAACATGGTTCATCAGATCAGGACCGGCAACCACCTGGGGCAGGATTTCGGTGTCGTCTCATCGATCACCGAAGCGCAGGTCAACGTCAAGGAATTGGTCCAGGATCCCAGCGGTCACACGACCGACTGGGTGGAGCGGCTTGCCACCTTGCAGTTGCAGGAAGGTGCACAGCCGCAGAAGGAGGCGAAGAAATGAGATCCCGATATGTTGGGCTGCTGGCCCGTTTCCTGTTGGCATTTGTGTTGGGATCCAGCGCATGTCTTTCGGTTTCGTTCGCGGCGAGCGCTAACAGTGCGGAGACAGCGGCCGCCAACGGCATCGAGTCGTTGATGGTGACGCAGCAGAACGGCAACACCATGATCAAGGTCGGGCTGAAGCAGGCGCTCGCGGCGCCGCCGTCGAGTTTTAGCGTGGCGGCCCCGGCGCGCGTGGTGTTCGATTTCCCCGGAACAGCCAATTCACTCGGCCGCACGCTGCAACAGGTCAATGAAGGTGAACTGCGCAGTATCAATATCGTCCAAGTGGGAGACCGCACTCGCCTGGTGCTCAATCTGAGCAGGATCGGTACGTACCAGACGCAGGCTGAAGGCCGGGATTTCCTGATTACCCTGGTGCCGACCGTCGTCGGGGAGGGGGTCGCACCCACGGGTCAACATTTCGCCGCGACGGCGAAGTCGGATGACACACGATCGATTCGCGATATCAAGTTCAGGCGTGGCAAGACCGGCGAGGGACTGGTGACGGTGGATCTGTCGGACGCCGACATAGGCATCGATGTGCGACAGCAAGGGCCAAATCTGCTGGTCGAGTTCCAAAAGGTTCAATTGGCCGAGGAGTTGCGCAGACGGCTCGACGTCAGTGACTTCGCAACGCCGGTGACCACCGTCAATACCATGCGCCAGGGCGAGAACGCGCGCATCGTCATTTCGCCCCAGGGGCTCTGGGAGCATACCGCCTACCAAACGGACAATCAGTTCGTCATCGAAGTGAAGCCCTTGAAGGAGGATCCCTCCAGGCTGTTCCAGGGTTCGCAACGGCAGGGTTATCAAGGCGAAAAGGTTTCGCTCAATTTTCAGAATATCCCGCTGCGGGAATTGCTGCATGTCTTCGCCGACATCACCAACTTCAATATCGTGATCAGCGACACGGTCGCGGGCAATGTGTCACTGCGCCTGAATGACGTGCCGTGGGACCAGGCGCTCGACATCGTCCTGAAGCAGAAGGGCCTGGCCATGCGCAAGAACGGCAACGTCATCTGGATTGCGCCGGGTGACGAATTGGCGGCGCGCGAGAAACTGGAGTTGGAGTCGAACCAGGCGATCGCCGATCTGGAACCGGTGCGGACGGAGAGCTTCCAGCTCAATTACCAGAAGGCGGATATCCTCGAGAAGATGCTCAGGGGCATCAGCACGGTTGGTGGCGCGAGCGGAGGCGGGGCCGCGGCGTCGGCGACAGCGACGACCGCCAAGTTGCCCGCGCGGATTCTGTCCGACCGTGGCAGCGCCATCTTCGATCAGCGGACCAACAAGCTTTTCGTCACCGATACGCCGACCAAGCTGGCCGAGATTCGCCGCCTGATCACCGAGATCGATGTGCCCGTGCGGCAGGTATTGATCGAGGCCCGCATCGTCGAGGCCGACAACACTTTCTCGAAGTCGCTGGGCGCGCGTCTTGGCGTTAGCGACTCGAAGGGGTTGGCCATGGGTGGCCATGGGCTGGGCAACATGCGTTGGGGCGTTGCCGGGTCCACCTCGGATACCAATCGCCTGATGCCGTGGGGTACGTACGTGCCCACCGGACGCATTACCGACATATCGGATGATGGCAAGATTACTTTCGACATGGCGTCGCCGCAGACGTCGGTGATCTATCAGGACCAGCAGATCGTGAACCTCGCCGCCACCAATCCGGCCGGCCAGTTCGCGCTGTCCTTGTTCAACCGCAGCCTCTCTCAGATCCTGACGCTCGAAATCTCCGCCATGGAGGCCGATGGCAAGGGCAAGACGATTTCGAGTCCGCGCGTCCTGACCGCCGACCAGAAAGAGGCGACCATCGAGGACGGACAAGAGTTGCCGTATTGGTCGGCCAGCAGTTCCGGCGCCACGACCGTGGCCTACCGGAAAGCCGTTCTTTCGCTGAACGTGACACCGCACATCACGCCCGACGGCAAGGTGCTTATGAGCCTCAAGGTAAACAAGGACAACGTCAATCCGTCCTTGTCTACGTCCTACGGCCTGGCCATCGACACCAAGAACGTCAAGACCGACGTGCTGGTGGAGAATGGCGGCACCGTGGTGATCGGCGGCATCTATGTCCAGGAAGAGCGGAACACGGTGACGCGCGTGCCCTTGCTGGGCGATGTTCCCGTGCTCGGCCACCTGTTCCGCAAGACCGACAAGACCGACAACCGCCGCGAATTGCTGGTCTTCGTCACACCCAAGATCGTCGCCGATACCTTGTCGTTGCGCTGAGCGGTTTTTCATCCGGGCAAGGGCCGGCGCCGCCGGCCCTTTTTCGTGGACTGCTAGAATCCGGGTGTGAATCATGTTGCCGACGGCTGTTCCTCCAACATCTATCTGGTTGGCCTCATGGGCGCCGGCAAGACCACGGTCGGTCGGCAACTGGCCAAGCGGCTGCATCGTCGTTTTGTCGATAGCGATCACGAGATCGAGGTGCGCACCGGCGTGCGCATACCGCTGATCTTCGACATCGAGGGCGAGGCGGGATTTCGCCGGCGCGAAAGCGATGTGCTGGCCGAGCTGGTTAAGGAGCCGAATCTGGTGATGGCAACCGGCGGCGGCGCCGTGCTGGCCGAGGAGAACCGGCGCTGCCTTCACGATAGCGGGGTCGTCGTCTATCTATGCGCGTCGCCCGACGTCCTTTATCAGCGCACCCGCCACGATCGCAATCGACCGTTGCTCCAGGTGTCCGATCCCCTGGCCCGGCTCGAGGCGCTTTTCGAGCAGCGCGACCCTCTCTATCGGGAAGTGGCGCACGTTATCATCGACAGCAAGGAAGGTGCGGCGGGCGTTCTGGTGCAGCGCATTGAAAGGGAGTTGAAGCAACGATGCCAACGCTGAAGGTCGAACTTGGCGAACGGCGTTATCCGATTCATATCGGCGCCGCCTTGCTCGCGCGGGCTGAACTGATCACGGCGGCTCTGCCGACGCCCAGGGTCGCCATCGTTAGCAACGACGTGGTGGCGCCCCTTTATCTTGCCCGGCTGGCCGGGGCCTTGCGCGCCGAAGGCGTGCGAGTCGCCGAGATCGTCGTTCCCGACGGGGAGTCGAGCAAGAACTGGGCGACGCTCAATCAGATTTTCGACGCGCTGCTGGCGGAACGCTGCGACCGCGCGACCACGATAGTTGCCTTGGGCGGAGGGGTCGTCGGCGATCTCGCCGGCTTTGCGGCGGCCACGTATCAGCGTGGCGTGCCGTTCATCCAGGTGCCGACGACCCTGCTGGCCCAGGTGGATTCATCGGTGGGGGGCAAGACCGGCATCAACCATCCGCGCGGCAAGAACATGATCGGCGCCTTCTGGCAGCCGCGCCTCGTCCTCGCCGATACCGATACCTTGGGCACCTTGCCCGACCGAGAGCTGTCGGCGGGCATGGCGGAAGTGATCAAATACGGCCTGATCCGCGATCTGCCCTTTCTCGAGTGGCTGGAAGGCAACATGGAGCGGCTGATGGCGCGCGACCCGGAAGCCCTGGCCTTCGCCATCGAGCGCTCGTGCGCCAACAAGGCGGAAGTGGTGGCCGGCGACGAGCATGAAACCGCCAAGGAAGGGGGGCGCGCCCTGTTGAACCTCGGCCATACGTTCGGGCACGCCATCGAAACCGGCGTCGGCTACGGGGAATGGCTGCACGGCGAGGCGGTGGCCGCCGGAACGGTCATGGCCGCCGAACTTTCCCGGCGCCTGGGGTGGCTGACCGGCGCCGACGTCGAGCGCGTCCGGCGGCTCCTGGCGCGCGCGGCCCTGCCGGTACGCGGCGCGCCATTGGGGGCGGAGCGCTACCTCGATCTCATGGGCCACGACAAGAAGGTTATCGCCGGGCGCCTTCGCCTGGTCCTGCTCGGGCGGCTGGGCGAGGCCCGCACCCATGCCGATGCCGCCCCGGCGCTCCTTCTCGCCACCATCGACGCCTGTTGCGCCTGACTCGGCGCCGCGCCACGACTGACTTTCGCGGAAGGATTCCAGATGTCCCGGTGGGGGCATACAATCCGCCCCACTGCGGGGCCACATTGCGCGCTGGAATCGCGCATAATCAGCGCCCGCTGTTTTTTTGAACTGGACGGGAGCGAAAAATGAAATACAAGAATCTGTCGGATTTCATGGATTACGTGCGCGCACGCGATCCGAATCAGCCCGAATTCCTGCAGGCGGTGCAGGAAGTGATGGGTAGTCTGTGGGGTTTCATCGCCGCCAACCCGCAGTATGCGGAGCCGGGCCTCCTCGAACGCTTGGTCGAGCCGGAGCGGGCCATACAGTTTCGCGTCGCCTGGGTCGATGACCGCGGCGAAACCCAAGTCAATCGTGCATTCCGCATTCAGCACAACTCGGCCATCGGGCCGTTCAAGGGTGGCATGCGCTTCCATCCTTCCGTCAATCTGTCCATTCTGAAGTTCCTTGCCTTCGAGCAGACGTTCAAGAACGCCTTGACCACGCTGCCGATGGGGGGCGGCAAGGGCGGGTCGGATTTCGACCCGAAGGGCAAGAGCCGGGGTGAAGTCATGCGTTTCTGCCAGGCGCTGATGATCGAGCTTTATCGCCATCTGGGGCCGGACACCGACGTTCCCGCCGGCGACATCGGAGTCGGCGGCCGCGAAGTCGGCTTCATGGCCGGTATGATGAAGAAGCTTTCGAACAACGCCGCCTGCGTGTTCACCGGCAAGGGCATGTCCTTCGGCGGCAGCCTGATTCGCCCCGAGGCCACGGGATACGGCGTCGTGTATTTCGTCCAGGAAATGCTGGCCAGCAAGGGATTGTCGTTCGAGGGCATGCGCGTCTCGGTGTCGGGGTCGGGCAATGTGTCGCAGTACACCATCGAGAAAGTCCTGGAACTGGGCGGCAAGGTCGTCACCTGCTCCGACTCCGGCGGCACCGTCGTCGATGAGAAAGGCTTCACCCGCGAAAAACTCGATGCGCTGATGGATCTCAAGAACAACCAGTATGGCCGGGTGTCCGAGTACGCCAAGCGATTCGACTTGCAGTACGTGCCGGGGGTCAAGCCCTGGGGCGTGCCGGTCGATATCGCGCTGCCGAGCGCGACACAGAACGAAATCGACGGCAACGATGCCAAGGAACTGGTCAAGAATGGCGTCAAGTGCGTCGCCGAGGGCGCCAATATGCCCTCCACGCTGGAGGCCGTCGATATCTTCCTCGCCGCGCGGATACTCTATGCCCCGGGCAAGGCATCCAATGCCGGCGGCGTGGCCACCTCCGGCCTGGAGATGACGCAAAACGCCCAGCGTCTGCCCTGGTCGCGCGAGCAAGTGGACGCCCAACTGCATCGCATCATGAAGGACATCCACGGCAATTGCGTGCGGCATGGCGAAAAGGACGGTTTCGTCAATTACGTCGATGGCGCCAACATCGCCGGATTCGTCAAGGTGGCCGACGCCATGATGTCCCAGGGTACCTACTGACACCCTCCGCCCACCGGGCCGGCCGACCGGGCCGTTTGCCTTGAAGGGCCGGGCGAATCTCGGTATATTCCAAGGTTCGCCCGAAATGGACAGTTCGACAGTTCGGCGCGTTCCAACGCGCCGAACCGCTTTCGGCGCCCCACTTTCCCGTGCCGGGGCGCCGCCAGGCCGGGCGGCTGGCCAACATCAAAGGAAACGTCAATGACCATGCCCGACAAGCAGGGTTTGTATGATCCTGTGCACGAACGCGACGCTTGTGGCGTCGGTTTTGTCGCTCACATCAAGAACGTCAAGAGCCATGCGATTGTCGAGCAGGGCCTGCGGATTCTGATGAACCTCGAGCATCGCGGCGCGACCGGCTACGATCCGCTGCTGGGCGATGGCGCGGGCATCCTGATCCAGATTCCGGACCAATTCTTCCGCGAGGAGATGGCCAGCCAGGGCACGACCCTGCCGCCGGTAGGCGACTATGGCGTCGGCATGATCTTCCTGCCGCGCAACAGCGAGAGCAGGCGCGCCTGCGAGGCGGCCATCGAACGGACCATCCGCTATGAAGGTCAGATTCTGCTGGGCTGGCGCGACGTTCCCCGCGACAACCGTGGCCTGGCCCAGGCGGCCAGGGATCTCGAGCCGGTGATCCGGCAAGTGTTCATCGGCCGCGGCGCCGACATCGCCGATCAGCAGGCTTTCGAGCGCAAGCTCTACGTCATCCGCAAGGAAGCCGGCCACCGGGTGCAGGCGCTGAAGCTCGTCGATGGCAAGACTTTCTACGTTCCTTCGTTGTCGACCCGCACCGTGGTCTACAAGGGCATGCTGCTGGCCGACCAGGTGGGCAAGTATTTCCTCGACCTGCAGGATCCGCGCCTGGTCAGCGCATTGGCGCTGGTGCACCAGCGTTTTTCCACCAACACCTTCCCGACCTGGGATCTGGCGCATCCGTTCCGCATGATCGCCCACAATGGAGAGATCAACACCTTGCGCGGCAACGTGAACTGGATCCGGGCGCGCGAACACGACATTTCCTCGGCGCTGTTTGGCGAGGATCTGGAGAAGATCTGGCCTTTGATCTACGACGGCCAGTCCGACTCGGCCAGCTTCGACAATGCGCTCGAACTGCTGGTGATGGGCGGCTACAGCCTGCCGCACGCCATGATGATGCTGATTCCGGAAGCCTGGGCCGGCAACCAGCTGATGGACGAGGATCGGCGCGCCTTCTACGAGTATCACATGGCGCTGATGGAGCCCTGGGACGGTCCGGCGGCGGTGGCGTTCACCGACGGCCGCCAGATCGGAGCCACGCTTGATCGCAACGGCCTGCGGCCGGCGCGCTACCTCGTCACCGACGACGACCTCGTCGTCATGGCATCCGAGATCGGCGTGCTGCCGATCGCCGAGGAGCGGATCGTCAAGAAGTGGCGCCTGCAACCGGGCAAGATGCTGTTGATCGACCTCGAACAGGGCCGCATCGTCGATGACGAGGAAGTGAAGCAGACGCTCGCGCAGCAGAAGCCTTACCGCCGCTGGGTCGAGCGTTCGCGCCACTATGTCGACGAAATGCCCGAGGTCGAGAGCGAAGACGCGCTGCGGGTGCCGTTGCTCGATCTTCAGCAGGCATTCGGCTACACGCAGGAGGACTTCAAGTTCATCCTCGAGCCGATGGCCCTCAATGGCGAGGAGGCGACCGGCTCGATGGGTAACGACGCCGCGCTGGCGGTGCTCTCCAGCCGCAACAAGCCGCTGTTCAATTATTTCAAGCAGTTGTTCGCGCAGGTGACAAATCCGCCGATCGATCCGATCCGCGAAGAGATCGTCATGTCGCTGATCTCGCTGGTCAGTCCCAACCCCAATCTGCTGAAGATCGACGAAACCGAGCCGATGCCCCGCCTGGAGGTGCTGCAGCCGATCCTTGCGCCCGAGACGATGGCCAGGCTGAAGCAGATCGACCGCCTGACCGACAACGTCTTTCGCTCGAAGGTGATCGATATCACGACACCGGCGGCGGGCGGGCCGGTGGGCATGTCGCAGGCGCTCTACGCAGTCTGCGCGGCGGCGGAACGCGCCGTCGGACACGGCAGCAACATCATCATCCTGTCCGATCGCAACGCCGATGCCGACCGCGTGGCGATCCCGTCGCTGCTTGCCTGCTCGGCGGTGCATCAATACCTGGTCAAGGCGGGCCTGCGCACCGCGTGCAGCCTGATCGTCGAAACCGGCGACGCGCGCGAGGTGCATCACTTCGCGCTGTTGGCCGGCTACGGCGCGGAATCCATCCATCCCTGGCTTGCCTTTGCCAGCATCGACGCCATCGCGCCGACGCTGCCCGGCCAGCCGCCGGCTTACGAGTGCCGCAAGCGCTTCATCAAGGCGATCGGCAAGGGCCTGATGAAGGTGATGTCGAAGATGGGCATCTCTACCTACCAGTCCTACTGCGGTTCGCAGATCTTCGAGGCGGTGGGGCTGTCCTCGGAGTTCGTGTCGCGCTACTTCGCCGGCACGCCGACCCGCATCGAGGGCATCGGCCTCAAGGAAGTGGCGCTGGAAGCCATCAACATCCATGCGGCCGCGTTCGGCGGCGACCCGGTGCTGGCCAATGCGCTCGACATCGGCGGCGAGTACGCCTTCCGCGTTCGCGGCGAGCAACACATGTGGACGCCGGACGCCGTCGCCAAGCTCCAGCATTCGACGCGCGCCAACAAGTTCGATACCTACCAGGAGTACGCGCGCATCATCAATGATCAGGGCAAGCGCCACATGACGCTGCGCGGCCTGTTCGAGATCAAGCCGGCCGGCCCGGCCATGCCGCTCGACGAGGTGGAGCCGGCCGTGGAAATCGTCAAGCGCTTCGCCACCGGCGCCATGTCGCTGGGCTCCATTTCGACCGAAGCGCACAGCACGCTGGCCATCGCCATGAACCGCATCGGCGGCAAGTCGAACACCGGCGAGGGCGGCGAGGATCCGCGCCGCTTCCGCAAAGTCAGCCGTGGCGAGACGGTGGCCGGTGTGATCGGCGCCGGCCGCATCGAGCGCGACATTCCGCTGCAAGAGGGCGATTCGCTGCGCTCGGCCATCAAGCAGGTAGCCTCGGGCCGCTTCGGCGTCACCATCGAGTACCTGACCAACGCCGACCAGATCCAGATCAAGATGGCGCAGGGCGCCAAGCCCGGCGAGGGCGGCCAGCTGCCCGGCCACAAGGTCTCCGACTACATCGGCTTCCTGCGCCATTCGGTGCCGGGCGTCGGCCTGA
Organism: uncultured Rhodocyclaceae bacterium; assembly: GCA_964602565.1. GTDB lineage: Bacteria > Pseudomonadota > Gammaproteobacteria > Burkholderiales > Rhodocyclaceae > Fen-999. The sequence goes on along the minus strand of CAZRRI010000003.1, from coordinate 50,165 downwards.
TTTCCCCGCCGCCGCACCACGATATCTATTCCATCGAGGACCTGGCGCAACTGATCCACGACCTCAAGAACGCCAACCCGCGGGCTTCGATCTCCGTGAAGCTGGTCTCCGAAGTCGGCGTCGGCACCGTCGCGGCCGGCGTGGCGAAGGCCAAGGCCGACCATGTCGTCGTCGCCGGCCACGATGGCGGCACCGGCGCATCGCCGATTTCGTCGATCAAGCACGCCGGCACGCCCTGGGAACTGGGCCTGGCCGAGACCCAGCAGACACTGGTGCTCAACCGTCTGCGCGGCCGGATTCGCGTCCAGGTCGACGGGCAGATGAAGACCGGCCGCGACGTGGTGATCGGCGCATTGCTCGGCGCCGACGAGTTCGGCTTCGCCACCGCGCCGCTGGTGGTCGAAGGCTGCATCATGATGCGCAAGTGCCACCTCAACACCTGCCCGGTCGGCGTCGCCACCCAGGATCCGCTCCTGCGCAAGCGCTTCACCGGCCAGCCCGAGCACGTGGTCAATTACTTCTTCTTCGTCGCCGAGGAGGCGCGGCGGCTGATGGCGGAGATGGGCGTCCGCCGGTTCGATGAACTGGTGGGACGGTCCGACCTGCTCGACATGCGGGACGGCATCGACCACTGGAAGGCGCGCGGCCTCGACTTCTCGCGCATCTTCCACATGCCCGAGGTGCCCGCCGAGGTGGCGCGCCGCCATGGCGAGACCCAGGATCACAATCTCGGCAAGGCCCTCGATCACCAGTTGATCAAGGAGGCCGGCCCCGCGCTCGAACACGGCAAGAAGGTGAGCATCGAGATGGCGGTCAGGAACCGCAACCGCACGGTCGGCACCATGCTCTCGCACGAGGTCGCCGTGCGCCACGGCCACGCCGGCCTGCCCGACGACACCATCCACGTCCGTCTGACCGGCACCGCCGGGCAGAGCTTCGGCGCCTTCCTGGCGCGCGGCATCACCCTGGAACTGGTCGGCGAAGCCAACGACTACGTCGGCAAGGGCCTGTGCGGCGGCAAGATCGTCGTCAAGCCGCCCAAGGCCTTCCGCGGCAAGCCCTGCGAGAACATCATCGTCGGCAACACCGTGCTCTATGGCGCCATCGAAGGCGAGGTGTTCTTCCGCGGTGTCGCCGGCGAGCGCTTCGCCGTGCGCAATTCCGGCGCGACGGCCGTCGTCGAGGGCACCGGCGACCACGGCTGCGAATACATGACCGGCGGCACGGTGGTCGTGCTCGGCGCCACCGGCCGCAACTTCGCGGCCGGCATGTCCGGCGGCATTGCCTATGTGCTCGACGAGGACGAGAGTTTCGAAAAGCGCTGCAACCTCGCCATGGTCAAGCTGGAAAAAGTGCTGCCGGCGGCGGAACAGGCCGACGACGGAACCCGCCACAAGAATGGCGCCGACGAAACGCTGCTCAAGGGCCTGATCGAGAAACACCTCGCCGAGACCGGCAGCGAGATGGCCAGGCGCGTGCTTGCCGACTGGAAGGGCTTCCGCGGCAAGTTCGTCAAGGTGTTTCCGAACGAGTATCGCCGCGCGCTCAAGGAAATCGCGGCAGCCCAGGCGAAGGAGGCCGCATAGATGGGCAAGCCCACGGGTTTTCTTGAATTCGAGCGTCAGGCCGAGTCCTACGAGCCGGCCGACGCACGCCGGAAGAATTATCGCGAGTTTGTCGCGCACTTGACGGACGAGCAAGCCAAGGTGCAGGGCGCGCGCTGCATGGACTGCGGCATTCCGTTCTGCAACAACGGCTGTCCGGTGAACAACAACATTCCCGACTTCAACGACGCCGTCTATCGCGGCGACTGGCGCGAGGCGATCGACATACTGCACTCGACCAACAACTTCCCCGAGCTGACCGGCCGCATCTGTCCGGCGCCCTGCGAGGCGGCCTGCACCCTGGGCATCAACGCCGAGCCGGTCGGCATCAAGTCGCTCGAACACGCGATCATCGACAAGGCCGGCGAGAACGGCTGGGTCGTGCCGATGGTCGCGACGACGAAGACGGGCAAGCGTGTCGCCATCGTCGGTTCCGGCCCGGCGGGCCTGGCTTGCGCCCAGCAACTGGCGCGCGCCGGCCACGATGTCACGGTGTTCGAGAAGAACGACAAGATCGGCGGCCTGCTGCGCTATGGCATTCCCGACTTCAAGCTCGACAAGCGCCTGATCGACTGGCGCGCCGCCCAGCTTCAGGATGAGGGAGTCCGGTTCCAGACCCGCACCCTGGTCGGCGCCGACATGCGCGGCTTGCCCGCGGGCGTCGCTAGCGATGCCGTGCGCGTCGTCGCGCCCAGGGATCTGCTCAGGGACTTCGATGCCGTCGTGCTGGCGGGCGGCTCCGAAGTGCCGCGCGACTTGCCCATTCCCGGCCGCGACCTGGAGGGCGTCCATTACGCCCTCGAATTCCTGATTCCCCAGAACAAGGAAGTCGGCGGCGGCAGGAAGAACACCATTCTGGCGGCGGGCAGGAATGTTGTCGTCATCGGCGGCGGCGACACCGGTTCCGACTGCGTCGGCACCTCGAACCGCCACGGCGCCGCCAGCGTCACCCAGTTCGAGCTGCTGCCCAAGCCGCCCGTGCAGGAGAACAAGCCACTGGTCTGGCCCTACTGGCCGACCCGGCTGCGCACGTCCTCGTCGCACGAGGAGGGCTGTACGCGCGACTGGGCGGTCGCCACCAAGGAATTCATCGGCAGGAATGGCAAGCTGACGGCGCTTCGCTGCGTGCGTCTGGACTGGTCGGGCGGCACGATGAAGGAAATTCCCGGCAGCGAGTTCGAAATGAAGGCGGACCTGGCTTTCCTGGCCATGGGCTTCACCAATCCCGTGGCGTCCGTGCTTGAGGGCTTCGGCGTCGCCAGGGACGCGCGCGGCAATGCCGGCGCGGCCACCGACGGCGCCGGCTGCTACGCCACCAACGTGAACAAGGTGTTCGCCGCCGGCGACATGCGGCGCGGCCAGTCCCTGGTGGTCTGGGCCATCCGCGAGGGGCGCCAGTGTGCCCGGGCTGTCGACGAGTTCCTCATGGGCAGATCGGTACTGCCCCGGTGAGGGGGGCGCGATGAACAAAAACGCCGGTGACCATGCCGGCGTTTTCATTTGACATGCATGGCGGTTAATATCCGCCTGGAGTTGCCGTTAAAGGATTGCGATGAACATCGTCATACTCGCTGCCGGCCAGGGCAAACGGATGCACTCGGACCGCCCCAAGGTGCTGCATCCGCTCGCGGGCAGGCCCATGCTCGGCCATGTCCTCGACACCGCGCGCAAGCTGGCGGCCGACCGCATTTGTGTCGTGCATGGTCACGGCGGCGAACAGGTGCGCGAAGCCCTGGATGCCGGCGACCTGACTTGGGCTAGACAGGAGCCGCAACTGGGCACCGGCCACGCCGTGCTACAGGCGCTGCCGCATCTGGATCCGGCCGCGACGACCCTGGTGTTGTACGGCGACGTGCCGCTGACCCGGGCCGAGACGCTCGCTCGCCTCCTCAAAGTCAGCCGTGGCGACACGCTGGCCCTGCTCACGGTCCACCTCGACAATCCGCGCGGCTATGGCCGCATCGTCCGCGCCGACGGCCGCGTCGTGCGTATCGTCGAGGAGAAGGATGCCGACGACGCGGAACGCGCGATCGACGAGGTCAACACCGGCATTCTCGCCGCGCCGCCCGCCGCCCTGGCGCGCTGGCTGCCCGGACTGGGCAACCGCAACGCACAGGGCGAGTACTATCTCACCGACATCGTCGCGCTGGCCGTCGCCGAAGGCATGGCGGTCGAGGCGGTCCAGCCCGCGCATGGCTGGGAGGTCGAGGGTGTGAACAGCAAGACGCAGCTCGCGGCGCTCGAACGCATCCATCAGCGCAACATTGCCGAGTCGCTGATGGAGCAGGGCGTCGGTCTCGCCGATCCGGCGCGCATCGACGTCCGCGGCGAACTGGTGTGCGGTCGCGATGTCTTCATCGACGTCAATTGCGTCTTCGAGGGCAAGGTGACACTGGGTGACGGCGCGCGCATCCAGCCCAACTGCGTGCTGCAGGATGCGGTGGTCGGGCCTGGCTGCATCATCGGCCCGTTCGCCCGCCTGCGCCCCGGCACCGTGCTCGGCGAGGACGTGCATATCGGCAACTTCGTCGAGGTGAAGAACAGCTCGATCGCCGATCATTCCAAGGCCAACCATCTGGCCTACATCGGCGACGCCACCATCGGCAGCCGCGTGAATGTCGGCGCCGGCACCATCACCTGCAATTACGACGGCGCCAACAAGTTCCGCACGGTCATCGAAGACGATGTCTTCATCGGTTCGGACACGCAGCTCGTGGCGCCGGTGACCGTCGGCCGAGGCGCGACGCTGGGCGCCGGCACGACGCTGACGCGCGATGCGCCGTCCGGGCAGCTGACCATCTCGCGGAGCCGCCAAACCACCGTTCCGGGCTGGATGCGCCCGGTCAAGAAGAAAAAGGACTGAAGCCATGTGCGGCATCGTCGCGGCCATCGCCGGCCGGAATATCGTTCCCGTCCTCATCGAAGGCCTGACCCGGCTCGAGTATCGCGGCTACGACTCGGCGGGGCTCGCCGTGCTCGACCCGACGCTGGCGCGCTATCGCAGCGTCGGCCGGGTCGCCGAGCTGGCCAAGGCCACCGACGGCCTGTCGGCCGGTTGCGGCGTCGCCCACACGCGCTGGGCGACGCACGGCGTGCCGAGCGAACGCAACGCGCATCCGCATGTGTCCGGCGGCCTGGCCGTGGTGCATAACGGCATCATCGAGAACTTTGCCGAGATCAAGCAGGAACTCACCGCCAAGGGCTACGTGTTCACTTCCGACACCGACACCGAAGTGGTCGCCCACCTGATCCAGGAAACCCTGAAGTCGGCGCCCGACCTGTTCGATGCCGTGCGCCTGGCCACGCTCCGGCTGGCCGGTGCGTACGCCATCGCCGTGCTTCGCGAAGGCGAGCAGCGCATCGTCGTCGCCCGCAACGGCGCACCCTTGCTGCTCGGCCTCGGCGAGCAGGGCAACTACGCGGCTTCGGACGCCGCCGCGCTGCTCCAGGTGACGCGCACCATGATCTACCTCGAAGATGGCGACATCGCCGAGCTCCGCCGCGACGGCGTGCGCATTGTCCGCCCGGACGGCAGTGTCGCCGAGCGCGCCAGCTTCGAGTCGAGCCTGTCGGCCGATGCCGTCGAGCTCGGGCAGTATCGCCACTACATGCAGAAGGAAATCTTCGAGCAGCCGCAGGCGCTGGCCAATACGCTCGAAATGATCGCCGGCGGCGCCGGCCTTTCGCCCAACCTGTTCGGCACCGCCGCGCCGGACATCATGCGCGATACGCGCGGGGTGCTGATCGTCGCTTGCGGCACCAGCCATCACGCCGGGCTGGTCGCGCGCTACTGGATCGAGCAGTTGGCGGGGCTGCCCTGCCAGGTCGAGATTGCCAGCGAGTATCGCTACCGGGATTCGGTGCCGAATCCGGAGACGCTGGTCGTGGCGATTTCACAGTCCGGCGAGACGGCCGACACGCTGGCCGCCGTCAAGCATGCCAAGGCGCTGGGCATGACCAAGACGCTGACCATCTGCAACGTCCCCGAGTCGGCGCTGATCCGCGAGGCGGCGCTGAAGTTCCTGACCCGCGCCGGCCCGGAAATCGGCGTCGCCTCGACCAAGGCATTCACCACGCAGCTCGCCGCGCTGGCGCTGCTGGCGCTGGTGCTGGCCAAGCAGCGCGGTCGTCTGAGCGACGAGGAGGAGCGCAAGCATCTCGTCGCCCTGCGCCACCTGCCGGTCGCCGTGTCGCGAACACTGACTTTGGAGCCGGAGATCGAGCGCTGGGCCGACCGCTTCGCCGGCAAGCACCATGCCCTCTTCCTCGGCCGCGGCCACCACTATCCCATCGCGCTCGAGGGCGCGCTCAAGCTCAAGGAAATCTCCTACATCCACGCCGAGGCCTATCCGGCCGGCGAGCTCAAGCATGGCCCTCTGGCGCTGGTCGACGCCGAGATGCCGGTGATCTCGGTGGCGCCCAATGATCCGCTGCTGGAGAAGCTCAAGTCCAACCTGCAGGAAGTGCGCGCGCGCGGCGGCGAACTTTACGTTTTCGCCGACGCCGACTCGGAAGTGCCGGAGACCGAAGGCGTGCACATCCTGCGTCTGCCCGAACACTACGGCTTGCTGTCGCCCGTGCTGCACGTCGTGCCGCTGCAATTGCTTGCTTATCACGCGGCGCTGGTCAAGGGCACGGACGTGGACAAACCGCGCAACCTCGCCAAGTCCGTTACCGTGGAATAAGCCGGGCCGCACCGATGTCCGCATTGCGGGCACGAAGCCGATGTTCGGCCGCCTGAATATCTGGCCATTGATTTCACTTGGCTTCCCCCTCGATCGCCACAGGGAGTTCCTGATGGTTGTCAGTCTTCTTTTGGTTGAACCTGGACATGACCCAGACGTAGAACACCGGCACGAACAGCACGCCCAGCAAGGTGGCGGTGAGCATCCCGCCGAGCACGCCCGTGCCGATGGGCACGATAAGCAGCACGGAGAACAGGATCTTCCAGCTCTCGTAGAGCGCGACGAGCACGAGAAACACCACCAGCAGGGCGAGCGCGAGCAGCATAGGCGCCTGCGAACCGGCGGCCTTCTCTTGGTAGGACAGGCCGGTCCACTCGTAGCCGATGCCCGGCGGCAACTGTGCTGCCAGCCGCTCGATCTCCTTTATGCCATCGCCGGAACTGCGGCCAGGCAGCACGTCGTCCATGAGCTTCAGGCTCGGGTATGAATCGGGATCGCCTGTGAGTTGTGCTCCGACAGCCTTTGGCAAGACGGTCACTGCCGCAGCGATGATCGCGCGCCTAATTATCACCGTTCACTGACCGGCGTCCTTTGGGTTCCCCGTTATCGGGAATCGGTCGATATGCGCGGCTCGTCCGACGGGCTGTAAGAGGCTAACTTCTCGCATGTCGCCCCGGTGTCGGTCAGCCGGCGATCTTCGCCGCCTTGGCGGCAACCTTGGCGCGCAGTTTCTCCACTTCGACGACGAAACGGGAGTGAGTGCCCCGGCTGATCTCCTCGAGATCGTCGCGGGCCAGCAAATCGAAGGTCACCGACCGTCCCTCGACCTTCGCCACCGTGACCGTGATGGTCACGTTCATGCCGCGCAGAGTCGCGCCGCCGTGGGAAATGCTGATGCCGGTACCGACCGAATCCTCGCCCGCGTCGGTGTGATCGAGCAGGAACTCGCGGCAGCTCACCTCGAAATCGCGCACCAATTCCGGCGTTGCATACACGCGCAGATTTTCTCCCAGGAAATCGATGGTCCTCGGGGTATCGATGGTGATCTGGCGAGTGGCCCACGCGCCCGCGGTCAAAGTGCTTTTCATGGCTATCTCCCTGCCGGCAAGGCCGTCATTGTTGAGTCACGAAGATACTCGATTGTTGACACAATATCAAGTTGATGTATCACGTTGATAGGCAAGATTCAGTCATAACTAATTAATTATTAGCATATAACATGGTTGGTTGCTGGCATGAATGTCCATTGGTGTTTTGTATTTGATAAGGTGATACAAAATAATTGTTACATTCATGGATATTCTGTATCATATATCGAGAGCCAGAAAAAAAGCGGCGAGAACGCAGGCGATAATCGAGGAGACATCGGTTGGACAGTCAGTCCCGGTATGTAACGCGAGCGCTTTCCGGTCCACAAGGCATTTGCCTTGATCTGGCGGCCATGGCGGTGGTCGAGCATGGCTGACAACGCCGGCGTCAGGCGCGTCCCGAGCTATTGCTACAACTGCGTGGCGGGTCCGGACTTCATGAAAGTCAAGGTCGAGAACGGCGTCGCCACGGAAATCGAACCCAACTTCGACGCCGAGCATGTGCATCCGGCGCGCGGCCGGGTATGCGTCAAGGCCTACGGCCTGGTTCAGAAGACGTATAACCCCGAGCGCGTGCGCACACCGATGAAGCGCACCAATCCGAAGAAAGGGCGTAACGAGGATCCGGGCTTCGTGCCGATCTCCTGGGACGAGGCGCTCGACCTGGTCGCGGAAAAGCTCGCGGCGGCGCGGGCCAAGGGCCTGATCGACGAGTCCGGCCTGCCTCGCCTGGCGGTCAGCCTCGGTCACGGCGGCACGCCATCGAACTACATGGGCACTTTCCCGGCCTTCCTGGCGGCCTGGGGGCCGGTCGATTACAGCTTCGGTTCGGGACAAGGCGTCAAGTGCGTTCATTCGGAGCATCTGTACGGCGAGTTCTGGCATCGCGCCTTCACGGTTGCCGCCGATACTCCGCATTGCCGCTACAACATCGCGGTCGGCGCCAATGTCGACGTCACCGGCGGTCCGTGCGCCGTGATCCGCCATGCCGACGCGCGCGTGCGGGGCTACAAGCGGGTGCAGGTGGAACCGCATCTCTCGACCACGGGGGCTTGCTCGTCGGAATGGGTGCCGATCCGGCCCAAGACCGATCCGGCCTTCCTGTTCGCCTTGATCCACGTGCTGGTCAAGGAGCATGGCCTGGCGAAACTCGACGTGCCCTTCCTGCGCGATCGCACGGCCTCCCCCTATCTGGTCGGCCCCGACGGCCTTTACCTGCGCGATCCGGCCAGTGGCAAGCCGCTCGTCTGGGACGAGGCAAGCGCGAACGCCGTGCCGCACGACACGCCGGGCGCTGTGCCGGCGGTTGCCGGCAGCTTCCGCGTGGCACGGGCCGTTTCCGTCGATGCCGACGACGAACATCGCGAGCATCGCGACGTGGACGGCGTCACCGCCTACGAGATGCTGGCGCGCCATATCGGGAAATACACGCCGGAATGGGCAGAAGGTGTCTGCGACGTCAAGGCTTCGACCATCCGCCGCATTGCCAACGAGTATCTGGAAGCGGCGAGCATCGGCGAGACGATCACCATCGACGGCCAAGTGCTGCCGTTGCGTCCCGTCGCCGTAACCCTGGGTAAGTCGGTGAACAATGGCTGGGGAGCTTACGAATGCTGCTGGGCGCGCACGGTGCTGGCGGTCCTGGTCGGTGCGCTCGAGAACCCCGGCGGCCTGCTCGGCACCACGGTGCGTCTCAACAAGACGCGCGACAACCGGCATCTCTCGGTGGCGCCGGGCGAGGACGGCTTCATGGTCCAGTACTTCAATCCGACCAGCAAGGAGGAATGGCAGACCACGCCGGCGACGCGCAACCTGCACCAGACCCTGGTGCCCATCGTCGGCAACAACGGTGCCTGGAGTCAGGCCTTGGGACCGACACAGCTGGCGTGGATGTTCCAGGGCGAGCGACCGGATGACTGGAGCCTGCCGATGCCGACCCTGCCCGATGTCTGGCTGGTCTATCGCTCCAACCCGTCGATTTCCTTCTGGGACACCCGTCATCTCGCCGACGTCGTGGCGAAGTTTCCCTTCATGGCCTGCTTTGCCTACACCGTCGACGAGACCAACCACATGGCCGACGTGCTGCTGCCGGAGGCCACCGACCTCGAGTCTGAGCAGATGATCCGCGTCGGCGGCACCAAGTACATGGAGCAGTTCTGGGACCACAAGGGCGTGGCCCTGCGCCAGAAGGCCGTCGAACCCCAGGGCGAGGCGCGCGACTTCACCTGGATCGCCACCGAACTGGCCAGGCGCAGCGGCCTGCTGGACAAGTACGTGAGCGCGATCAACAAGGGCGTTGCCGGGGTCGCGCCGCTGAAGGGCGACGGCTACGACTTCAGCCTTGCCGGCGAGCCCAGTCCGGAACGCATATGGGACGCGGTTTGCCGCGCCGCCACCCTGACGCTCTCCGAAGGCCGCGAGGAACACGGCATCGACTGGTATCGCGAGCATGGTTTCTACACCGTGCCGATATCCCGTCTCGAGTGGTATCTGACGCCGACCCTGGCGCGGCAGGGCCTGCGCTACGAGCTGCCTTACCAGGAGCGTCTGCTGCGCACCGGTCGCGAACTCGGCCGGCGCATGCACGAGAGCAGCATGAACTGGTGGAACAAGCAGCTTGCCGAATACCAGGCCCTGCCCGAGTGGCACGACGTCCCGGCGCACTGGATTCGCAACCTGGAGAAGTCGGGCGCCAAGGCCGCCGATTTCCCGTTCTGGCTGCTGACGACCAAGAGCATGCAGTATCACGCCGGCGGCAACGCGGCCATCGCCATGATGGGCGAGATCGCCCAAAATGTTCGCGGTCATACTGGCGTCATCATCAACGCCGATACCGCCGCGAACCTGGGCATCGCCGATGGCGATCGCATCGAAGTCCGGTCGCACATCGGCGCCACCTATGGCCGGGCGACGCTCGTGCAAGGAGTGCGCCCCGACACGCTGGTCATCATCGGGCAGTTCGATCATTGGGCGACGCCCTACGCCAAGGATCTCGGCATGCCCAGCCTCAACACCATCGCGCCGATGTCGCTCGACCTCACCGATGCCACCGGTTCCGGGGCGGACATCGTCTGCGTCGCGGTGCGGCGTGTCGAGGCGATGGCGGCATGAAACGCTACGCCATGGTGATCGACCTGCGCCGCTGCGTCGGCTGCCAGACGTGCACCGCCGCCTGCAAGAGCGCCAATGCGACGCCGCCCGGCGTCCAGTGGCGCCGTGTCCTCGATCTCGAAAGCGGCGAGTTTCCGGACGTGCGCAGGAGCTTCGTTCCGGTGGCGTGCATGCATTGCGCCAACCCGCCATGCGAAGAGGTCTGCCCGACGACGGCGACGAAAAAGCGGGCCGACGGCCTGGTGACCATCGACTACGACATCTGCATCGGCTGCGCCAACTGCATCATGGCCTGCCCCTACGATGCGCGCTCGATCGTGCACGAGCCGCGATATGCCTACGGTTCCCGACCGATCGCCTCCGAGGCGGCGCGGGCCGACAGCCAGCGGATCGGCGTCGCCACCAAATGCACGTTCTGCAAGGATCGCATCGACCTGGCGGAACGCACCGGCCAGGTGCCGGGACGGGATCACGAGGTCACGCCGGCCTGCGTCAACTCCTGCATTTCCGGCGCCATGCACTTCGGCGACGTGCTCGACCCCGAGAGCAATGTTGCGCGCCTGCTGGCCGACAACGAGTCGTTCCGCATGCACGAGGAACTGGGCACGGCTCCCTCGGTCCATTACCTGCTGGATCGGCGATGAGCATCCCCGCACGCTCCGTCGAACGCATCGCGCCGCGCCGCCAGGGTAACTGGGACTGGCGGGCGGCCGGCAACTTCATCGCCGGCGGCGGCGGCGGCGGCCTGCTCGCCAACGCGGCCATGCTCGCCGTCTGGCTCGGCCTCGACGCGCGGCCACCCTTGGTGGTCGGGCTGGTGATGATCGGCATCGGTCTGACCTGCGTGTGGTTTGAGATCGGTCGCCCGTGGCGTGCGATGAACGTCTTTCGCCATTTCGGCAGTTCGTGGATGACCCGGGAGGCCTATGTCGCATTGCTTGCGATGTGCGCCGGCGTGGTGGCGATAGCCCACGGCACCCTGCCGGCGGTGATCGCCACCGGACTGCTCGGTTTGATGTTCATGTACGCGCAGGGCCGGATCCTCGCCGCCAACAAGGGGATTCCCGCGTGGCGGCATCCGCGCTGCCTGCCGCTGGTCCTGGCGACCGGCCTTGCCGAAGGCGCCGCGCTGCTCGCCCTGGCCGCATGGGGCGCCTCGTGGTGGCGCCACCCGGCGGCCCTGCTGGTAGTGTTCTGCCTCTGGCGCCTGTGGGCCTGGCGCCGCTACTTCGCGGCCCTGCGGAGCGACGGTGCGCCGAGCGGGACGATCGAGGCCTTCGGAGGCATCGCCACCATGTTTGTCTGGGCGGGCAATGCGGTTCCCGCTGGTTTGGCCGTTGTCGCCATGCTCATAACGTTGCCATGGCTGGCGGCGCTGGCCGGCATCCTGGCGCTGGCCAGCGGCTGGTGGATGAAATACACGCTGGTGTGTCAGGCCGCCTTCACGCAGGGCTTCGCCTTGCCCAAGCAGCCGGTACGGGGCAAAGGCCGGGCGGGCCCGGCGGTCAAGCCGGGCTGGCAGTGGAGTTCCTGGCTGATGCGTTGAAGTGTCGATCGATTGAACTGATGGCTGCTCGCGGATGAACAGCGAGTCGGAGGAGGCGTGATGTACGAAATCCGTCTGCATGGGCGGGGAGGGCAGGGCGCGGTGATGGCCTCGGGAATCCTGGCGGCGGGACTGGTCGCGGCCGGCAAGCATGCCGTGGCGATTCCTTCCTTCGGCTTCGAGCGCCGCGGCGCGCCGGTGGTGGCCTATCTGCGCACCGATGACAAGGAAATCCGGCGCATGACCAACATCACCGAGCCGGACTGCCTGATCTGCATCGATCCCACGATCGCCAATTCGGTGAATATCTTTGCCGGCCTCAAGCCGGGCGGGACCCTGGTGCAGACCACCGCCAAGCCGCTGGCGGAACTGAAGCTGCCCGATACCGTCGGCACCGTCGGCCTGTGCAACGCGGTGAAGATCGCCATTGAAATCTTTCGCCGTCCGATCACCAACACGCTGATGCTGGGCGCCTTCGCGCGCACGACCGGCGTGGTCGACCTCGAAGCCCTGAAGCAGGCACTGAGGGATTCCGAGTTCCGCGATGCGGGCTTGGAACAGAACCTGACCGCCCTGCAGCGGGGCTACGACGAAACCGAAGTCCATCGCATCGAACGGCGGGTCGCGGCATGAGCAGCCATCGCGCCTATCCGATGTTCGATCCTGCCGCGGCCGGCGTGCCCGACGATCTGTGCCCGATCGCGACCGAAATCACGCCGATGCTGCCGGGGGACTGGCGCAGCATGCGCCCGGTGGTCGATCGCGACAAGTGCGTCAAGTGCGCGATCTGCTGGCTTTACTGCCCCGTGCAGTGCATCGTGGAAAAACCGGCATGGTTCGACATGAACCTGGCCACCTGCAAGGGCTGCGGCATCTGCGCCAACGAGTGTCCGCAACGGGCGATCACCATGGTCGAGGAGGCCGGAGCATGAGTACGGCGACATTGGAGCGGTCCGAAACCAAGCCCAAGTACATCGTCTGCGAGGGCAACGAGGCGGCGGCGCTGGCGGTGGCGCTGGCGCGCCCCGACATGGTGTCGGTTTATCCGATCACCCCGCAATCGAGCCTGGTCGAGCATGTCGCCAAGCTCGTCGCCGACGGCCGGCTCGACGCCGACATCGTCGACGCGGAGGGCGAACATTCGGTGCTCTCGGTGCTCCAGGGGGCGGCGCTGGCGGGCGGACGGACCTACACGGCGACCTGCGGGCCGGGCCTCGCCTTCATGTTCGAGCCCTACTTCCGCACATCCGGCATGCGCCTGCCCATCGTCATGACCATCGTCACCCGCGACGGCATCACGCCGCAGTCGGTGTGGGGCGGCCATCAGGACGCGATGACGGTGCGGGAGGTCGGCTGGATCCAGATCTACTGCGAATCGGTGCAGGAGGTGCTCGATACCACCATCATGGCCTTCAAGATCGCCGAGCACCACGACGTCATGCTGCCGGTGAACGTCTGCGTTGACGGCAATTACCTGTCCTACGGCTCGACGCGCGTCGAGGTGCCGGACCAGGCGGAAGTCGATGCGTTCATGGGCGTGAAGAATGTCAACTGGCACGCGGCGCTCGACCCGCTGCGGCCGATGGGGGTCGATCCGCTCACCGGCGGCGCGGGAGGCAAGGGACCTTCTTCCTTCGTGCGCTATCGCAAGGGCCAGTGCCAGGGCATGCAAAACGCCTTGCGGGTGATCACCGAGGTGCACGAGGAATACGCGCGGCGCTTCGGCCGAAATTACGCGCCCCTGGTCGAGCGGTACCGCATGGAGGACGCCGAAATCGCCCTCATGACCCTCGGCAGCATGACCGGAGCCGCCAAGGACGCGGTGGACGAGGCGCGTCAGGCCGGAACCAGGGTCGGCATCGTCAAGATCAAGACCTTCAGCCCCTTCCCGGTCGATGCGCTGGTGGCCGCGCTGGGCGAGGTCGAGGCCGTCGGCGTGGTCGATCGCTCCGTGGCGTTTCGCTGGAATTGCGGGCCGATGTACCAGGAGATGCTCGGGGCGCTGTACCGCCTGGGCCGCCACGTTCCCTCGGCCAGCTTCATCGGCGGTCTGGCCGGCGCCGACATGACCGTGGAACATTTCCATCGGGTCATCCGCGACACCGAGGCGCTCCGCCACGGCCGACTTTCGGCCGGGCCGACCTGGCTGAACGAGAACGATTGAGAGCACGGGCGACATGACGACGAGACAAACGCGGTACCTGGTAGTCGGCAGCAGCCACGCGGCGCTCGAGGCGGTGAGCGCGATCCGCATGCACGACGCGGCGGGCAGCCTGACGGTCGTCACGCGCGACCGCCATCCGCCGTATTCGCCGACGGTGCTGCCTTATGTCGTCTCGGGGCGGTCGACGCCCGGGCAGGTCCTGCTGCGCGACGCCGATTTCTTCGCCGCGCATCGAATCGATTACCAGCCCGGCTTGTCGCTGGCGGAAGTCCGGCCCGACGAGCAGATCGTCCGCCTGGTCCGCCTGGATGGCGCGGCGGGCGGCAAATGGCGCTACGACAAGCTGTTGCTGGCCACCGGGGCCTCGCCGGTGGTGCCGCCCATCGCCGGCATCGGGCAAGTGAAGTATCACGTGTTGCGTACCCTCGACGATGCGATCGGACTGAACCGGGCCATCGCCGGCGCGCGGCGGGCCGTGGTGCTCGGCGCCGGGCTGGTCGGCATGCACGCGGCGGAAAACCTGGCCAAGGCCGGCGCCAATGTCACCATCGTCGAAATGGCCGACCAGCTGTGCGCGGGCTATTTCGATCGCACGGCGGCAAGCTTGATCGAGAAAGCCTTCACCGACCACGGCGCGACCATACGCACCGGCAGGCGGGTCGTCGGCCTGGCGCCCAACGGCGACGGCGCGATACTGACGCTCGACAACGGCGACTCCCTGGAGGCCGACCTGCTGCTGGTCGCCACCGGGGTAAGACCGGATCTGGGCTACCTGGCGAATAGCGGCATCCTGGCCGACCAGGGCATCCTGGTCGATGACAGCATGCGAACCAATGCCGCCGATGTCTGGGCCGCGGGCGACTGCGCGCAGGCGCGGAGCTTTTACTCGGATGCCAAGGTGATGAACGCCATCCTGCCCGATGCCGCCGAGCAGGGACGCATCGCCGGGATGGCGATGGCCGGCGATCCCGGCCTCCGGCGCTATCCGGGTGGCGTGCCGCTCAACACCTACCATTTCTTCGGCCGCCACGCCATTTCGGTCGGAAGCAGCAGGCAGCCCGCGGACGCGCGGGTGGAAACCCGCTTCGACGAAAAGACCGGCCGTTACCTCAGGGCGTGTTTTCTCGATGGCCGGCTGGTCTGCATTCATGGCGTCAACGAGTTCTTCGACGGCGGCGTCATGGCGCAACTGATTCTGCGCCGCGTGAATCTCGATTCTGTGCGTGAACGCTTCGTGGCCAGGCCGATGGCGGTCGGCCGGGAACTGATGTCGCAACTCTGGCGCTAGGAAAAAGTTCATGGGACGTGCCTACAACACCATCGCCTTCGACGCCGCCAGATGCGACGGCTGCGGCGAGTGCATGCGCGCCTGCGCGCGCGCCAAGGTCGGCGACGACGACATCTCGCGGTCGCGCATCCAGATCGCCGCCGGACCGGCGGGCTTCGAGCTGGCGCTATGCCGCCAATGCGGCGACCCCCGCTGCGTGGCCGTCTGTCCTGCCGGCGCCCTGGCCAAGGACGGCCAGTCCGGAGTCATCGGCTGGGATGCCGGCAAGTGCGTGGATTGCCTGCTGTGCACCCTGGGCTGCGTCTATGCCGGCATTGCGCTGGACGAGGCGACGGGGCGCGTCGCCAAGTGCGATACCTGTGAAGGCGCGCCGGCCTGCGTGCCGGCCTGTCCGCACGGCGCGCTGAAACATCACACCACGGCGCGCATCTACAACGAGGTCGGCGACTGGGAGGATTTGTTCGCGCCGGGCCTGGCCGGGTGCCAGGGCTGCAACACCGAATTGCTCATGCGCCACACCCTGCGCCGCGTCGGCCCCGACACCGTGCTGGCGACGCCGCCGGGCTGCGTGCCGGGCATGGGTTCGGTGGGCTACAACGGCATGGCCGGCACCAAGGTGCCGGTGTTCCATCCGTTGCTGACCAACACCGCCGCCATGCTGGCGGGCGTCAAGCGTCAGTTCAATCGCGCCGGACGCAAGGTGACGGCGTTGGCCATCGCCGGCGATGGCGGCGCCTCCGACGCCGGTTTCCAGTCGCTCTCGGGCGCCGCCGAGCGGGGTGAGCAGATACTGTTCATGGTGGTCGACAACGAGGGCTACATGAACACGGGCATGCAACGTTCCAGCGCCACGCCCTACGGCGCATGGACGTCGACGACGCCGGTGGGCCGGGAGTCCAAGGGCAAGACGCAGGACGCGAAGAATCTGCCGCTGCTGATGGTGAACCATCGCTGCGCCTATGTCGCCACCGCCTCGACGGCCTACATGGAAGATCTGTACGACAAGCTCGACCGGGCCATCGTCGCAGCCGAAACGGGCTTCGCCTATCTCCACGTTTACTCGCCCTGCACCACCGGCTGGCGTTTTCCGACCGACCAGAACATGGAAGTGGCGCGCAAGGCGGTCGAGACCAACTTCGTCATGCTGTGGGAATACACGCCGGAACAGGGGCTGCGCTTGAGCCGCCCGGTCGACGATCCCCTGCCGGTAGCCGAGTACTTGAAGGTGATGGGACGTTTCCGGCATCTGTCGCCGGAGCAGGTGCAACATATCCAGGCCAAGGTCGAAGAGAACCGCGCCTTTGTTCAACAAATCTCCCAACAGAGCCAGGCGCCACGCGAGCCATCCAGATTCGCGGGCCGTGGAGGAGATTATGGCAAGGGTGACGCACCACGAAGTTGAACGAGAGCCGATAGAAACCGCCAGCCGTGACGAATTGCAGGCGCTGCAATTGCAGCGCCTTCGATGGTCGTTGCGCCATGCCTACGACAAGGTTCCCCGTTATCGGGAGAAGTTCGATCAGGCCGGCGTGCATCCGGATGACTTGCGGACATTGTCCGATCTCGGCAAGTTTCCGTTTACCACCAAGGCCGATCTGCGCGAGACCTATCCCTACGGCCTGTTTGCCGTGCCGATGCGCGATGTCGTGCGGGTACACGCCTCGTCCGGAACCACGGGCCGGCCGACGGTGGTCGGCTACACCCGCGCCGACATCGCGATGTGGGGCGCGGTGATGGCGCGCTCCATGCGCGCCGCCGGGGTGACGGCGGACGACATCATCCTCAACTCCTACGGCTACGGCTTGTTCACCGGCGGACTGGGCGCGCACTATGGCGGCGAGACGCTGGGCGCGGCGGTCATCCCGATGTCGGGGGGCCAGACCGAGAAGCAGGTGCAGTTGATCCGCGAGTTCGGGCCGACCGTGATCATGTGCACGCCATCGTACTCGCTGACCATCGCCGACGAACTGGCGCGGCAGGGTGTCGGCAAGTCGGCGACGGCGCTGCGCGTCGGCATCTTCGGCGCCGAGCCATGGACCAACGAGATGAGATGCGAAATCGAGGACCGCCTGGGCATCGACGCGGTCGACATCTACGGGCTCTCGGAAGTCATCGGCCCGGGAGTGGCCTGCGAGTATGTCCAATGCAAGGACGGGCCGCACATCTGGGAGGACCATTTCTATCCCGAGGTCATCGACCCGGATACCGGCGCGGTCCTGCCGGACGGCGCCGATGGCGAACTGGTGTTTACCTCCCTGACCAAGGAGGCCCTGCCGATCATCCGCTACCGCACCCGCGACCTGACCCGGCTCATGCCCGGCACCGGCGGCTGCATGCGACGGATGGTCAAGATCACCGGCCGTTCCGACGACATGCTGATCATCCGCGGCGTCAATGTCTTCCCCACCCAGATCGAGGAAGTCCTGTTGAAGAATCCCAATCTTTGCGCGCAGTATCAGATCCACGTATCGCGGGAGGACCATCTGGACGAGATGGACATCTACGTCGAGGTCAAGCCCGAACTGTCCGACCGCACCAGCTCGCTCCGGCGCGAGGAGATCGGCCGCGAGGTTGTGCATCACATCAAGGCCCTGATCGGTGTGTCGACCCGGGTGCACGTGGTGGAGACCGACAAGATCGAGCGCACGCTGGTGGGCAAGGCGCGGCGCGTCATCGACCGCCGGCCGAAGTAGCGCATCGTGGCCCAGTTCCTCCAGTTCCTATTCTCCGGGGTCACGGTCGGGGCGGGCTACGCCCTGGCCGCGCTCGGCTTCACGCTGATCTACAACGCCAGCAATGTCATCAACTTCGCCCAGGGCGAGTTCATCATGCTCGGCGGCGTGGTGATGGTGATCTTCATCCACGCCGGCCTGCCGCTGCCGGTGGCGCTGGCGCTGGCGATCGTGCTGCCGGCCGGCGTCGGCATCCTGATCGAGAAACTGGCGATCCAGCCGGCCAAGGGCGCCGACGTGGTCAGCCTCATCATCATCACCATCGGCGCCTCGCTGCTGATCCGCGGCCTCGTCCAGATCTGGTTCGGCAAGGGAACCCACGGCCTCGAACCTTTCTCCGGCCATGCGCCGATCAGCGTCGGCGGCGCCTCGTTGCAGCCGCAGAGCCTGTGGGTGCTGGGCGTCACCGCCCTCGTGGTGGTGGCCCTCTGGCTGTTCTTCAGCCGCACCGTCATCGGCAAGGCCATCCGGGCGACCTCGTGTAATCCCCTGGCGGCCCAATTGGTGGGCATCGACATCCAGCGGGTGCTGCTGATCAGCTATGCCCTGTCGGCGGCGCTCGGCGCGGTGGGCGGCATCCTGCTGACGCCATTGACCATGACCTCCTACGATGTCGGGATCATGCTCGGCCTCAAGGGCTTTGTCGCCGCGGTGGTCGGCGGACTCGGCAGCGGCCTGGGCGCCGTGATCGGCGGCCTGCTGGTCGGCGTCATCGAGGCGATGTCGGCCGGTTATCTGTCGTCGGCGTACAAGGACGCGGTGCCCTTCGTGCTGATCTTCGTCATCCTCTTCTTCATGCCGCGCGGCCTCATGGGCGCGAAGGTGACGGAGCGCGTATGAAGCGGCTTGCCATGCCTCTGCTGGCCTTGATCCTGCTGCTGCTGCCGCTGCTGCTGCCCAACAGCTACTACTACGATCTGGTCATTCGCATGGCCATCAACGCCGTCATCGTCCTCGGCCTGAACCTGCTGATCGGCTTCGCCGGCCAGATCAGCCTCGGCCATGCCGGTTTTTTCGGCATCGGCGCCTACGCCTCGGCGGTGCTGCCGACGCACTTCGGCTGGCACCCGCTGGCGGCCATGGCCGCCGGGGCCCTGGCGACGGCGCTGCTGGCCGCGCTGGTCGCCAAGCCGATCTTCCGCCTGCATGGCCACTACCTGGCGATGGCGACGCTCGGCCTCGGCATCATCATTGCCATCGTCATTCGCAACGAGGGGATGTACACCGGCGGGCCGGACGGCATGCCGGTGCCGCCGCTCGAGATTTTCGGTTACGAGATCAGCGGCGAGCGGAACTGGTACTGGGTGTTCGCCGCCAATCTGCTGCTGAGCGTGTGGCTGTGCCGCAACCTGATGGATTCGCCGTTCGGCCGCGCCCTGCGCGCGCTGCACGGCTCCGAGGTGGCGGCGCAGGTGGTCGGCGTCGACCTGGCGCGCTACAAGATGGCGATCTTCGTCTTCTCGGCGTTCTTCGCCAGCATCATGGGCAGCCTGAGCGCCCACTACATCGGCTTCGTCACGCCCAACGTCGCCGATTTCTTCCACTCGATCGAACTGGTCACCATGGTGGTGGTGGGCGGCATGGCCTCGGTGTTCGGCTCGCTGGTCGGCGCCGTCCTGCTGACGGCCTTGCCGCAGGCGCTGGTGTCCTTCGATGGCTGGGAGACCGTCGCCTTCGGCGCCATCCTGATGCTGTTCATGATCTTTCTGCCGCGCGGCCTGGTGCCGACGCTGGCAGCGCGATTCGGGCGGGGCGAGTGATGGCCCTGCTCGAGGTCGCCGGCTTGAACAAGGCCTTCGGCGGCGTGCTGGCGGTCCAGGATGTCAGCTTCGCCGTCGAAAGCGGCCTCGTCTATTCGGTGATAGGCCCGAACGGCGCCGGCAAGACCACCTTGTTCAACCTGATCACCGGCATTTACGAGCCGACCAGCGGCGACATCCGCTTCGATGGCCGGAGCATCGTCGGCCAGCCGCCGCATCGACTCGCCGGCCTCGGCATCGCGCGCACCTTCCAGAACCTGCAAGTCTGCATGAACATGTCGGCGCGCGAGAACGTCATGGTCGGCGCCCATCTCGCGCTCGACCGCAACCTGATCAAGGGCATGCTGCGCTGGCCGGCGCTGCGGCGACGGGACTCGGCCCTGCGTGAGGAGGCGGCGGCGCTGATGCGTTATGTCGGCCTGGACGGCTATGTCGGCAGCGCCGCCGGCGCCATGCCCTACGGCGCGCTCAAGCGGCTCGAAATCGCCCGCGCCCTGGCGGCGAAGCCGCGGCTGTTGTTTCTCGACGAGCCGGCGGCGGGGCTGAATCCGAAGGAAACCGGCGAGATCGACGAACTGATCCGGCGCATCGCCGACCAGGGGATCACGGTGGTTCTCGTCGAGCACGACATGAAGATGGTGATGAACATCTCCGACCGCATCCTGGTGCTCGACTACGGCAAGAAGCTGGCGGAAGGGTCGGCGGCGGAAGTGCGCGCCAACCCGGATGTCATCGCCGCCTACCTGGGTGCGAGCCATGGATGAGACCCTGGCCGGGCCGGCCGCGAAAGTCAGCCATGGCGACACGCCGCCCCTGCTCGAAATTCGCGGCCTGTCGGCCGGCTACGGCCGCATCGACGCGGTGCGCAACGTCAGCCTGACGGTGGCGCGCGGCCAGCTGGTGGCGCTGGTCGGCGCCAACGGCGCCGGCAAGACCACCTTGTTGCGCGCCATTTCCGGCGTGCACAAGATCAGCGGCGGCAGTGTCCTGTTCGAGGGCCGCGACATCACCCGGCGGCGTCCGGCCGAGCGCGTCCGGCTCGGCATCTGCCAGGTGCCGGAGGGCCGGCAGGTTTTCGGCCCGTTGTCGGTGGCGGACAACTTGTTGCTGGGCGCCTTCACGGCGTGCGACCGCCGTCTCGTCGCCGACGATATGGAACGGATGTACACGCTGTTTCCGATCCTCAAGCAGAAGGCCGCGCAGGCGGCGGGAACCTTGTCCGGTGGCCAGCAGCAGATGCTGGCGATGGCGCGCGCCCTGATGGGGCGGCCCCGCCTGCTGCTGCTCGACGAGCCGTCGATGGGCCTGGCGCCGCTGCTGGTCCGGGAAATCCTCGCCGCCGTCGACGACCTGCGCCGACAGGGAATCACCATTTTCCTGATCGAGCAGAACGCCCAGGCGGCGCTGTCCATCGCCGACCGGGGCCATGTCATCGAGAGCGGCGAACTGGTGCTGTCGGGGTCGGGCGAGGAATTGCTGGGCAACGAACAGGTGCGCAAGGCGTACCTGGGTATTTGAACGGGCTTCGGCCCGGTGGGGCGGCAGTGCATCGATAACACTCATCTTCGAGGAGGCAACATGAATACATTCATCAGGCGAGTAGCGGGCATGGCGGCGGGGCTGGCATTGGTCACCGGCATGGCGGCCGCCGGCGCGGCGGAGCCGATCAAGGTCGGCTCGGTGCTGTCGGTGACCGGACCGGCCGCGTTTCTCGGCGACCCGGAGCTGAAGACGCTTCAACTCTATGTCGAGAAGCTCAACAAGGAAGGCGGCGTGCTCGGCCGTCCGCTGCAACTGATCCATTACGACGACGGATCGGACGCCAACAAGGCCAACAGCTTCGGCAAGCGGCTCATCGAGGACGACAAGGTGGACATCATCGTCGGCGGCACCACCACGGGTTCCACCATGTCGATGGTGCCCCTGGTCGAGAAGGCGGAGGTCCCATTCATCTCGCTGGCGGGCGCTGTGGTGATCGTCGAACCGGTGAAGAAATGGGTGTTCAAGACGCCGCACACCGATCGCATGGCCGCGGAAAAAGTCTTCGAGGACATGAAGAAGCGCGGCCTGACCAAGGTGGCCTTGCTGTCCGAGACCAGCGGTTTCGGCCAATCGGGCAAGAAGGAAACCGAGGCGATGGCGGCCAAGATGGGCATCACCCTGGTCGCCAACGAGACCTATGGCGCCAAGGATACCGACATGACGCCGCAGCTGACCAAGATCAAGAATGCCCCCGGCGTCCAGGCGGTGTTCGTGTTCGGCCTCGGACAGGGGCCGGCGGTGGTGAACAAGAACTACAGGCAGCTGGGCATCGCGTTGCCGCTCTATCATGCGCATGGCGTGGCGTCCGAGGAGTTCATCAAGCTTTCCGGGCCGGCGGCCGAGGGTGTGCGCCTGCCGGCTGCGGCGCTGCTGGTGGCGGGCAAACTGGCGGCCGGCGATCCGCAGAAGCCGGTGGTCACGGGCTACACCAAGGCCTACAACGAGCGCTACAAGGAAGATGTCTCCACGTTCGGCGGTCATGCCTACGATGGCCTGATGATCGCCGTGGACGCCATCAAGCGCGCGGGCGCCACCGACAGGGCCAAGGTGCGCGACGCCATCGAGGCGACCAAGGGCTATGTCGGCACCGGCGGCAAGGTGAACATGTCGGCGACCGATCACATGGGCCTCGACCTGTCGGCCTTCCGCATGCTGGAAGTCAAGAACGGCGACTGGTCGCTGGTGGACTGACCCCCCTTCGGCGGACGGGCGGCCGCGTTTGCCGGCGCGCCGCCCGGTGAAGGCGATGTAATAAACTGCGCGCCTTCATCCTCACCCTCGAATGCCATGGAAAACCGGTCGCTCAGCCGCTGGATAGCGGACATGCTCGCCGAGCGCCCGGTGCGGGCCAATTCCCTGATCATCACCATCTTCGGCGACATGATCGCGCCGCACGGCGGCACGGTATGGCTAGGCAGCCTGATCGCCCTGGTGGCGCCGTTCGGCATCAACGCGCGCCTGGTGCGCACCAGCGTGTTCCGCCTCTCGCGCGAAAAATGGCTGGTGTCGCAGCAAATCGGACGGCGCAGCCATTACAGCCTGACCGCGATGGGCCATCGGCGTTTCGAGCACGCCTATCGACGCATCTACAACGACCCCCGCACGCCCTGGGAGGGCACCTGGCAACTCGTCATCGTGCCGGGCGATGCCTTGACGACCGCGCAGCGGGATACCTTGCGCACCGAGTTGCTGTGGGAGGGATTCGGCTCGATCGCGCCGGGCGTGATGGCGCATCCGTCGGCCAGCGAGGATTCGCTGCTGGACATCCTGCAAAGCACGGGCACCCACGACAAGGTCGTCGTCCTGAAGGCGCGCACGCTCGGGGCGCTGGCGGGAAGGCCCCTGAAGGCCCTGGTCGAGGGCTGCTGGAATCTCCGCCGCGTCGCCGACGAATACCTTCGCTTTCTCGATCATTTCCGTCCCGTGGCGCGCATGCTGCGCAACGTGGCGCGGCAGGACCCCGAGCAATGCTTCATCGTGCGCGTCTTGTTGATGCACGAGTTCCGGCGCGTCCAACTGCGCGACCCGCAGCTGCCGAGCCAGTTGCTGCCGAGCGACTGGCCCGGGGACAAGGCGCGCGCGCTGTGCGCCGAAATCTACCGCTTATGCCGCGACACGACGGAGCGACACCTGATGGCGACCCTGGAAACGCCCGACGGGCCCTTGCCCAAGGCCAACGCGACATTCCAGGAGCGCTTCAGGAGCGTTGGCGTCCCGCCATCGCCCGCGTAAACGGATTGAGCGGATCAACGTCTTTCGACGACGCCGAGGATGCTGAACTGGACTTCGCCGCCGGGTGCGACGACACCGCTGGTGAAGTTCGTGCGGTCGGGTCTGGTCGATGCGGTGAAGCTTTGCCCCTGGTCGCGGCTGGTCAGCATGATGCCGGACAGGCCCAACAGGCGAACGGCGCCGTCCGGCGCCTGCCACGCCGTGGTCAGCGACTGCTGAGTGCCGCCCGGCACTTTCTGCCACGAGCGGCCTTCGTCCTGGCTCCGGAAAACATGCCCGCGCAGGCCCGCGACCAGCAGGCCGCCGTCGGCGAGCGCGATCCCGGTCCAGAACGAGCCCTTGTTGCCGGTCGATATCGCCTGCCAAGTGGCGCCGGCATCCTCGGAACGCAGAACATTGCCTGCCTCGGCGGCGATCAGCAACAGCCGGGCGGGGCCGCGAAAAATGTGCAGCAAGTGCATTTCCCCCGCTTCCCCTTCGAGCAGGCGCCGTTCTTGCCACGTGATGCCGCCATCCGTCGTCTCCAGGGCCAGGCCGAACTGGCCGACGGCCAGGCCGTGGCTGGCGTCCTCGAACCATATCGAGAGCAATGCCCGCTCCTTGCCGCGTTCCTCGCGCAGCAATCGCCACGTCTCGCCGCCGTCATCCGTGCCGATGATCGTCCCGTCGTGGCCGGCGGCCCATCCGCGCTTGGCGTCCAGGAAAAAGACGCTGGTGAGCGGCGCCCGCGTCGGCACCCCTTGGCTCTGCCGAAAGCCGCGGCCGTCGTCGGAAAGGATCACGGCGCCGTAGTCTCCCACCGCGACGATGCGCGTTCCGGCCAGGGTCGCGCCGAGAATCGGCGCGCGCGCCGGATTGGACAGTCGCGGCGCCTGGTCGGGCGCGGCCACGACCGCGTTCGGCGCGGCGACGGCCAGCAGCAGGGTGGAGAACGCCAGTGCCAGAAATCGTTTCATGTCCGCCATCCCTCAATGGCCGATGGCCGAGGCCCTGACCGGGCCGCGCCGCGGGAACACCGATTCGAGCACCGCGGCGAACGCCGGCAACACGGTAATGGCGGTCAGCATGTTCACGACGAACATGAAGGTCAGCAGTATGCCCATGTCGGCCTGGAACTTGAGGTCCGACAAGGCCCAGGTGGCGACGCCGACCGATAGCGTGATGGCGGTGAAGATGGTGGCGATGCCGACCTCGCGCAGGGTGGCCCGCAGCGCCACCGGCATCGGCTCGTGGTGCGCCAGGTGGATCAGCAGGCGATTGTAGATGTAGAAGGCATAGTCGACGCCGATGCCGGTGGCCAGCACCATCACCGGCAGGGTTGCCACGGTCAGGCCGATGTCGAGCGTCCGCATGAACCAGTAGCCGAGGAAGGTCGCCAGCGTCAGCGGCACGCAGCAGGCCAGCATCGCCCGCCAGTCCCGGTAGGCGATCAGCACCAGGGTCATGATGGCGGCATAGACGTAGAGCATCATCGGCAGCTCGCGGGAGCCGACTTCCTCGTTGGTGGCGGCCAGCACGCCGACGTTGCCCGAGGCAAGGCGCACCTTGACGCCGGGCGGCGTCGCGTCATGCTCCTGCCGAAAGCGCTTCACGGCCTGGATCGCCGTCTCGATGGTGGTCGCCCGATGGTCGGCCAGGTAGATGTTGGTGGCCATCATGGTGCAGGCGCGGTTGAACAGACCGCCGGCTTCGGGGAGATACCCCACCGCCACCTGCAGGGCCTTGCTGTCGCGGGGCAGGGCCGTCATCTTCGGATTGCCCTCGTTGAGGCCGGCGTTGGCGAACTTGGCCAGCGCCGACAGCGACGACACCGACAACACGCCCGGCACCTGGGCCATGTGCAAGGTGAACTGATCGATGTAATCGAGGATCGGGAAGCTGTTGCACGAGTCATTGGGCGTTTCGAATACGACTGTCAGCACGTCCATGCCCAGGTCGAAGCGCTCGACGATGTTCCTCGTGTCGATGTTGTAGCGGGCGTCGGGCCGGAGTTCCGGCGCGCCCGGTTGCAGGGCGCCGATATGGCGGCCATGGCTTTGCCACATGGCCAACGCCAGCAACACGGCGGCCATGGCCAGCACCACGCGGGCGTGGCGCGGGTCGGCGATGAAGCCGAGCCGCTCGATGATCGCGCCGCGTTGCGCCTGCAGGGCTTCGAGGCGCAGCGCGTAGTCGCGGGAGTAGCGAAAATAGGATGCCACCACCGGTAGCATGACGAGATTGGTGACGATCTTGTAGCCGACGCCGATGGAGGCGGTGATGCCCAATTCCCGGATCATCGGTATCGGGATCATCACCAGCGTGATGAATCCGACAAAGGCGGTGACCAAGGCCAGGGAGCCCGGAATGAACAGGCTGGAAAAGCTCTCCCGGCTCGCCTCGAACGAGTCGGCGCCACGAGCGACGGCCTTGGTGATGGCGTTGATCTGCTGGACGCCATGGGAGACCCCGATGGCGAACACCAGGAAAGGCACCAGGATGGCCAGCGGGTCGAGACCATAGCCGAGCAGGGTCAGCGTGCCGAATTGCCAGATCACCGAGGTCATCGAGCAAAGCAGCGGCAGCAGGGTGAGCAGGATGGAACGGCAGTACCAGTAGACCGCCAGCGCCGTCAGCAGGGTGGCCAGCGCGAAAAACTGCGCGACGCCGCGCGCACCGTCGGCGATGTCGCCGATCTGCTTGGCGAAACCGATGATCTCGATGGCGTGCTCCGGCGATTCGAGCTTGCCGCGCAGATCCTTTTCCAGCTTGCTGGCGAGATCCAGATAATCGAGCTTGCGATGAGTGTTGGGGTCTTCCTCCAGCAGGTCGGCGACGATCATGGCGGCGGTGCCGTCGTTGGCGACCAGGCTGCCGACATAACCGCCCCGGATCGCCCGGTCCTGGATCCGCGCGATCTTTTGCTCGTCGAGCGCCTCCGGGGTGATGTTGCCGCCGATGACGTCCTCGGCCTCGAAACCCTCCTCGGTCAGTTCATAGACGCGGGTGTTCGGGGTCCAGAGCGATTGCACCGAGCGGCGATCGATGCCCGGCAGGAACAGGACGGCTTCCGTGACTTCATGGAGTTTCTTGAGCGACGCGGCCGTCCATATGCCACCGCGGCGCGCCCGCACCACGACCATGATGCGGTTGGAACCGAACAACTGGGTGCGGTACTCGAAAAAGGTGTCGGTGTATTCGTGGCCGATCGGCAATTGCTTGTCGAAGCCGGCCGACATGTGCAGGCGCGCCGCCAGCACGCCCATGACCAGGGTGAACGCGGCCAGCGCCAACAGGGTGGCCAGCCGGTGCCGGAAGAAGAACGCTTCCAACCGCCGAACGAGGGCGACGATGCCACCGCTCATGTCAGGCCGGCCGATAACCGTCCGGTCGGGGGCAGGGTGTGCACCCGACCGGTGTGTCGAGCATCAGGGAACAATGAACG
Organism: uncultured Rhodocyclaceae bacterium; assembly: GCA_964602565.1. Classification (GTDB taxonomy): domain Bacteria; phylum Pseudomonadota; class Gammaproteobacteria; order Burkholderiales; family Rhodocyclaceae; genus Fen-999. The sequence goes on along the minus strand of CAZRRI010000003.1, from coordinate 22,989 downwards.
GCCCGGATCAGAAGGTATAGGAAACCATGGCGCTCAGGATGTCGCGGTCGCGCATCATGTTCATGTTGCCGCCGCCGAAGAAGGTGGTATACCCGACGCCGACTTTCCACTGGTTGTGATAATCGAAGGTCACGTTGATGGCGACGGCCTTGCGGCCCTTGACGAAGGGCAGGGCGGTCGGGCTGGTGCCATCGACATCATGGTAGTAGTCGATGATCGGCGTCATGGTCCAGCCCGAATTGAAGATGTTGGCGTAGGTCAGGCCCACCTCGGCGACGTAGCCCCAGGAGGTCTTGGTGGGCAGTTCATAGTTGTTGAGCAAATAAGGCACGCGGCCCGAACGGTCGAGATTCGGATAATGGGTTACCGCCACCTCGCCGAGGAAGTAGCCCTCGGCGGCGCCCAGCGGCGCCGTCAGTTCCGGCGGGAACATCCGGAAGCCGGTCACATGCGCCTGCCACTTCTTCTCGGTCGTGTAGCCGTTCACCATGACCTCGCCACCGTCGGCTCCCACGGCCGCCTCCACGAGGCTGTAGCGCCCGGCGAACGGCACGGTCGGGTCGATGGCGACGCTGTCGCGCGGCCGGTACGAAAGCTCCGCGCCGACGGCCCAGTCGCCGACCGAGGTGTTGAGCGAGACGCCGTAGAGCTTGCGGTCCTCGCCATATTGCTCGACGGCGGCCGAAATCACCTGATTGGCGGGATCGGCGACGCAACCGGCCGCACCGCCGATGCAGAAGGACTTGAAGCCGACGAAGGGAATCTTGTCGTGATAGCGGATGAAATAGGCGGCGTACTCCGTATTGCCGCCGGGGGGCTTGTAGCGGAGATTGAGGCCGAACTGGCCGCTATCCTTGGGGTCGTCGTGGTGGATGGGGATGATGGTGCCGGCGCCGGCCAGGTATTCCATGGTCCGGCCGCGCGTCGGGTCGAAATCGCCGAGCGTGCCGTACGGCGCCGGGAAACCGGCGCCGCTGAATATCTGCGAGAACGCGGCGAGGTTGTTGGGCACCGAGGTCGGGATGAAGGCGCCGCGCTTGCCGCCCCTGCCCAGGAAGTCGGCGGAGGACCAGTATGTGCCCGCCGGGTCGAAGATGAACTTGTTCCAGCGAAATTGATAGTAGGCCTCGGTCGAAAAGCCGCCGCCGAGACCCGAGGACAGGGACAGCATGGGCGCCGGCACGAAGACTTCCTTCAACTGCACGCCGGGAATGTGGATCTTGCGCAGATCGAGGGCGTTGATCGAATTGATGCCGCCGATGATGAAGATGTCTTCGCCCCAGCTGATGACCTGATTGCCGAACTTCAGCTTGGCCGTTTGTCCGGCCAGCGAGAATTCCTTCGAAAACCACAGGTCCAGGAGCGACACGTTCTTCTCCATGGCGTCCTCGGCATCCGGATGCAGTGGCGTGCGTCGCGTATCGTCGGCCCGGAAATCCGAAGACCAGGTGAAGCGGCCGAGCGCCGACCAGCTGCCCTGCTCCTTCAGGAAGAGATCGTGCGTGCCCTTCAGCACCGCCGAGAAGATCCGTCCCTTCTTGTAGTTGAGGTTGCCGTCGTCGGTCTGGGCGTAATTGAAATCGGGGGGCGAGGCAATGCCGCCGCCCGGTCCATTGACGCGCTCGCCCAGCCTGCCGGCGGTGGCGACATTGCCGCCCGAATCGTTGCCGATGATCGATTTGTCGGGCGACTGCAAGCGCATCTGCACGCCGAAGGAAATGGTCGAATCGAAACTGCCGGTGATGCCGTTGTCCAGTTCGAACTTGAAGGCATGCGCCGGCAGGCTCGTCGCCAGGCCGATCGCGGCGATCATGGACGCCACGGGCGACCGGGCCATCATGGTCTTGTTCATTGTCTCTCTCCCCGCTCAGTGTGAGATTCGATCAGCGCTCGCCGGCGCGGCGCAGTTCATCCGGCTCGAAGCGCTTCGCGTCGATGCGGCCCTCGGCGCCGGCCAGCCAGTCGGTCGGCTTGGACTCCTGCGAGGCGTTCTCGGCCATGTAGCGATTGACGTTGAGATCCCAGGACATGAATTCCTGGCTGACACAGGCGCCCAGTTCCACGGCGGGATAGATGGAAGCCTCCATGACGCGCCAGAGCTTGCCCTGGGCGTCATACAGATCGGCCGCCATGATCATCCAGGTATCCTCGTCGATGTAGAAGACGCGCTTGGCGAACATGTGACGCATGCCTTGCTTGACCGTCGCCTCGACCTTCCAGACGCGATGCAGCTCATAGCGCATCAGATCGCGGTTGGGATAGAGCCCGCCGTAGATCTCCGATATCTTGCGCTTGGCGACGAACTTGAAGCTGTTGTAGGGGATGTACATTTCCTGCTTGCCCACCAGCTTCCAGTTGTAGCGGTCGAGCATGCCGGCGAACATCGGGTACTGGTCGGCCGTCTCCAGGTTCTCGTAGCCGGGGATGGGGTTGTCGTACTCGAAGGCCGGCAGCCGCCTGACCCGGCGCTGCCCGGGGAAGTACATCCAGGCATCGTTGCCCTTGTTGAGGAAGTAATGGGCCATGATGACCTCGCCGGTGCGCGATGCGGGCGCCGTCGCCACGTTGAGGATCTTCATCTGCACGTCGCCGACATCCTCGATCGACTTGGCCTTGGCCGACGCAAACGGCGTGATGATCCACTGATCCTGGGCAAGCCCGTAGAAGGTGCCATCCGGGTTGATGAAGTTGGTCTGGTAATGCTCGATCCGTCCCTCGCCCTGCCAGCGCAGCCGGTGATTCCAGACGGCTTCGGCGCCGTTCTTGGGGATGGCGAACGGAAAGCCGCCGCCCACCGCCTGGGCCAGATTGTCCTTGCCGTCGGTGGTGAGCTTGGCCACCGTCGCGTTCTGGCGCGTCTGGGTATGCACCGAGTCGGGATAGCCGCAGCTCCGGTGCGTCGGATAGACATCCATCCGATAGCCCTTGCGGGTCTTGATCAACTCGACCGCGCCCTCCGAGAGCTTGTCCTTGTACTTGTCGACATTGCTCGCGTCGATCGAGAACAGCGGCTTGTCGGCGGCGAAGGGATCGACGCGCGCATCGCTCAGCTTGCGCGCGCCCTTGGGCACGCCACCTTTCCATTCCGGAATGCTGCCGTCCTTGTTGCCCGCGCGCTCCGCGCCGACCGGCGTCAGTTCCTTGCCCAGGCGGGCCGCTTCCTGCTCGCTCACGGCCGCCAATCCGTGGCCGGCAAGGGCCAGCAGGCCTATCGCGGTCAGGTATCGTGTCTTGTTCATGTCTGCTCCCTCGTTCTGATGATGTGTGTTGCCTGATTCACGGCTTGCGTTGGACGGACTTATTCGATGCCGATGCCGATGCTCTTGAGTTGCCCGACGATAGCGGTGCGAAACGCCGGGGCATCGTCCAGTGGCTGGCTGCGCAGTCTGGCGACTTCCTTGGTGGAGTACGGCGGCGCGCCGGACGGAACCTGGCCCGGACTGAATTGCTCCAGGATCCAGTTCAACAACTCGGCGACGGCATCGTCGGGAAGGGCGGACTGGGAAGTGCCGGGCACCTGAACCAGGAAGTCGCGTCCGCCCGATACCCGCAGAAAATGGCCCAGGGTGTTGACCATCGTCGGAATGCCGGCGCCGGGGTTGCCCGAGCCGTCGACACCATGGCAACCGGAGCAATGCAGCATGTAGTTGGCCCGGGGGGAGCCGGCATCGGCGGCATGAACCATGCCGGCGAACGCCAGCATGCAGATGACGAAGGCGATTTTTTTCACCGCTGCTCCTTTGCCAACCTGGCTCGCTGTGCGTAAGTCAGTCCTGGCGACCCGCCGCGCGAGCGTATCTGGGCAACCCACTGCGGGGTGAGCCAGTCCGCGTCGCCGATGCCGTTGAACTGGGCAAGGACGTGGCGCAGTACCGCCGCGATATCCGCGTCGGCAAGGCCGGCGAACGAAGGCATCCGGCCGAGAAAGCGCATTCCTTCCATTTCGACCATGCCGGTCATGCCCGTCAGCGGAACACTGACCAGATACTCGCGGCCGGCTTGCTGGCCGGCATAACGGGCAATGGCATCCTGCAAGGGGGGCGCGACGCCCATGGCGCCCCGCCCATCGGCCTGATGGCAGACCTGGCAATGTTCGGCGTAAAGCGCCTTGCCCTGGGCGGCCTGCGCGGACGCCGCTGTCGGCGCAATCCAGGCCGATGCCATGAACGCAAGGCATGCCGAACCCATGCGCATGATTCAGCCCCGTTTCTCCGCCACGCCGACGATGGCGGCGACCGTGCAATGGTAGGTATTGCTGTTGTTCGCCATGCACCAGTTGATGTCGTTATGCACGCCCATCCGATAACCCGGCCGCTCGCCTTCGTTGCGGTTGCAGAAGCATTGGCCGCACATGGTCACGCCACAGCAATCGTTGTAGCTGATCAGGTAGTCCCTGCCATCGTTGGGATTGTGGCAGGTGCCGACCCAGGTCACCTTGGAGACTTCGGTTCCTGGCGGGCAGGTGGAAACGCTGCCGCCGCAGCAACTGCAAATGAACCCGTCGAGGGCGCAATGGCGCCAGTACTCGCACGTGGTTTCGTCGTTGATCTTGTCTTGTGGCTTGCCGCTGGCGGCCTTGGCGATGCGGTCGAAGGGCAGCACCGGCAGCAGTACGGCCGACCCGAGCAACAGCTTGCCCAGCCGTGCGACGGTGCTACGCCGCGAAGCCGACTGCGCGACGCGCCGCGACTGCCGTTCGAAAAAGTCGTCGAACCATTTCATGAAGCGCTCCTTGAAGCATGCGCCGGTGCCTCGGCATGATCGATGAATTCCTGGATGGAGGCGACACCCGCCTCCTTGGCGGTGAACAGGCTTTCCAGGTGTTCGCGCGAATTGATCAGTCCCTTGGCGCGTACGTGGCCGGATTCGTCGATCAGCACCGCGTAGGGCAGCTTGCCGACACGGAAAGCGATGGCCAGTTCGCTCGACAGGACATAGGGGAAGTCCGTCAGTCCGGCGCTTCGGTGGAAGGCAAGGTGCTCCGGCAGTTCGCCATCGCTGGCGAAAACGACGTCGAGCCAGTCCTTTTCGGCGGCGCGAATCGACTTGAGGATCGGCAGCAGCTTCTTGCACACCGGGCAGGTGGGCGAGAGGAAGAACAGCAGCTGGCTCCTGCCGCGTGCGACGCCGACCTGCACTTCTTCGCCGCCGGCGATCACCGGGAGCGTCATGACCGGGCTGGGATCGCCGACCTTGGGCCCCTGGTCGATCATCAGCGCGCCCATCGGCGCGATGCGTTCGTAGAGCATGCCGATCTGGCGGGACAGCGCCAGCACGATCACCACCAGCGCCAGCACGACCAGCCACAGAACCAAATTGGAGATGATGAGTGCTTCCTGCATGTCCCGTCCTCGATTAGCGAAAAACCGGCGTCGCCGGTCGATTGGCCAGCAATTGATTGAAAACGGCGTACAAGCCGAACAGCGCCAGCACGGTGGCGGCGACGGTCAGATAATCGAGCCAGACCAGGCTGCGCTCGACGTCGCCGTGCATCACGACCAGGATGGCGGCCATCAAGGCCAGGTTGCGCGACACCAATCCCCACGACAGCGGCTGATGCGACAGCCCGCCGCAGCCGCAATCGATGTCGCGGCGTCCTCTCGACAGGTTGATGACCACCGCGCCGGTCGCCAACGACAGCACCAGCAACGCGATTGCCCCTCCCGCCACGGCGGTCTGGGGAAGCAGCAGCATGGCGCCCGCGGCGGCTTCCATGACCGGCAGGCAGAGCGCGAACGCCGGTACCCAGGAAGCGGACAACAGCCCGTAGTTTTCAACCGCCGCGCTGAAAACCAGGGGATCGCGCAGCTTCTGCCAGGCACCGAACATCAGCAGGATGGCCAGCGTCGCCGCCAGGCCATGCACCGCGACCGGGTCGAAGACAAGTGACGGTAGGGTCATCGATGGGTTTCCAGCAAGGTTGGCGTGTCGCCCGGCACCGGGCCGGACAGTATCTGCTTCGGCCGCGGCCCTCCCTCGAAGACCGTGATCGCCGGACGCTCGATCGCGAAGGCGAACAAGCGCGGTTGCTCGCCCTGGCTGACGGCGACGCCGCTGATGTCGTGGACCTTGACCCTGGACAGCCGCTTCTTGCCGGCGACATCGAACGCCCAGATTTCCCGCGCCGGATTCTTGTGGCTGCCCTCGGCTCCCTTGGGATGCATGGTGACGTAGGCGATGCCGCTGGCCTGATGCAGCGCGACGGGCTGCGTACCCCCCGGCCGCCAGCCTTGCTTGGCGTCCCGGGCATCGATCATCGGCCAGGGTGTTTCCGCAACGGCCGTTTCACCCGCGACGTTGACGGACTGCCAGTTCCCCTTGAAGCTCGGGAAATGATAGACATCGCCCGCCTGGGCGCCCGCGGTGAACAGGGCATCCTCGTCGGGATCGAAGAATCGGCCGCTTTTCTTCCTGGCCGTCGGGTTGCCGTCCCGGTCGTAGCTGACCGTCAGCATCGTGCCGTCGCCGCACAGGGTACCGAAGCGGTCGGCGGACTTGGCGGGATAGATGCCGTAGCAGCCCGGTGTCGGCACGTCGGCGATCAGCTTTCCCTGCCGCCGGTCCACGATGCCGATCGACGTGGCCGGCGTGGCGTTCTGCACCAGAATGAAACGACCGTCCCCCGACGTGCGCATGGTGGCGATGCTGGGCAAGGCCTGGGTGTGGCGCGCGGGGTAGGGGATCTCGGCCTTCAGCTTGAGCGTCGTCGCGTCGAAGACATTGATTTCCTCGTGCCGCTCGCCGCGATTGAGCTTGCTGAAATAGGTGATGACGGCGTAAATCTCGGATCGATCCGGCGCCAGCGCGGTCTGCGCGAAGCTGCCCGTGGATACCATGCCCTCCAGCTTCAGATTGCGGCCGTCGATGATGTAGAGGCGGCCGTCGGGCAGGTGCGGCAGGGCGACATCGGTGAAATAGAGCCGATATGGCGACGCCGGCGACAGCGAGGCCACCGTGATCTGCTCGACGGGCAGCTCCGCCCATGCCGATGGCATGGCGCCCGCCGCCAACAGGAACCACGGACATGTCCGCAGGAAACGTCCAAGCATCTGCCTCCTCCTTCAGCCGGTGACCGGCATGAATCTCTTATTGAGATATATCAACTTGTGCATCAATTCTCTTGCAACCGCCGGTCGGTGCGATATCCGAAATCGGAAAAAGCGTGCATATCAGACCGGCGGCGCCGCGCGGGCGCCTTCGTCGGCGCGCCGCGCTGGCCGATTCGCCATCGACGAGGGATTCCGCTATCCTGCAAGCATCGCCACGCTTGGTTTTCATGTTGCTGCGCGACAATTTCCGGCGGTCAATCTATGCAGGTTTCCGGTCAGGCGAGAATGGAGTCCCATGCTCTTGGAATGGATGGCAGCTACGGATTCAAGTCCGTGCTTACCCACGACTCCGATGAGCACGCGGCGATGCTTGCCTCCTGGGAGCAGACCTATAACCAGTTGTCGGCGGGAAGCTTCCATGGCGCGTTGCAACAAATCTGGCTGAACCGGATCCACCTCTTTCGGGAAAGGACCAATCGGTCCCTGGCGCAGGACGGTTTGCCGAGCAAAGGCCATTTCGTGTTCGGCGTGCCGCTCGCAATGAGCGGTACCGCCTTGTTCGGCAACCAGATCGTGGTGCCGGACTCGATATTCGTGTTTCGCGCCACCGATGGTTTCAGTTTGCGCACGCCCGAGTTTTTCGACGTGATCGGCATCGTCGTTCCGGAACGGGACATATTCGCGGCCATGGGTAGCCGATTCGCGGGTGCCGCGGAAGCGCTTCCCGGCTCACCGATGGTGTTCATGCCCTCCCAGTTGGCATTGTCGGAATTCCGCGGCTGGCTGAACTCCTTGTTCGCTCCGGATGGCTTTCAGGCGATGCGGCTGGTCGAGCCCATGTTTCGCCACTCGTTGCGCCAGACCGTCGTCGATCAGCTCGCCAGCCTTCTGTCCGACGCCGTGCGCGCGCCGCTCCGCTCGCCTTCCTTTCCCGGGCGTTGCCGCGTGGTCGAGCAGGCCGTGGCCTTCGCGCTTTCGTGCGGCGCCGAGCCCGTCAGCGTGGGCGACCTGTGCGCCAAGGCGAAGGTCAGTCGACGGCTGCTCAACTATTGCTTTCAGGATGTGTTGAACACCAACCCGGTGCACTACCTGAAGGTGGTCCGCCTGAATGGCGTTCGTCGCGAACTCCGCCGGGCCGAACCGGGCCCGGGCGTGATTCGTGATATCGCCGGGCGCTGGGGGTTTTGGCACTTTTCGCGGTTCGCCTGCGAGTACCGCTCGCTTTTCGGCGAATTGCCGTCGGAGACCTTGTCCGCGAACCGCATCCACCCGACCTGAGGGTGCCCCGGAGTAGAATCGCCGCAACTAACTTTCCACATATAGATAGGGAGTTGCATCATGGCGAGCTACGCCACCGAATCGATCCGCGCCGTTGCCCTGGTCGGGCATGGCGGTTCCGGCAAGACCACGCTCGCCGAGGCGCTGCTGTTCAAGGCGGGGGCCATTCCGGCGAAAGGTGCCGTCGAGAAGGGCGCCACCGTCTGTGATTTCGACCCGCAGGAGAAGAGCGCCGGCCACTCCCTGAATTCCGCCCTGGTCAATTTCGCCGCCGAAGGCGTGCACATACACCTCGTCGACGCACCGGGCTACCCCGACTTCGCCGGCCAGGCCTTTGCCGCGCTGGCGGGCGTCGATACGGCGATCATTGTCGTCAATGCGCAGACGGGCGTCGAACTGATGACCGAGCGCATGATGCGCGTCGCCAGGCAGCGCGGCCTCGCGCGCATGATCGTCATCAACAAAATCGACGCCGACAACCTCGACCTGCCCGGCCTGGTGGCCAACATCCGCGAGCGCTTCGGCAACGAATGCAAGCTGCTCGACCTGCCCGCGCACGATCGCGCCGACGTGGTGGAGGTGCTCGAACACGATTCCGGCGATGCCGATTTCGACACCGTCGCGCACGCCCACCGCGAGCTGATCGACCAGCTCGTCGAGGAGGACGAGGACCTGCTCGCCCGCTATCTCGAGGACGGCAAGGATCCGACCGCCAGTGAACTGCACGCGCCCTTCGAGAAGGCGCTGCGCGAAGGCCATCTCGTGCCCATCCTGTTCGTCTCGGCCAGGACGGGCGCCGGCCTGGACCACCTCATGCACACGCTGGCGACGCTGGCGCCGAATCCCGCCGAAGGCAACGCGCCACCCTTCTTCAAGGGGGAGCCGGGCGCCAAGGACGCCGAAGCCTTCCACGCCGAACCGGATGCGAAGAAGCATGTGCTGGCGCACGTGTTCAAGGTCATCGCCGACCCCTACATGGGCAAGGTCGGCGTCTTCCGCGTGCATCAGGGCACGATACGCAAGGATTCCCAGCTCTTCGTCGGCGACGGCAAGAAGCCGTTCAAGGCCGGCCACCTCTACCAGTTGCAGGGCAAGGAATATGTCGAGGTGGATGAACTGGTGCCGGGCGACATCGGCGCCGTCGCCAAGGTCGAGGAGATCGAATTCGATGTCGTGCTGCACGATTCGCACGACGAGGACCACATCCATCTCAAGCCGCTCGATTTCCCGCAGCCCATGCAGGGGCTGGCGGTCGAGACCAGGAAGAAGGGCGACGAACAGCGCCTGTTCGACATCCTGCACAAACTCGAGATAGAGGATCCCTGCTTCCGTGTCGAACGCCATCCGACCACGCACGAGACCGTCATCCAGGGCCTGGGCGAAATGCACCTGCGCTACAAGCTGGAGAAGATGGCCACGCAGTACAAGATGGAGCTGGACACCAAGCCGCCGCGTATTCCCTATCGCGAGACGATCACCAAGAATGCCGAGGGCCATTGCCGCCACAAGAAGCAGAGCGGCGGCGCCGGACAGTTCGGCGAGGTCTATCTCAAGATCGAGCCGATGGAGCGCGGCGCGGGCTTCGAGTTCGTCGACCACGTCAAGGGCGGCGTGATTCCCGGCGTGTTCATGCCGGCGGTCGAGAAAGGCGTGCGGCAGGCGCTGGCCGATGGCGTCATCGCCGGCTATCCGGTCGAGGACTTGCGCGTCATCGTCTACGACGGCAAGACCCACCCGGTCGATGGCAAGGAAGTGGCCTTCGTCACCGCCGGCCGCAAGGCCACCATCGCCGCCATCCAGGCCGCGAGCCCGATCATTCTCGAACCGATCGTGAACATCGAGGTGATCGCGCCGGATTCCAACATGGGCGATATCGCCGGCGATCTCTCCTCGCGGCGCGGCCATGTCACCGGCACGGCGCCGCGCGGACACGTGGTGGCCATCGCCGGCGAGGTGCCGCTGGCCGAGATCACCGACTACGCTTCCAAGCTCAAGTCGGTCACCGGCGGGCAGGGTTCCTATTCGATGGAGTTCTCGCGTTACGCGGCCGTGCCGCCGCTCACGCAGCAGAAACTCGCCGCTTCCTTCAAGCTGAAGGAAGAGGAGGAATAGGAAAGTCAGCCGTGGCGGCACGCCACTTGCGGGCCGCCACGGGGCTTCCTACAATGATCCGCATGCGCAATCGCTGGTTTCGTCTTCTGCCGCTTTTCCTCGCCGCGCTGTGGCTGCCGTTCCAGGCCATCGCGGCGACGGCCATGCCGTTCTGCCGGCATGGCGAGGTGCACGACACGGCGGCCATGGTCGCCATGGTCGATGAAGCGGCCGAGCACTGCCATCTGAGCGGGCAGCAGCAGCCGACGCAGTCCGGTCACGGCATGGATTGCGACAACTGCGAGTTCTGCCATCTCGCGGCCGGCTTCATGCCGGCGACCGAGTACGCCGCGGCCGTGATGGCCTCGGACCGCGACTTCCAGGCGGACCTGCCGCTCGCGCCGGCGAGCGCCATTCCCGAACCGCCGCAGCAACCTCCCAAACGCCTGATCTGACAGTCACCGCGGATCGACCTCCGCGGAAGATGCGGTCGTTCACGGCCGCGGTTCAGACCACTGTTTCCGGAGTCCATCATGAAATTGCTGCGTTCGTTCATTCTCGCCGTCTCCCTGTCGTTCCCGTTCGCTTTCTCGTTTTCCGCCATCGCCGCCGATGTTCCGTGGGCGCAAGGCACGCTCAAGAAGATCGACAAGTCCGCCAACGCCGCGCCCCGGGCCACCATCGCCCATGGCCCGATCGAAAGCATCGGCATGGCGCCGATGACCATGCAGTTCGCCGTCAAGGACGCGGCCGGCCTCGCCAAACTGAAGGAAGGCGACAAGGTGCGCTTCCAGGCGATCATGGCGGGCGGCGACATCGTCGTCACCCGCATCGAAGCCGCGAAGTAGGGGCGAGCCGTGAAGCCCGTGAAACGCGGGCTGGCGATACTGGCGGCGCTGATCGCGCTTGCCGCGCGGGCGGAGGATGCGTCCTCCCCGCCCGGCGGCAGCGTCGAGGCGCTGCTCGCACTCGCCCGCCAGCAGAGTCCCGAAGTCATCGCGCTGCGGCTGGAGGCCGATGCCGCCCGCGAACGCGCCGCATCGGCGGGCGCGCTGCCCGACCCGATGGCACGCATCGAGTGGCGCGACTTCACCAACGAGATGGCGGGCGGCGGCGCCAGCCTGCTGCCCGCGCGCGTCGGCAGCACCAAGTACACCCTCATCCAGCCGCTGCCTTTCTGGGGCAAGCGTGAACTGAAACGCGAGGCCGCCCAGGCCGAGGCGGAAGCGGCGCGCGGCCGCACGGACGCCGGCTGGAACGAGCTGGCGGCGCGCATCAAGACCGCCTACGCGCTCGACCACGCGCTGTCGCGGCAGCTGACGCTGAGCCGCGAAGTGGGCGACCTGCTCGACCGCCTGGAGGCGATCGGCCGCGGCCGTTACGCCAACGGCCTCGCGCCCCAGCAGGACGCCATCCGCGCGCGCGTCGAGCGCACGGCGCTGCAAGCGGAGCTGGTGCAGCTGGAGAACGAACGCCACCACGCGCGCGTGCGCATCAACGGCCTGCTGGCGCGTCCTGCGCATGCGGCGCTGGCGGAGCCGCGGTCCCCGCGCGCGATGCCGGCGAGCCTCGATCACGCGGCCTTGTCGGAGCGGTTGAAGGCGCGCAACCCGCAGCTCTTCGCGGCCGATGCCGGCATCCGCGCAGCCGAACGGAACCGGGACGCGGTCTATCGCAACCGTTATCCCGATCTGGCGCTGGGCGTGTCGCCGATCCAGACGCGCAACCGCATCAGCGAATGGGAATTGATGCTCGAACTCAACATTCCGCTCCAGCAGGAAAGCCGCCGCGCCCAGGAGCGCGAGGCGGAGCGCATGCTCGAGGCGGCGCGGGCGCGGCGCGACGCCAGCGCCAACCAGCTGCTGACCGAGCTGGCGGAAAACGTATCGGGCTACGAGACGGCGCGGCGGCTGGAGGCCCTTGCGCGCGGCGACCTGCTCCAGCAGGCGGAGCTCACCTTCCAGTCGGCGCTGGCGGGCTACGAGAACGGCAAGGTCGACTTCGCCACGCTATTGGATGCGCAGCGGCAGATCCGCAAGGCGAAGCTCGACGTCATCAAGGCGCAGGCCGAGCAGCAGGCGCGGCTGGCCGAGATCGAGCGATTGACGGGAGAAGAGTCATGAAACATATCGCGATCCTCGTGGCGGCCGTCGCCGTCGCGACAGCCGCGGGGTACTGGCTGGGACAGGCGAAAGTCAGCCATGGCGACACGCCACCCGCCGCGAGCGCGCCGGGTGAGTCTGGTGCGCCGGGCGGCAGGAAGCTGCTCTACTACCGCAATCCCATGGGCCTGCCCGACACCTCGCCGGTGCCGAAGAAGGACCCGATGGGCATGGACTACATTCCCGTCTACGAAGGCGAGGACGAGGCGCCGGACAGCGGCGTCAAGGTCAGCGCCGAAAAGGTGCAGAAGTCCGGCGTAAAGTCAGCCGTGGTGGAACGCCGCGTCATCGACCGCGCCGTGCGCGCCTCCGGGCGCGTCGAGATCGACGAGCGGCGCGTGTTCGCCGTGGCGCCGAAATTCGAGGGCTGGATCGAGCGCCTGCACGTGAACGTCACCGGCCAGCCGGTGGCGCGCGGCCAGGCGCTGTTCGAGGTCTACAGCCCGGAACTAGTCTCGGCGCAGCGCGAATACGCCATTGCCGCGAAGGCGGTCACGCAGGCTTCGGACGACGCGCGGCCGGCTATGCGGCAACTGGCCGAGGCCAGCCTCGCGCGGCTCGCCAACTGGAACATCGACGCGGAGTCGGTCAAAAGCGGCGTGTCACGAACACTGACTTTCCGCTCGCCCGCCGCGGGCGTGGTGACGGAGAAGAAGGCCGTGCAGGGCATGCGCTTCATGCCCGGCGAGACGCTCTACCAGATCGCCGACCTCTCGTCGGTCTGGGTGATCGCCGACGTGCCCGAGCAGGACATCGCGCTGGTCGGGAAGGGCGGCAAGGCGACGCTGCGCGTGGACGCCTGGCCCGACAAGCCGTTCGCCGGCCGTGTCGCCTACGTCTACCCGACGCTGAACGAGGCGACGCGCACCGTGCCGGTCCGCATCGAACTGGCCAACCCGGGCGGGCTGTTCAAGCCGGCGATGTACGCGCAGGTCGAGTTCGAGGCCGGCGGCGCGCGCTCCGTGCTCGCCGTGCCGGCTTCGGCCGTCATCGACAGCGGTGCGCGCAAGGTGGTCGTCGTCGATCTCGGCGAGGGCCGCTTCGAACCGCGCGAAGTCAAGACCGGCGCGCGCGGCGACGCCTTCATCGAGATCGTCGATGGCGTGCGCGAAGGCGAGCGCGTGGTCGCGGCCGGCAACTTCCTGATCGATTCCGAGAGCAACCTCAAGGCGGCGCTGTCCGGAATGGAGAAGCCCAAGGCCGTCGGCCATCGGGCGGCGGGTGTTTTCGACGCGGCGGAAGGCGGGTCGGTCACGATCACCCACGAGCCGGTCGCCAGCCTCAAGTGGCCGAAGATGACCATGGAATTCACGCCGGCCAACGCCGCATTGTTCGCGGACATCAAGCCGGGCACGGCGATCGACTTCGAGTTCGTCGAGCGCAAGCCCGGCGAGTGGGTCGTCACGAAGGTCGGGCGGAGGAAGTGACATGCTGAGTTCCCTCATCGACTGGTCGGCGAAGAACCGCTTCCTGGTGCTGCTCGGCACGCTGGCCGCCATCCTCGGCGGCATCCACGCGCTCTTGAAGACGCCGCTCGACGCGCTGCCCGACCTCTCCGACGTGCAGGTCATCGTCTACACCGAGGTGCCCGGCCAGGCGCCGCAGGTGGTCGAGGACCAGGTCACCTACCCGCTGACCACGGCGATGCTCTCCGTGCCGAAATCGAAGGTCGTGCGCGGTTTCTCGTTCTTCGGCGCGTCGTTCGTCTATGTGATCTTCGACGACGGCACCGACATCTACTGGGCGCGTTCGCGCGTGCTCGAATACCTCAACGCGGCGGCCGGCCGGCTGCCGCAGGGCGTCACACCGACGCTGGGGCCGGACGCCACGGGCGTCGGCTGGGTGTTCCAGTACGCCGTGCTGGCCAAGGACAGGACGCTGGCCGAACTGCGCACCCTGCAGGACTGGTACCTGCGCTACCAGCTCACCAAGGCGCAGGGCGTCGCCGAGGTGGCCAGCATCGGCGGCTTCGTCCAGCAATACCAGGTGACGGTCGATCCGGTGAAGCTGCGCGGCTACGGCATCTCGCTGATGACGGTGGCCAACGCCATCCGCGACTCCAACCGCGACGTCGGCGGGCGCAGCCTCGAAATGGCCGAGACCGAGTACATGGTGCGCGGCCGCGGCTACCTGCGCGGCGCCGACGACATCGCCTCGCTGGTCGTCAAGGCCACGGCTGGACAAGGCGGGGGCACGCCGGTGCTGATCCGCGACATCGCCCGCGTCGAGCTGGTGCCCGACGAGCGGCGCGGCATTGCCGAGCTCGATGGCGAGGGCGAGGTGGTGTCGGGCATCGCCATGGCGCGCTACGGCCAGAACGCGCTGGAGGTGATCGCCAACGTCAAGGCGAAGCTCGCCGAGGTGGCAAGCGGCCTGCCCGAGGGCGTCGACATCGTGCCCGTCTACGACCGCTCGGAACTCATCGAGCGCGCCATCGCCACGCTGAAGACGACGCTGATCGAGGAGAGCGTGATCGTCGCGCTGGTCTGCGTGCTGTTCCTGCTGCACGTCCGTTCGGCGCTGGTGGCGATCCTGATGCTGCCGGTCGGCGTGCTGATGGCCTTCATCGCCATGAGGTGGCTCAACATCAACTCCAACATCATGAGCCTGGGCGGCATCGCCATCGCCATCGGCGCCATGGTCGACGCGGCCATCGTCATGATCGAGAACGCGCACAAGCACATCGAGCGATTGCCCATGCTCCCCGCCCCCTCGGCGGGGGCGGGGCCGGGGGTGGGGGGAAGCCACCAAAACGAGATGGCGGGGCGTGCCGCCGCCATCATTGCCGCTGCCAAGGAAGTCGGGCCGGCCCTGTTTTTCAGCCTGCTCATCATCACCGTCTCCTTCCTGCCGGTGTTCACGCTGGAAGCGCAGGAGGGCCGGCTGTTCGCGCCGCTCGCCTGGACCAAGACCTTCGCCATGGCCGGCGCGGCCATCCTGTCGGTGACGCTGGTGCCCGTGCTGATGCTGCTGTTCATCCGCGGCCGCATCATGGCGGAAGCACGGAACCCGGTGAACCGCGCGCTGATCGCGCTCTACCGGCCGGTGATCGGCTGGGTGCTGCGCTGGAAGAAGACGACCATCGCGCTTGCCGTCGCGGTGCTGGCGGTGACGGCCGTTCCGGCGCTGAAGCTCGGCAGCGAGTTCATGCCGACGCTCAACGAGGGCACGCTGTTCTACATGCCGACCGGGCTGCCGGGCATGTCGGTGACCAAGGCGGCCGAGCTGCTGCAAACCCAGAACAAGATCATCAAGAGCTTCCCGGAGGTCGCCTCGGTGATCGGCAAGGCCGGCCGCGCCAACACGGCCACCGACCCGGCGCCGATCGAGATGTTCGAGACGGTGATCAATCTCAAGCCGGAATCCGAGTGGCGGCCGGGCATGGACGTGGACAAGCTGATCGCCGAGCTCGACCGCGCGCTGCAATTCCCGGGCATCGCCAACTCGTGGACCATGCCGATCAAGGCGCGCATCGACATGCTGTCCACGGGCATCCGCACGCCGGTCGGCATCAAGGTGTTCGGCAAGGACCTGGCCGGGATGGAGCGCATTGCCAAGGAAATCGAGGCGGTGGTGAAGCAGGTGCCGGGCACGGCCAGCGCCTACGCCGAGCGCATCACGGGCGGCTACTACCTCGACATCGAGCCCGACCGCGCGCAGCTGGCGCGCTACGGCATCACGCCCGGCGAGTTGCAGGACGTGGTGGCGACGGCGATCGGCGGCGAGATGGTGACGACGACGGTGGAAGGCCGCGAGCGCTTCGGCGTCACGGTGCGTTATCCAAGGGAACTGCGCGACGACCCGGAGAAGATCGCGCGCCAGGTGCTGGTGCCGGTGATGGGCGATATGGGGAACGCTACGCCGATGGTGCCGTTGGGACAGCTCGCACAGGTGCGCATCGTCCAGGGCGCGCCGTCGATCCGTACCGAGAACGCGCTGCTCTCGGCCTACATCTACGTCGACATCCGCGAGCGCGACATCGGCTCGTACGTGGCGGAAGCGCGCCGGGCGGTGGCCGCACAGGTCGAGTTCCCGCCCGGCTACTACGCGACCTGGAGCGGCCAGTTCGAGTACATGGAGCGCGCGGCGGAGCGGCTGAAGATCGTCGTGCCCGGCACGCTGGCGATCATCTTCGTCCTGCTCTACCTCAATTTCCGGCGCCTGACCGAGACGCTGATCGTCATGCTCTCGGTGCCTTTCGCGCTGGTCGGCGGCGTCTGGCTGATGTGGGCGCTCGGCTACAACCTCTCGGTGGCGGCGGCGGTCGGCTTCATCGCGCTGGCCGGCGTGGCGGCCGAGACCGGCGTGGTGATGCTGATCTACCTCGACCACGCGTGGCAGGCCCGCGCAAAGTCAGCCGTCGCGACACGCCACGATCTCCACGCCGCCGTGATGGAAGGCGCGGTCGAGCGCGTGCGGCCGAAGATGATGACCGTCACGGCGATCATGGCCGGCCTCCTGCCCATCATGTGGGGCACGGGCACCGGCTCGGAGGTGATGCGCCGCATCGCCGCGCCCATGGTTGGCGGCATGATATCCTCGACGCTATTGACGCTGATCGTGATTCCGGCGATCTACGCGCTGGTGAAAGAGCCGCGGCTGGTGGCCGCCAGCCGCCGCCCGGGGGGAGCATAGATGGCGATAGAGGAAGGCAGGAGGGCGCCGTTTGTCATCGAATGGCGCGATGGTTTCAAGATCAATATCGCGCAGGTCGATGAAGAGCATCGACGGCTGTTCGCGCTGGTCAAGGCGCTGAACCTGGGCACGGTCGAGCGAACCCTGGAGGATCTGCTCGAATATGTCGTCACCCACTTCACCAACGAACAGGCGCTGATGGAGCAAAGCGGCTATCCCGCCTTCGAGCAGCACCTGAAGCTGCACGAGGAGTTCGGCAATTACGTCGCCGATTTCCTCGGCAGCGGCGAGGCATGGACGGAGGACCGGGTGCAGGAACTGCGCCGCTTCCTCAACAAGTGGCTGATCGGCCACATCATGACCCACGACCTGCGCTTCGGAAAATGGTTCGCCGAGAACGGGAACAGCCGCCGGCAGGCCCCGGTCGGCGCCGCGTCGGAACGGCGCGGTTTGCTCGCGCGCCTGTTCGGTCTCCGGTAAGGCGTCGGCCGGGCGCTGTCGCGCCGTCGATGGTTGACGTGCACGTCAACGTAAGCGCAGAATCGCCGGCCTTGGACTAACCTAGTCGAACTGCCTCGCCGGAGACTCTGGCCATGACCGATCTTTCCGTCGCCCACAAGCTCACGCCCCACAAGCCGAAGCACAAGCTGCGCTTCGTCACCGCGGCGTCCCTGTTCGATGGCCACGACGCCTCGATCAACATCATGCGGCGCATCCTGCAGGCCACCGGCGCGGAGGTGATCCACCTCGGCCACAACCGCTCGGTGCGGGAAATCGTCAACGCCGCGCTGCAAGAGGACGTGCAGGGCATCGCCATCACCTCCTACCAGGGCGGCCACATCGAGTTCTTCAAGTACATGATCGACCTGCTCAAGGCGGGCGGCGGCGGCGAGATCAAGGTGTTCGGCGGCGGCGGCGGCGTGATCGTGCCGGACGAGATCGCCGAACTGCACGCCTACGGCGTGACGCGCGTCTACTCGCCCGAGGACGGCGCGCTGATGGGCCTGCAGGGCATGATCAACGATGTCGTCGCCCGGAGCGACTTCGCGCTGGATGGCGAGGTCCCGGTCGATGACCTCAAGCGCGGCGACAGGCGCAAGCTCGCCAGGGCGATCACGCTCCTGGAGAACGATCCGGAAGGCAAGTTCGCGCGGGCCGTGCGCGCCGCTGGCGTGCCGCCATGCCTGACTTTGGGCATCACGGGCACGGGCGGCGCGGGCAAGTCCAGCCTGACCGACGAGCTGATCCGCCGCTTCCGTCTCGATCAGGAAGACAGCCTGAAAATCGCCATCATCTCGATCGACCCCTCGCGCAAGCGCACCGGCGGCGCGCTGCTCGGCGACCGCATCCGCATGAACGCGATCGAGCACGCCAACATCTACATGCGCTCGCTCGCCACCCGCGACACCGGCTCGGAAGTCTCCGCCGCGCTGCCCGAGGTCATCGCCGCGTGCAAGCTCGCGGGCTTCGACCTCGTCATCGTCGAGACCTCCGGCATCGGCCAGGGCAACGCCGCGATCGTGCCCTTCGTCGACCTGTCGCTGTACGTGATGACCCCCGAGTTCGGCGCCGCCAGCCAGCTCGAGAAGATCGACATGCTCGACTTCGCCGATTTCGTCGCCATCAACAAGTTCGACCGCAAGGGTGCGATGGATGCGCTGCGCGACGTGCGCAAGCAATATCAGCGAAATAGGGAAAAATTCGGCGAACGCGTGGAAGACATGCCGGTTTTTGGAACACAGGCCTCGCGCTTCAACGACGACGGTGTGACCGCGCTCTATCAGGCAATTGCATCGCACCTGCAAGCCAAGGGGCTGAAACTCAAGGCCGGCAAGCTGCCGAAGGTGGAGACGAAGCAGTCCTCGCAGAGCCGCGCCATCGTGCCGGCGGGCCGCGTGCGCTACCTTGCCGAGATCGCCGACAGCGTGCGCGGCTACCACCGGCATGTCGAAGAACAAACGCGCATCGCGCGCGAACACCAGCATTTGCGCGAGGCGAGACGTCTCATCGGCGACGAATGCGGTTCGACCTGCAAGCTGCTCGACGGCGCCATTCACACCCGCCACGCGGCGCTCGACAGCCGTTCGCGGAAGCTGCTGGAGATGTGGCCGGCCATGCGGGCCGCCTACGCCGGCGACGAATACGTGGTGAAGATCCGCGACAGGGAGATCCGCACGGCGCTGACCCACGAGACGCTTTCCGGCACGAAAGTGCGCAAGGTGGTGCTGCCGAAGTACGAAGATGACGGCGAGATCCTGCGCTACCTGATGAGGGAGAACGTGCCCGGCAGCTTCCCCTTCACCGCCGGCGTGTTCGCCTTCAAGCGCGAGAACGAGGACCCGACGCGCATGTTCGCCGGCGAGGGCGACGCCTTCCGCACCAACCGCCGCTTCAAGAAAGTCTCCGAGGGCATGCCAGCCAAGCGCCTGTCCACCGCCTTCGACTCGGTGACGCTCTACGGCTGCGATCCCGACGAGCGGCCCGACATCTACGGCAAGATCGGCAACTCGGGCGTCAGCATCGCCACGCTCGACGACCTGAAAGTCCTGTACGACGGTTTCGACCTGTGCGACCCGGCCACCAGCGTGTCGATGACCATCAACGGCCCGGCGCCGATCATCCTGGCGATGTTCTTCAACACCGCCATCGACCAGCAGCTCGAGAAGTTCAGGGCCGACAACGGCCGCGCGCCGACCGAGGACGAGGCCGAAAAGATCCGCGAGTGGACGCTCGCCACCGTGCGCGGCACGGTGCAGGCCGACATCCTCAAGGAAGACCAGGGCCAGAACACCTGCATCTTCAGCACCGAGTTCGCGCTGAAGATGATGGGCGACATCCAGGAATTCTTCGTGCATAACCAGGTGCGCAATTTCTATTCGGTGTCCATCTCCGGCTACCACATCGCCGAGGCCGGCGCGAACCCGATCTCGCAGCTCGCCTTCACGCTCGCCAACGGCTTCACCTACGTCGAGTCGTATCTGGCGCGCGGCATGCACATCGACGACTTCGCGCCCAACCTCAGCTTCTTCTTCAGCAACGGCATGGACCCCGAATACTCGGTGATCGGCCGCGTCGCGCGCCGCATCTGGGCCGTGGCGATGAAGCACAGGTACGGCGCCAACGAGCGCTCGCAGAAGCTCAAGTATCACGTGCAGACCTCGGGCCGCTCGCTGCATGCGCAGGAGATGGCCTTCAACGACATCCGCACCACGCTCCAAGCCCTGATCGCCGTCTACGACAACTGCAACTCGCTGCACACCAACGCCTACGACGAGGCCATCACCACGCCGACCGACGAATCGGTGCGCCGCGCGATGGCGATCCAGCTCGTCATCAACCGCGAATGGGGCCTGGCGAAGAACGAGAACCCCAACCAGGGCGCCTTCGTCATCGACGAATTGACCGATCTGGTCGAGGAAGCCGTGCTCAAGGAATTCGAGGCCATCGCCGAGCGCGGCGGCGTGCTCGGCGCGATGGAGACCGGCTACCAGCGCGGCAAGATCCAGGAAGAGAGCCTCTACTACGAGCACAGGAAGCACGACGGCTCGCACCCGATCATCGGCGTGAACACCTTCCGCAATCCGGCGGGCGACGCGATTGCGCGCCATGTCGAACTGGCGCGCTCGACCGGGGAGGAAAAGCAGTCGCAGATCGCGCGCCTGCGCGACTTCCAGCAGCGCAACGCCGCCGCCAGCGGGCCGATGCTGGCGCGGCTCAAGCAGACCGTGATCGACAACAGCAACGTCTTCGCGGTGCTGGTCGATGCGGTGCGCGTCTGTTCGCTCGGCCAGATATCCTCGGCGCTTTATGAAGTTGGCGGTCAGTACCGCAGGAGCATGTGATGAAGGCCTTCCAGGACTACTACCCCGATAACGTCGCCCACTGCTACGGCTGCGGCTCGCTCAACGTCCACGGTCACCAGATCAAGACATTCTGGGACGGTGAAGAAACCGTCACCCGCTTCACGCCGGAACCTCATCACACCGCGATTCCGGGCTTCGTCTATGGCGGGCTGATCGCTTCGCTGATCGATTGCCACAGCACTGGCACCGCCGCGGCGGCGATATATCGCGCCGAGGGGCGCGAGATGGACAGCCAGCCGCCGTTGCGCTTCGTCACCGGCTCGCTGCTGGTCAAGTATCTCAAGCCGACGCCCATGGGGCCGCTGGAAATCCGCGGCCGGGTGAAAGAGATCGGCGGCCGCAAGGTCGTCGTCGAATCCACCGTGTACGCCAGCGGCGTGGCGACCGCGACCGGCGAGGTGGTGGCGGTGAAGATGCCGGAGAGCTTCGGCAACTGACCGGCCCCCGGCCCCGAAAGTCAGCCGTGGCGGAACGCCGCGCCGGTCAATAGTCAGCCGTGGCGGGACGCCGTGGCAGCCGCCTCCGTGTCGTAAATTCAGGCAGCAAGCGCGTGTTCGACCTTGAAGGGATGGGTGCCGCCCTGGCCTTCGAGCACGCCGGTTTCGAACCCATATGAAACAGCCGTCGCAAGGGTTTTATTGGAGAATACAAGGCTAATCGAGAAACAAGAACAACACATATCCGTAATCCCATGTCGAACCCTTTCTTCGATCGTCCGATTCTCAATTCTCCCTACGAGCGCCCGGCGCGGCATTGGGAACTCGACGCAGCGGGCCAGCCGACGCAGCAAATCCTGGAAACGCGCCGCCGCGCCAAGTTCATCGCCCCGGTCCCGAAGCCGAAGAAGCAAAAGAAATCGCCCAAACAGGAAGGATTTGTTTTCGACGAAGGCGAAGGCCTCTCCAGCAGAGCCCAACAGTACGACCCGACCTCGATCATCAACGAGGTGCGCAATCATGTGGATGTCTGGCGTGCGCTGCCGAATCCCAACCAGTGGCAGGTTACGCCCGAGACGGCGCGGCTGCTCCAGCACTGGCGGCATCACGACTTCGGCGGCGTCCGGCCCTTCTTCTGTCAGGTCGAGGCCGTCGAAACCGCGATCTGGCTGACCGAGGTCGCGCCCAACACCAAGCACGGCAAGCGCCTGCTCGACCACCTCGCCGCCGCCAACAAGGATGCCAACCCCGAGCTGATGCGGTTGGCGCTCAAGCTGGCCACCGGGGCGGGCAAAACGACCGTGATGGCGATGCTGATCGCCTGGCAGACCATCAACGCCGTGCGTCGGCCCGCCAGCAGGCAATTCACGCGCGGCTTCCTGATCTGCGCGCCGGGTCTCACCATCAAGGACCGGCTGCGCGTCCTCCAGCCGAACGACCCGGACAGCTACTACCAGGACCGCGAACTGGTGCCGGGCGACCTGCTCGACGACATGGGCCGCGCCAAGATCGTCATCACCAACTACCACGCCTTCAAGCTGCGCGAGCGCATCGACATCTCCAAGGGCGGGCGGCAACTTCTCAAGGGCCGCACCGGGAACGAGATCGTCACCACCGAAACCGAAGGCCAGATGCTTCAGCGCGTCATGCCCGACCTGATGGGCATGAAAAACATCCTCGCCATCAACGACGAAGCCCATCACTGCTACCGTGAGAAGCCCAGGGAAATCGACGATGAGGAGTTGAAGGGCGAGGACAAGGCCGAAGCCGAGCGGAACAACGAAGCCGCGCGCCTGTGGATTTCCGGCCTGGAAGCGGTCAACCGCAAGCTCGGCCTGTCCCGTGTCATCGACCTCTCCGCCACGCCCTTCTTCCTGCGCGGCTCGGGTTACGCCGAGGGTACGCTGTTTCCCTGGACGATGAGCGATTTCTCGCTGATGGACGCCATCGAATGCGGCATCGTCAAGCTGCCGCG
>CAZRRI010000002.1:0-86915 GCA_964602565.1 uncultured Rhodocyclaceae bacterium | reverse complement strand
TGCGCGCCGCCGAGATGGCCGAAAGCGGCCTCGACACGCGCTTCGAGTGAGGAGAACGCCATGTTGCTCATGATCGACAACTACGATTCCTTCACCTACAACCTCGTCCAGTACTTCGGCGAGCTCGGCGAGGATGTGCGCGTCTATCGCAACGACGCGATCACGCTGAAGGAAATCGCGGCCATGAAGCCGGACTATCTGGTGATTTCCCCAGGGCCCTGCTCGCCCAGGGAGGCCGGCATTTCCGTCGAGGCGATCAAGGAATTCGCCGGCAGGATTCCCATCCTCGGCGTTTGTCTCGGCCATCAAAGCATCGGCTACGCCTTCGGCGGCGAGATCGTGCACGCGAAAACCATGATGCACGGCAAGGTTTCGGCCATCCATCACGCCGATGTCGGCGTGTTCAAGGGTCTGCCGAATCCGCTCACCGCCACGCGCTACCACTCGCTGGCGATCCGCCGCGAGACGCTGCCCGACTGCCTCGAAGTCACCGCCTGGACCGGCGACAATGGCGAAACGGGCGAGATCATGGGCGTGCGCCACAAGACGCTCGCCGTGGAAGGCGTGCAGTTCCATCCCGAATCCATCATGACCGAGCGCGGCCACGACCTGCTGCGCAACTTTCTCGAAGGAGTCCGCTGATGATCACTCCCCAGGAAGCGCTCCAGCGCACCATCGAGCACCGCGAGATCTTCCACGACGAGATGCTGCACCTGATGCGCCTGATCATGAACGGCGAGGTGACGCCCGTGATCACCGCCGCCATCCTCGCCGGTCTGCGCACCAAGAAGGAGACCATCGGCGAGATCGCCGCCGCGGCGACGGTGATGCGCGAGTTGTGCACCAGGGTGGTCGTGCCCGCGGGCGGCAACTTCGTGGACATCGTCGGCACCGGCGGCGATTCGGCGCATACCTTCAATATCTCCACCGCCACCGCCTTCGTCGCCGCCGCGGCCGGCGCCACCGTGGCCAAGCACGGCGGCCGCAGCGTCTCGTCGAAGTCCGGCAGCGCCGACGTGCTCGAAGCGCTCGGCGCCAACATCAACCTGTCGGCGCCGCAGGTGGCCGAGTGCATCGAGGCCACGGGCATGGGCTTCATGTTCGCGCCCAACCATCATCCGGCGATGAAGAATGTCGCCCCGGTGCGCAAGGAAATGGGCGTGCGCACCATCTTCAACATCCTCGGGCCGCTCACCAACCCGGCCGGCGCGCCCAACACGCTGATGGGCGTGTTCCACCCGGACCTCGTCGGCATCCAGGTGCGCGTCATGCAGCGCCTCGGCGCCTCGCGCGTGCTGGTTGTCTGGGGCAAGGACGGCATGGACGAAATCTCGCTCGGCGCCGCCACCATGGTCGGCGAATTGAAGGACGGCGAAGTCCGCGAATACGAAATCCATCCCGAGGACTTCGGCCTGCAGATGGTTTCCAACCGCAGCCTGCGGGTCGCCGACGCCGCCGAATCGAAAACCATGCTGCTCGCCGCGCTGGACGACAAGCCGGGTACGGCGCGCGAAATCATCGCGCTCAATGCCGGCGCGGCCCTCTACACCGCCAACCTGGCCGGCAGCATCGGCGACGGCATCGTCAAGGCGCGCGAGACGATCGCCAGCGGCGCCGCGCGCAGGAAGGTCGACGAGTTCGTGCAGTTCACGCAACGCTTCAAATGAGCGACATCCTCGCCAAAATTCTCGCCGTCAAGCGCGAGGAAGTCGCCGCCGCGCAGGCCGTGAAGCCGCTCGCGGCCATCCGTGCGGAGGCCGAGGCCAGCCTTGCGACCGATCCGCCCCGCGACTTCGTCGGCGCGATCCGGGCAAAAATTGGCGCGAAAGTCAGCCGTGGCGGGACGCCAGGTATGGCGGTCATCGCCGAGATCAAGAAGGCCAGCCCCTCCAAGGGCGTGCTGCGCGCGGATTTCCGGCCGGCGGAAATCGCCGCCAGTTACGAGAAGCATGGCGCCGCCTGCCTGTCGGTGCTCACCGACCGCCAGTTCTTCCAGGGCGCCCCCGAATATCTGCGAGCCGCCCGCGCCGCCTGCGCCCTGCCCGTGCTGCGCAAGGACTTCATGATCGACCCGTACCAGGTCTATGAAGCCCGGGCCATGGGCGCCGACGCCATTCTGCTGATCGTCGCCGCGCTGCCGGTGGCGCGGATGCGGGAACTCGAAGCCATCGCCATGTCGCTCGGCATGGCCGTGCTGGTCGAGGCCCACGACGGCGCCGAGGTCGATGCCGCCCTGCAACTGCAAACGCCGCTGATCGGCATCAACAACCGCAACCTGCGCACCTTCGAGGTTTCGCTCCAGACCACGCTCGATCAGCTCGACCGCATTCCCGCCGATCGCATCGTCGTCACCGAGTCCGGCATTCTCGCCGAGGCGGACGCGGCCTTGATGCGCCGCAACGGCGTCCATGCGTTCCTGGTCGGCGAGGCCTTCATGCGCGCTCCCGATCCCGGCCTGGAACTGGCCCGGCTGTTCGCCGGCCCGTAATCCCGCCCCCTCCATCCGGACTAGATCAATTTCCATATCAATCAAATAGTTGTATCGATTTTCGAGCGCAAACAGGCCTGATATGGCGGTCTCGCGCTTGTTGCAAAAAACCCACAAACAGCCCTTCGAAAGCCCCCTATTCCGGGCTTTCGCTTGATGGCTTTTCACCCGTCACGCGACAATTACGGCAGCTTTCCTAGAGGGAAGTAGTAGCGGGGTTCAGTGGCCGACCACGTGGAGTCATTGAAACCCGCATCTCAACCAATAAGGAGATTCATATGCAGAAGAAACTGATCGCCATGGCTGTCGCCGGCCTTGCCTCCGGCGCCACCTTTGCCCAGTCCAATGTCACCGTCTACGGCATTGTCGACATGGCCTACATTCGCGGCTCGGCCGATGGCGCCGATGCCCGTACCTTCATCAACAGCGGCGGCCTTTCCGGTTCCCGTCTCGGCTTCAAGGGTGTCGAGGATCTCGGCAACGGCCTGAAGGCCGTGTTCAACCTCGAGTGGGGCATGGAAGTCGACCAGCAACTGGGCCTGGGCCAAGTTGGTAGTGGCGCAGCCGGAGGCACCAATTCGGCGAACGGCACCACCGGCACCCGCAACAGCTTCGTCGGCCTGGCCGGCGGATTCGGCACCGTCGCCGCCGGCCGCATGCAGGGCGCCGGTTACGACTTCGCCTGCGCCACCGGCCCGCTCGCCGGCGGCATCTTCGACGCCTATAACAAGGTCGGTCTGGGTGGCACCCAGTTGTTGAGCTGCAGCGGTGGCGGCCGGGCCAACAACGCTTTCGCCTACATCTCGCCGGACTTCGGTGGGCTGACCGTCGCCTATAACCACGTCCGCGTCAGCGAGGCCAATGCACCCGGTATTGCCCCCATCTATCCCGGCACTACAGGTGCAACGGCTCGCAAGATGGACGATGCCTACGCCAACCTGTTCAGCGTCAAGTATGCCGCAGGCCCCGCCGCCGCCAACTTCACCTATTCCAAGATCACCGCCAACGATTTCCTGCCGGATGACATCAAGGAACTGGGCTTGAACGGTTCGTTCGACATGGGCGTGGCCAAGCTGTTCGCGTCCTACCAGACCCGCAAGAACGACGCCACCGGCGACAAGGACAAGAAGTGGGGCGTTGCCGCCGGCATTCCGGTCGGCCCGGCCGGCACGGTCGCCGTCCAGTACGCCAAGAGCAACATGGATGCCAACGATACCGATTCCAAGGGTTGGTCGGTCGCTTACATCCATGGCCTGTCGAAGCGCACCACGTTGTATGCCGGTTACAACCGCATCAGCAACGACGATCTGGTCGCGCGCGCCTCGACGATTACCCCGAACGCCGGCGGCAAGTCGTCGACGCTGGGTGCTGGTATCCGCCACAGCTTCTAATCGACGTCTTTCGATCGGAAATGGAACGGCCACCTTCGGGTGGCCGTTTTCTTTGGCGCTGAACATCGAAAAATGTGCCGCTCAGGCGGCCAACCTCGACAACGAGCGCATGTAGGAAACTCCCGCCCGCGCCAGTTCGGCAGCGCCGTAGCGGTCGCGCATGTTGCAACCGCCGCACAACGAAGCAATCGCCGCCATGCCCTGCCGCCGTCGCAGCGTGTCGCCGATGCTGTCGGCGCCGACGTTGCCGATGGCATGCCGATGGCCGACATCGTTGTAGCAATAGAGATAGTCGCCGCTGGACGCAACAAAGAGATCGACATTGCGCGGCAGACACTTGTAGCGATTGTGCCGCCATTGCCGATAGATATCCCGCGCGCCCGGAACGAAATCGAGTTCCTGGGAACGCAGCTTGTGCCGCTTGATGAGTTGGCGCAGTTCGCGCGTCGCCACGCCCTGATCCGCAAGGTTGCCACCGCGGTTGTAGAGCGTCGGCGACATCGTCAAGGCATCGATACCCCGGGCCTTGAACCAGGCGATGGTGTCCGGCAGCGCCGGCAAGCACTCCGGCATCGGCGTGAGGCTGATGGCCAGCCGGGTGCGCTTGAGCATGGTCCGCGCCGCCTCGAGATTGGCCATGACGCGCGCTTGATCGAGATTGACATGGACACGCCGGTAAACCTCGGGGTCGATGCTGGAAAAGGACACGATCAGGAGACCGATCGCCCCGTCCAGATGCGCCAGCTTGTCGGGGTCGAGCAAATGGCCGTTGCTGACCATGTCGAACCGCACCGGATGATCGCGCAGCGCGTCGATGAACTCGAAGAAACGAGGATGCGTGGTCGCCTCGCCGTAACCGGCGATCACGACCCGGAACACTTCGTCGGCACCGATTCGTCCGAGCGTCCGCCGCCAGGTATCGAGCGACATCAATTGCGGCTGCTGGATGGCGTCGCGCGGACACATGGGACACAGCGCATTGCACTTGCTGGTCCACTCGACATTGACGGCAATCCGATAGGGTACTTGGGGCATGGTTTGTCCGACTCCAGCGATCAGGCCATCGGCGCCAGCCGGGGAACATGCTGGGCGCAGTTGGGCACGACTTGCTCGATCGCCACGCTCACCGCGCGCCGACATGCCGGAAACAGTGCCGCCACGGCGTCGTTTTCGTGGATGCTGGCCTGGCCGTTGACCCGCAGGCGCGCACCGTCGCTGAAGTCGATGAACAGACAGCCGACATGCGGGTTGAGCAGGATGTTGCCCAGGCTCATGAAAGCGCCATTGCCATCGAAGTCGGGAAAGGCGAAGCGGCGCGGATCGAGGATGCGGATCAGGCCGGGGCCGCCACCCTTGAACGAGCAGTCGCAGCGGCCATCCGGCGAACTGGTGGCAAGGAAGAAAAAAGGCGCGCCCTCGATGCGGGCGTGAAAAACTTCCGGGATGTGATCCCACAGCAGCCGCTCCTTGCGCGCGGCATCCCATAACTGGCCGGTATGCCAGCGCTGCTGCGCCTGCTGCTCGCCAGCGTGAAACTTCGCATTATCCATCGATCACCTCGCGTGCCGTTCGGTGCTTCGGGACAGACCAAAGCCGCCATGCAGGCTATCGATGCTTTCTTAAAACCCTATTAACGAGCCACCCCCTTGCCCGCCGGGGTAGAGTGATGCCGTGCCAGGGCCATTCCGGCACCGTCCCTTTCCCGACCCGCCGCCATCATGACCGTAGGCATCCACCGTCGTCGCAACATCCTCGCTCCGCTGCTGGCGCTGACGCTCGGGGCCTGCATCTACGTGCCGAGGACGGTCGAGTTCGTCGACCCGGAGTGCAAGGTCGTGGCCCGGCACATGGTCTTGCAGGAGGTGCAGGTCGCCGCGCTCATGGGCTGCGCCAACGAGGGCTGCGTCACGCTGGTGGTCGCCGCCGCCGCGACTGCCGCGGTATCGGCCATCATTTCCGGCAGCATCGTCGTCGCCGGCAATACCGTCCATTGGTTCGAGCGCCGCGGGCAATGCCGCCGCGAGAACCGTGACGCGGAGATGCCGCCGCGGTAGGGCGGCGGCCCGTCAGTCGCCGACGACGTCCACGCCCTTGGGCGGAACGAAGCGGAACAAGTCGGCCGGCAGCGGCGGGTTGAGCTCGAAACGTTCGAGCAGCAGGGTGGTGGTCTGGCCGAAATTGTCGCGGACTTCCATGACGCGCGGCAGCCTGTCCCGAAAGCCGATGCGAACGCGCTCGAAGCTGCCGTCGCCGGCCTTGGGCGTCGCCTCGACGAACTCGTGGCCCTCGGCCGCGCCGCCGTCGGCGATCACGAAGTTGTCCTCCAGCGCATCACCGGCCAGCAGCGCCGCCGGACTGGCGCCCAGCGCCTTGCCCAGCTTGCCGACGGTGACCTGCCTGAGTTCGGGATCGTAGCTCCAGAGCTTCTCGCCGTCGCTGACCAGCAGCTGTTGAAAAGGCTTGTCGTAAGTCCAGCGAAACTTGCCGGGCCGCGAAAAGGCGAAACTGCCCGACGACTGTTGCGGCTTGCGCCCCGACTTGCCCACCACGCTCTGCGAAAACACGCCGCGCGCCTGCCGGGTCGAATCGAGGAAGGACTTGAACTGGTCGACGCCACTTGCCATCGCGGCAAGCGGGAACACGAAGCTGAATACAGCGGCGGCGGCAATTTTCATCATGGGCGGATTATCGCCCATGAAAGCCTATTCCCGGGTGTCCGGCGCCAGCACTTCACGGTTGCCGGCGGCGTTGGCGCGCGAGACGAGGCCGGCCTTTTCCATCGCCTCGATCATGCGCGCGGCGCGGTTGTAGCCGATGCGCAGATGGCGCTGGACGAGCGAGATCGAGGGGCGGCGTTCGCGCAGCACGATTTCCACCGCCTGGTCGTACATGGGGTCCGTTTCCGCATCGCCCGGCGTGCCGCCATCACTGACTTCCATGCTCTCGCCCGCCGGCGCCGACAGCACGTCCTCGATGTATTCCGGGGCGGCGACCTTGCGCAGATGATCGACGATGCGATGCACTTCGTCGTCGGCGACGAAGGCGCCATGGACGCGCACCGGCAGGCCGGTGCCCGGCGCAAGGTAGAGCATGTCGCCCTGGCCGAGCAGCGCCTCGGCGCCCATCTGGTCGAGAATGGTGCGCGAATCGATCTTGCTGCTGACCTGGAAGGCGATGCGTGTCGGGATGTTGGCCTTGATCAGGCCGGTGATCACGTCCACGCTGGGCCGCTGCGTGGCGAGGATCAGGTGGATGCCGGCGGCGCGCGCTTTCTGCGCGAGGCGCGCGATCAGCTCCTCGACTTTCTTGCCGACCACCATCATCAGGTCGGCCAGTTCGTCGATGACGACGATGATATGCGGCAGCGTGGTCAGCGGCTCGGGCGACTCCGGTACCAGCGGGAAAGGATTGTGGACATGCTGGCCGGCTTTTTCCGCCTCGCGGATCTTGCCGTTGAAGCCGGAGAGATTGCGCACGCCCAGCGCGCTCATCAGCTTGTAACGCCGCTCCATTTCGCCGACGCACCAGTGCAGGGCGTTGGCGGCCTTGTTCATGTCGGTGACCACCGGCGCCAGCAGGTGCGGAATGCCCTCGTAGATCGAGAGTTCCAGCATCTTCGGGTCGACCATGATCATGCGCACGTCGCGCGGCTCGGACTTGTACACCAGCGACAGGATCATGGCGTTGATGCCGACCGACTTGCCGGAGCCGGTGGTGCCCGCCACCAGCAGGTGCGGCATCCGGGCCAGGTCGACGACCACCGGCCCGCCGGCGATATCCTTGCCGAGACAGATGGCCAGCGGGGAGTGCTGATCGTGGTAAGCCTTCGAGCCGACGATCTCGGAGAGGCGCACCGTCTGCCGGCGCGGATTCGGCAGTTCCAGCGCCATGCACGACTTGCCCGGCACGGTCTCGACGACGCGGATGCTGACCAGGCTCAGCGCCCGCGCCAGATCCTTGGCCAGATTGACCACCATCGAGCCCTTGACGCCGGTGGCCGGCTCGATTTCGTAGCGGGTCACCACCGGTCCCGGATGCGCGGAAATGACTTTGACTTCGACACCGAAATCGCCCAGCTTGCGTTCGATCAGCCGCGAGGTGAACTCCAGCGTTTCGGCGGCCGGCAGGTCTTCCGGCCGGTGCGTCGGTTCGTCGAGCAGGTGCAGGGGCGGCAGGGCCCCGCCCGGTGCATCGAAGAACAACGGCGCCTGCCGCTCCTTCTCGATGCGCGCCTCGACCTTGGGCGCGCGCGGAATCTCGATTTCCAGCGGCTGTATCCTGACGGGCGGCGCTTCCTCGATCTTGCGCCGGACATCCTCGACCGTGGCTTCGCGCTTCTCGGCGACGCCGCGCCCGTAGCGCCGGTCCTGCCAGCGCCGCCAAAGCCCGACGACGCCATGCCAGCCCGCCTCGAGCAGGGCGCCGGTGCGTTCCGCCACATTGATCCAGGACACGCCGAGGAACAGGGTGAGGCCGGCCAGGCAAAGCGTCAGCATCGCCAGGGTTCCGCCGGTGAAGCCGAGAATGCGGGTCGCCCACTGGCCGATTTCCAGGCCGAGCATGCCGCCCGGCGCCAGCGGCAGCGCCGCCTTCAGGCTCCAGAAGCGCATGGCCTCGATGCTGCTGCTGGCCAGCAGCAGCACGCCGAAGCCGGCCAGCGCGATCGTCAGCGGCCGCCGGTCGCCGCGGAACAGCACGTTCAGCCGCCGGTAGCCCCAGGCCATCAGGAAGAACACCAGACCGACCCACCACCACGCCGAGAGGCCGAACAGATAGAGCAGCAGGTCGGCCAGCCAGGCGCCGAAGCGGCCGCCGGGATTGGCGATATGCTCGACGGAAACGGCATGCGACCAGCCGGGATCGGCCGGATCGAAGCCCCCGAGAATCAGCGCGAGATAAGCGCCCACGGCGCCCAGCACCAGCCAGCGCACTTCGTTGAGAAGTGCGACGAAACGTTCGGGAAGCGGCACGGCGGCACTCCGCTGCGCCAAGGCAATGGCCATGATCAGGACGCTTGTCGGGAAACGTATCGATTCTGCCGGTCGCCGGATGCGGGAAATTGCCAAGCAAGGGCGCTTTTGCGCCGCTATTGACCCGATAGGAACGGTTCATCGGAGCCGTGACGGCGCGGACTTATAATTCTTTTCATTCGATCCAACTGCCGGGACTTCCACCATGACCACACGCCACTGCCCCCTGCTGATCCTCGGTTCCGGCCCCGCCGGCTACACCGCCGCCGTCTATGCCGCCCGCGCCAACCTGAAGCCCGTGCTGGTCACCGGCCTGGCCCAGGGCGGCCAGTTGATGACGACGACCGAAGTCGACAACTGGCCGGCCGACGCCGACGGCGTGCAGGGCCCGGACCTGATGGCGCGCTTCCAGAAGCACGCGGAGCGTTTCAACACCGAGATCATCTTCGACCACATCCACACGGCGAAGCTCGCCGAAAAGCCGATGAAACTCATTGGCGACGCCGGCGAATACACCTGCGACGCGCTGATCATCGCCACCGGCGCCTCGGCGCAGTATCTCGGCCTGCCCTCCGAGCAGGCATTCTCGGGCAAGGGCGTGTCGGCCTGCGCCACCTGCGACGGCTTCTTCTACAGGAACCAGGCGGTCGCGGTGATCGGCGGCGGCAATACCGCCGTCGAGGAAGCGCTCTACCTCGCCAACATCGCCAGCCACGTCACGGTCGTGCATCGCCGCGACAAGTTCCGCGCCGAAAAGATCATGCAGGACCACCTGTTCGAGAAGGAGAAGGCCGGCAAGGTGACGATCAAGTGGGATTCCGTTCTCGACGAGGTGCTCGGCGACAAGACCGGTGTGACCGGCATGCGCATCAGGAACGTGAAATCCGGCGCCACCGAGGACATCTCGCTGATGGGCGTGTTCATCGCCATCGGCCACAAGCCGAACACCGATCTCTTCGCCGGCCAGCTGGAAATGGACAACGGTTACATCGTCACCCAGGCCGGCCGCGACGGCAACGCCACGGCCACGTCGATCCCCGGCGTGTTCGCCGCCGGCGACGTGCAGGACAGGATCTACAAGCAGGCGATCACCAGCGCCGCCACCGGCTGCCAGGCGGCGCTCGACGCCGAGAAGTACCTCGACAACCTCGGTCACTGAGATGGCCAAGGGCGCGGTGGAAGACGATGCCCGCGCCCTGTTCCAGGCAGCGGTTGGCGATGCGCGACGGCTGACTTTCGACCGCGTCCATCACGAGCCGCCGCCACCGCCGGCGGTCCCGCGGCAGCGCCAGCGCGACGAGCGCGCCGCGCTACTGGAGTCCGTGGGTTCGCCGGAACTGCTCGACCTTCACCTCGAAGGCGGCGACGAAGCCGCGTGGCTCAGGCCGGGCATGTCGCCCGCGGTGCTGCGCGACCTGCGGCGGGGCCGCTGGGTCGTTCAGGCCCACCTCGACCTGCACGGCATGAACCGCGACGAGGCCCGTCATCACGTCGGTTTGTTTCTCGCCGAATGCCACGGTCAGGGGCGGCGCTGCCTGCGCATCGTGCACGGCAAGGGCCTGGGCTCGCCGCGCCGCGAGCCGGTGCTGAAGAAACTGGTGCTCGGCTGGCTGGCGCAGCGGCGCGAGGTGCTGGCCTTCTGCCAGGCGCGGCCGGCCGATGGCGGCGCCGGCGCGGTCATCGCCCTGATCGAACCGGCCCGGCGCCCGCCCCTGTGATACGATTTTTACTTTCCACCCGGCATCCACCAGAAATCCTCGCATGGCCCGCCTGCCGCCGACCATCCGCTGCCAAGGCCGCAGCAACTGTTTCGATTGCACCCTGCGCCACGAGATGGTGTGCTCGGAGGTCACGCTCGACGAGCTGATCGACTTCCACACGGGCATCGAGGACTTCGACTATGGCCATGGCGCCGTCCTGTTTCCGATGGGGGCGCCGACCGAGGGCGTGTATTGCATCCGCCACGGCGCGGTCAAGATCGTCAAGCACGACCAGGCCGGTAACCAGCGCATCGTCCGCGTGTTGAAGAAGGGCGACATCGCCGGCATCGAATCGGCCTTCAGCGATCATTACGAACACAGCGCAGTGGCCGTCGGCGACGTGCGCGCCTGCCGCGTGCCGATCGAGTATTTCCGCAACTTCGTGGCCACCCACGGCAACCTGCAGATGCGCCTGCTCAAGACATCGCAGGCGACCCTGAGGGAAACGGAGGATTGGCTGTCCGAGCTCACCACCGGCAACCTGCCGGCGCGCACGCGCATGGCGCGACTGCTGCTGCGCCTGAAGGTGACGGCCGACGGCGACCGCATTCACCGTTTCGGCGTCGAGGACATGGCCTCCATCCTCGGCATCACCGCCGAGACGGTCAGCCGCGTCGTCTCGGACTTCGTGCGCGACGGCATCCTCGTCAAGGGTGGCAAGAGTTTCGCCACCCGCTATTTCCGCGGCGACCTGCCGGCGCTGGAAAAAATCGCCCGCGACGCCTGACGCGAACGGTGGCGCCGGCGGCGCCCCGCCTAAATCGCGGCTTCGTTGGTCTCGCCGGTGCGGATGCGGACGATCTGCTCGACGCTCGAGACGAAGATCTTGCCGTCGCCGATCTTGCCGGTGCGCGCCGCCTTGATGATGGCCTCGATGGCGGTGTCGACGACGTTGTCGGGCACGACGATTTCCATCTTGATCTTGGGCAGGAAGTCCACGACGTATTCGGCGCCGCGATAGAGTTCGGTGTGCCCCTTCTGCCGGCCGAAGCCCTTGACCTCGGTCACGGTCAGCCCGGTGACGCCGACCTCGGACAGCGCCTCGCGCACTTCGTCGAGCTTGAAAGGCTTGATGATGGCTTCAATCTTTTTCATGTCGCGCCCCGGTTACCATTCGTCGGCATACCGCGATGTTATCGGATAACGCCAGTCCTTGCCGAAACCGCGCCGCGAGACGCGGATGCCGACCGGCGCCTGGCGCCGCTTGTATTCGTTGCGCTTGAGCATGCCGACGACGCGCCGCACGTCGGCCTCCGCGTAACCCTGGGCGACGATCTGGCGCGGACTCTCGTCGCGCTCCATGTAGGCCTCGATGATGGCGTCGAGCACCTCGTAGGGCGGCAGCGTGTCCTGGTCGGTCTGGTCCGGCTTCAGCTCCGCCGACGGCGCCCGGGTGATGATGTTTTCCGGAATGACGTCCGAGATCGTGTTGCGATGGCGCGCCAGCCGGTAGACGAAGGTCTTGAAGACATCCTTGATCACGGCGAAGCCACCGGCCATATCGCCGTACAGCGTCGCGTAGCCGACCGCCATTTCGCTCTTGTTGCCCGTGGTCAGCACGATGGCGCCGGTGCGGTTCGACAGCGCCATGAGGATCATGCCGCGGATGCGCGCCTGGATGTTCTCCGGCGTGGTGTCGGCCCACGCCGTCGGCGGCAGGCCGGCGAACAGCGGCTCCAGGATGGCGGCATACGTGGCCATCGCCGGCTCGATGCCGATCTCGTCGTAGCGCACGCCGAGCCGCCGCGCCATGTCGCGCGAATCGTCCAGGCTCATGGCCGCCGTGTAGGGCGAGGGCATCATCACCGCGCGCACCCGCTCCGGCCCCAGCGCGTCGACCGCGATGGCCAGCGTCAGCGCCGAGTCGATGCCCCCCGACAGCCCGATGATGGCGCCGGGAAAGCCGTTCTTGCCCACGTAGTCGCGCACGCCGAGTTCGAGCGCCGCATAGACTTCGGCCTCCAAAGTCAGCCGTGGCGACACGCCGCCCGGCAGCAGGTGGCCATGGGCATACTCGACGATGGCCACGCTTTCCTCGAAGGCCGGCAGTTGATGCGTCAGCCGGCCGGCGGCGTCGAGCGCGAACGAGGCGCCGTCGAACACCAGTTCGTCCTGGCCGCCGACCATGTTGGCGTAGATGACCGGCATGCCGGTGCCGGCGACGCGCTGGCGCAACACTTCGTGCCGGCGCGCCAGCTTGTGCATGTGGAAGGGCGAGGCGTTGAGCGTCGCCAGGATGTCGGCGCCGGCGGCCCGCGACGCCTCGGCCGCACCCGGCTGCCAGGCATCCTCGCAGATGGCCAGCCCCACCCGCACGAGCCCTTGCGCACCCTTCACCTCGATGATGCCGGGGGCATCGCCGGTATCGAAGTAGCGTTCCTCGTCGAACACCTCGGTATTGGGCAGCCGCTGCTTGCGATAGGTGGCGCGGGCGGCGCCGCCCTCGAGCAGAGTGGCGGCGTTGTAGTGGCGGCCGTCCCGGGCCTCGGGATGCCCCACCACCATCGGCAGCGGCGCGGCGGCGGCCAGCGCCGACAGTTGGCGCGCGCAGGCGCGGTAGAAATCCGGCCTCAGGAGCAGATCTTCGGGCGGATAGCCGCAAAGCGCCAGTTCCGGCGTCAGCAGCAGGTCGGCGCCGGCGGCGGCGGCCTCGCCCGCCGCGTCGAGGATCCGCCGGGCATTGCCGGCGAGATCGCCGACCGTGCAATTGATCTGGGCGACGGCGATTTTCAGGGACGACATGGCCGCCCTCGTGCCCGCCGGATCAGAATGCCGGCTTGTCGGCGGCCGAACTGAAGCGCTCGACCCCCTGGAGGATTTCGCGCTTGGCGTCCTCGACGTCGCCCCAGCCCTGGACCTTGACGAACTTGCCGGGCTCGAGATCCTTGTAGTGCTCGAAGAAGTGGGAAATCTGGTCCAGCACGATGGACGGCAGGTCGCGCGGACTGGTCACGTCGCGGTACATCGGCGTCAGCTTGTCCACCGGCACCGCCAGCAGCTTGGCGTCCTCGCCGGCCTCGTCGACCATCTTGAGCATGCCGATCGGCCGGCAGCGCACGACCACGCCGGGCGGCAGGGCGAACTGCGACACCACCAGCACGTCCACCGGATCGCCGTCACCGGCGATGGTGTGCGGAATGTAGCCGTAGTTGCAGGGATAGTGCATCGCCGTGGACATGAAGCGATCGACGAAGATCTGGCCGGACTCCTTGTCGACTTCGTACTTGATCGGCTCGGAATGCATCGAAATCTCGATGACGACATTGAAGTCATTCGGCAAGTCCTTGCCTGACGAAACGCGATCCAGACCCACGGGCAGCTCCTCGAAAAACCGCGATTATAAAGGGGTGGAGGTTTCCGCTCCGGCGCCAATGCGCTTCAGCTCGCCTCGAAACCGGCGTCGTCGATCGCCGCCACCATCTGTTCGCGGCCGACCCGGGCGGCATCGTAGCTGACCGCGGCTTCCGCCTTCTCCAGCGAAACCTCGGCCTTGGCCACGCCCGGCAAGGCTTCCAGCACGCCGGTGATGCTCTTGACGCAGCCGCCGCAAGACATGCCGCTCACTTTCAGGACGATGTTTTCCATGATCACTCCTTGGGTTGCCAGCGCCGCAGCAGCAGCGAGTTGCTCACCACCGAGACGGAACTCATGGCCATGGCCGCGCCGGCGATCACCGGGTTGAGCAGGCCGAGCGCCGCGGCCGGAATGCCGAGCACGTTGTAGATGAAGGCCCAGAACAGATTCTGCCGAATCTTGGCCAGGGTGGCGCGGGAAAGATCGACGGCATCGGCGACGCCGCGCAGGTCGTTGCGCATCAGCGTGATGTCGGCCGCCTCCATCGCCACGTTGGCGCCCGCGCCCATGGCGAATGAAACATCGGCCGCCGCCAGCGCCGGCGCGTCGTTGATGCCGTCGCCGGCCATGCCCACCAGTCCGCCATTTCGGCCGCCCTCGCCCTTCAGCCGGGCCACCGCTTCCGCCTTGCCTTCCGGCAGCACGCCGGCTTCGAACCGGGCGATGCCGACCTCGCGCGCGATCGCCGCCGCCGTCCGGGGGTTGTCGCCGGTCAGCATCACCACCTCGACGCCGGCGCCGCGCAGCCGCGCGACGGCCTGCCTGGAGGATTCCCGCAAGGGATCGGCGATGCCGAGCGCGCCCAGCCACGCCCCATCGCGGGCGACCGCCACGACGCTGCCGCCGGCGTCCCGCCACGGCTGACTTTCGGGCAGGGCCACGCCTTGCACCGCCAGCCACTCGGGCGTGCCGGCCAGCACGGCCCGGCCGTCGACCTCGCCGGCGACACCGCGGCCGGCCGTGGTGGCGACGTCCCGCGGCAGCGTCAGCGCCAGGCCTTCCGCCTTGGCGCGGCCGACGATGGCGGCGGCCAGCGGATGCGTCGAACCCTGCTCGAGGCTGGCGGCGGCGCCGAGCAGCTCGTTGGCGGTGACGCCCGGCGCCGGGTGAAAGTCAGTCACGGCGGGACGCCCCTGCGTCAGCGTGCCGGTCTTGTCGACCGCCAGCACGCGCAGCTTCTCGGCCAGTTCCAGCGCCTGGGCATTGCGGATCAGCACGCCGGCCCGCGCACCCTGCCCGGTGCCGACCATGATCGCGGTCGGCGTCGCCAGCCCGAGCGCGCAGGGACAGGCGATGACCAGCACCGCCACGGCATTGACGAGGGCGGTCGTGAAATCGCCGCCGAACCACCACCAGGCGACGAAAGTGAGCAGCGCGATGACGGTGACCACGGGCACGAAGATGGCGGCGATGCGGTCGGCCAGCCGCTGCACGGGCGCCTTCGAGCCCTGCGCCGCCTCGACCAGCCGGATGATGCCGGCCAGCAGCGTGTGGCTGCCGACGCCCGTGGCCTTGCAGCGGAGCAGGCCGTCGCCGTTGATCGTCGCGGCGAAGACGGTGTCGCCGACGTTCTTGGCGACCGGCAGGCTTTCGCCGGTGAGCATGGCTTCGTCGGCGCTCGACGCGCCTTCGATCACCGTGCCGTCGACCGGCATCGCCTCGCCGGCGCGCACGACCAGGACATCGCCGGGAATCAGCGTCGCCACCGGCACCTCGATCAGCGCGCCATCGCGCTCGATGCGCGCCGTTTGCGGCTGTAGCTTGATCAGCGCCTCGATGGCCGCCGAGGTCTTGGCCTTGGCGCGCGCCTCGAGGATCTTGCCCAGCAGCACCAGCGTGATCACCGTCGCCGAGGCTTCGAAATAGACGTGCTGGTGCAGGTCGAACACGGTAACGACCGTGCTGTACAGCCAGGCCATGCTGGTGCCGAGGGCCACCAGCACGTCCATGTTGCCGCTGCCGCCGCGGATCGCGTTCCAGCCGCCGACGTAGAAGCGCCAGCCGATCCAGAACTGCACCGGCGTCGCCAGCGCGAATTGCAGCCAGCGCGGCAGCACATCGACGTGGCCTTCGGCGCCGAACATGAAGGGCATCTGCGCGACCAGCGGCAGCGTCAACGCCAGCGCGATCCAGAAACGCTTGAGTTCGGCTTGGTAGGCGGCCAGCTTGCGCGCCTTCTCCTCGGCGTGGGTGTCGGCCGTCGACACCGTGGCCGTAAAGCCGGTCTTGACCACCGTCGCCAGCAGCTTGTCGACATCGACCTGTTGCGGCGAAAAGCGGACGTGGGCGCGCTCGGCGGCCAGGTTCACCGCCGCTTCGACGCCGGGCAGCTTGTTCAACTGCTTCTCGATGCGCGCCGCGCAGGCGGCGCAGGTCATGCCGCCGACGGCGATTTCGACGGTGGCTGTCTCGGCCAAGGGTTACGCTCCATTCAGCGGGTCACGGGAGCGGAATATTCTACGCGCCCGCCGTCGTTCCCCGTCAGACGACGCCGGCGAGGCGGGCGACGCGGAACAGGCCCAGCACGCCGAACACGAGCACGATCAGACCCGCGGTCCAGCGCACGGCGCGCGCCTGCGCGAAGCGCTTGAAGCGCGACAGCAACACGCCGGCCAGCAGGAGATTCGGCAGCGTTCCCAGGCCGAAAGTCAGCATCGACAGGGCGCCGCGCTCGGCCGAGCCCGCCGCCAGGGCGGTGGCGAGCGCGCTATAGACGAGACCGCAGGGCAGCCAGCCCCAGACCATGCCCAGCGGCAATGCCTGACCGACGGTTCGCGCCGGCAGGAAGCGTTTGCCCAGCGGCGCCAGCCGGCGCCAGAGCGCCTGGCCAAGGCGCTCGACGGCCGACAGGCTGGCGGTGAAGCCCATGAGATAGACGCCCAGGGCGATCAGCATCAGGTTGGCCAGGACGTAGAGCAGCCATTGCGCGCCCGCCACGGCGCCAAACGAAGCGCCCAGGCCGCCGATGGCCCCGGCGATGGCGCCCGCCACGCAATAACTGAAAATCCGGCCGGCGTTGTAGGCCAGATGCAGGCGCCACGGCGTACCGGCCCCCTGTGCCGCCAGCGCGCCGACGATACCGCCGCACATGCCGACGCAATGGCCGCCGCCGAGCAGGCCGACGAGGAACAGCGCCGCGTAACCCGGTTCGGGCAACGCTCAGATCACTTTGGAGTAGCGCGCCCGCTCGCGGTCGGCGCGCAGATAGCGGTCGAACACCATGGCGATGGCACGCACCAGCATGCGGCCCTTGGGCAACACCGAGATCCAGCGGTCGCCGACTTCCAGCAGTTCCGCCTCCTCCATGGCGCGCAGATCGGCCAGTTCGGCGGCGAAATAGGACTTGAAGTCGATCAGGTGCGCGATCTCGATCGATTCGAGCGAAAGCTCGAAATGACACATCAGCGCCTGGATGATCGAACGGCGCAACAAGTCGTCGGCGGTCAGTTCGAGCCCGCGCATGACCGGCAGCACGCCGCGGTCGAGACTGTCGTAGTACTCGTCGAGGGTGCGATAGTTCTGGCAGTAGGTCGGCCCGACCTTGCTAATCGCCGACACGCCGAAGGCCAGCAGGTCGGCGTCGGCGTGGGTCGAATAACCCTGGAAGTTGCGGTGCAGCCGCCCCTGCCGCTGCGCCACCGCCAGTTCGTCCTCCGGCTTGGCGAAATGGTCCATGCCGATGAACACGTAACCGGCCTCCGTCAGGCGGCGGATGGCCATCTGCAATATCTGTAGCTTGGCATCCGGGCTGGGCAGCTCGGCCTCGTCGATGCGCCGTTGCGGCTTGAAGTGCCCCGGCAGGTGCGCATAGTTGTAAATCGACAGGCGATCGGGCGACAGCTTGACGACTTCGTCGAGCGTGTGGCCGAACGTGATGACGTTCTGCTTGGGCAGCCCGTAGATCAGGTCGACCGACACCGACCTGAAGCCGAACTCGCGCGCCGACTCGATCACCACCCGCGTTTCATCGAGCGACTGCACGCGATTGACGGCGACCTGCACGGCGTGCTCGAAATCCTGCACGCCGACGCTCATGCGATTGAAGCCCAGTTCGGCCAGCAGCTTGACCGTGTCGCGATCGACCTTGCGCGGGTCGACCTCGATCGAATATTCACCGTTGGGCAGCAGCTTGAAGTGCTTGTGCGTCAACTCCATCAGCCGACGCATTTCGTCGTGGGACAGAAAGGTCGGCGTGCCGCCGCCCCAGTGCAACTGGACGACATCGTGACTGCCGTCCAGAGCCGCCGCCTGCATGTCCAGCTCGCGTCCCAAGTACTTGATGTACTTGGCGGAACGACCATGATCCTTGGTGATGATCTTGTTGCACCCGCAGTAGTAGCAGATGGTATTGCAGAAGGGGATATGGACGTATAATGACAGTGCACGGCTGATTCCGCCGATGGTGCGGCGCCCCAGCCAGGACCGGTAGGCCTCGGCATCGAAGGCTTCGACGAAACGGTCGGCGGTCGGGTAGGAGGTGTATCTGGGACCGCTGACGTCGAAACGACGGATGAGTTGCGGATCGAAAATCAGTTCTTGAAAGTTGCTCAACATCAGGAATAAAGGTAACTGCCGATGCGCACGAGCGGCGGAGGTCAAAGATGCCGGAACAACGAGGGCGAGGTTTTGACACAGATCAAAAGCACCTCGGGCCACGACATAAATCAAAATGTCATACCGCTCAACATCAGCTCGCTCAAGGCCGCGTGCTCGCAATGCAACCTGCGTGAGCTGTGCCTGCCCTTCGGCCTCACGGAGAAGGAAATTGCCCGGCTCGACCGCATGGTCGCCTCGCGGCGGCGCCTGAAACGGGGCCAGCATCTTTACCGCGCCGGCGATCCCTTCGAGGCGATCTATGCCATCAAGACCGGCTTCTTCAAGACCGACGTGCTGCTCGAAGACGGCCGCGATCAAGTCACGGGCTTCCAGATGGCCGGCGAGATCCTCGGCATGGATGGCATCAGCGCCGAAGCCCACACCTGCAACGCGGTGGCGCTCGAGGATAGCGAAGTCTGCGTCATCCCTTTCCTGCAACTGGAAGGCCTGTCGCGGGAAATCGAGGCGTTGCAGCACCACTTTCACAAGGTGATGAGCCGCGAAATCGTCCGCGACCATGGTGTCATGATGCTGCTGGGCACCATGCGTGCCGAGGAGCGCCTCGCGGCCTTCCTGCTCAATCTCTCGCAGCGCTTCACCACCCGGGGTTATTCGCCCCAGGAGTTCCATCTGCGCATGACGCGCGAGGAGATCGGCTCCTATCTCGGGCTGAAGCTGGAAACCGTCAGCCGCGCCTTTTCCCGCTTCCAGGAAGAAGGCTTCATCAGCGTCCAGCAGAAACACATCCGCATCCTCGACATCGCCCCGCTCAAGCAGTTGCTGGCGCATTCGTCGGCCTGAGCCAGGCCGGCGGCCGACCAATGCGTTAAACGCGCCTTCAGCGCGCCCTCAGCGCACCACCCTCAACGCACTCTCAACGCCATCCGGACCACGCCAGGAAACCGGCCGGGTCGCGGGTCAGGGCCACGGCGACGACATAGGCGAACACCACCAGCGCGGCCAGCCAGGCCGCGATGCGCACGCCGCGCGGCCGCCCGGGTTTCAGTGCCAGCATGCCCAGCAGGATGTAGGCGAGCAGGCCGGCGATCTTGGCGGTCAGCCAGGACTGCGCGAGCGGATACTGCTCGCTCATGACCGCCAAGCCGATGGCGGCGGCGAGCAGCACGGTGTCGTTCACGTGTGGTGCCCACTTCAACCAGCGGCGGTCCATCACCGGCGAATCGGCGAAGCTCAGCCAGCCGCGCAGGAAAAACCCGGTGATGCTGACGATCACACAGGCGACATGCAGGTATTTGACGGCCAGATACATCGATGAACCTCGCTAGCCCGGCAATCCGTCTTCCCGGATGCGCCAGTAGGCCGGGGCATAGCGCCAGGCCCAGACGGCGAAGGCCAGCCACCAGAGCAGCGCGGCCGCCGGGTTGAGCGCCGGCCACCACTCCGCGACCAGCCTGAGCACGGCGGCGCCCTGCATGGCCCAGAAACATGCCCACATGACGGCATCGCCGACGATCGGCTTGCCGGAATGGCCCAGCGTGACGCGCGACGCCATGCCGATCAGCGTGGACGACGCGAAACCGACCGTCATGGCATGGACAGGCGCCAAAGTCAGTCCTGGCAGACCGCCGAGCAGCATCAGGCTGTGCAGCCCGAGCAGGGCAAAACCGGCGCCCGCCCAGGCGAATGCGACGTGCAGCACGGCGAGAATCCGCGCGGCG
Source organism: uncultured Rhodocyclaceae bacterium (assembly GCA_964602565.1). GTDB lineage: Bacteria > Pseudomonadota > Gammaproteobacteria > Burkholderiales > Rhodocyclaceae > Fen-999. Next base: position 66,677 of record CAZRRI010000002.1, on the reverse strand, counting down.
AAGCTTTCCCGCAGGCGCCAAAGCCAAGTCAGCCGCGCGGCCGCGAATGCCGCCGGCAGATCGACCAGCCAGGTCCAGGCGGGCAAATCCAGCCAGGCGAGCAGGCCATGCAACATGCTGCCGCCCAGCATCAGGTAGAGCGCCCAATCCGAACGCGGCGGCGCGAACGCGGGTATCACGCCCTGCGAGAAGAACGGCAGCATGCGATGAAGCACGATCAGGAACACGGGCAGCAGATAAAACCACAAGCCCAGGGTGATGACGAGCGGGCCGAGTTCCACCGGACCGCCGGCCGCCAGCGCGGCGAAGGCGAGCAGGCCGAGCAGCCCGGCGGTTTGCGCCGTGGCCATGCAGCCCATGTGCATGCGGGCGCCAGGGCTTTTCCGGAACAATCCCCAGAGAAACCACGCCGCCACCGACCAGCCCCCGGCCGCGACCAGCAGCCCCAGCGGCAGAAGCGCGGGCAGCAGCAAGCCAAGGTCGGCGATCAGCCAGCCCGCGGCCATCAGCAGCAGGGCCGGCCGAAACACGCGGGGTTCGGTGTCCGGCTGTCGCTGCCACCTCGGCCCGGCGGTGAGAATGAAACCGAATATGAAGAATGCAAACATGCCGTAGACCAGCCAGCCGACGTGAAACCACGCCGGCGGCAGCGGTGGCGCGAAAGTCAGTCCCGGCGACACGCCGCCGTAGCGCGGCAGCAAGTCGACGAACCACAGCGCCATGATCAACAGACCCTGCGCCATGCCGGCGGCAAACATGCCCCGATGGGGCGCCGCGCACAGGATTGGCCAGCCTGGAAGCATGGTTTCAGCGCTCCGACAACCGGCCGAAACCGTGATATGTTCCGCCCCCATGGGCAACAACGGAACCTCGCACAGGCACGAACTCGACATCCCATCGCTGCTCGGCCGGATGCCGCTGTTTTCCGCGCTGACGCCGGGGCAGTTGGCGCCGATCACGGCAGCGACGCGGGAAAAGCGGCTGACCAAGGGCGAGATGCTGTTCCAGAAGGGCGACATGCCCAAGGGATTCTTCATCATCGTCTTCGGCCAGATCAAGCTGGCCTTCCCGTCGTCGCAGGGCAACGAGAAAGTCGTGGAGATCATCGGTCCCCGCCAGAGCTTCGGCGAGGCGGTCGTGTTCATGGACAAGCCCTACCCGGTGTTCGCCGAGGCGCTCTCCGACACCTTGCTGCTGCACATCTCGAAGGAGGCCGTGCTCCGTTTGCTGGAGACCGACGTCACCTTCGCCCGCGCCATGCTCGCCGGGCTGGCCATGAGGCTGCATTCGCTGATCGGCGATGTCGAGTCGTATTCGCTGCGATCGAGCGCGCAGCGGGTAATCGGCTATCTGTTGCAGCATTGTCCGCACGAGGGCGAGTGCGACGAGAAACTCGAATTCATGTTGCCCACCTCCAAGCAGGTGATTGCCTCCCGTCTCAACCTGACGCCGGAAACGCTGTCGCGCATCTTCCATGATCTCGCCGAAGGAGGTCTCATCGAGGTTCATGGCCGGCAGATCACGGTGCCGGACTTGGCGCGGCTGCGCGAATACGATCTCTGAAGTTGCGGAAGAACCGCGCCGCCTGAATCAGGTTGCGCCCGAGCATGGCGCACGAAACCGCGAAAACGAGGCCGGCGATCCGCGCGATCTCGGGCATGATCGCGCCGGCGAGCATGAGGATGACCGCGGCGAAATGAACGCGCATCTGCACCATCATGGCCCGCTCGGCAATCATTTCCTTCATGTTGGGCGGCAGCATGCCGATGCCCATCAGGCGTTGCAGATGCAGCCAATTGAGGAAGGGCACGATCTTGTAGAGCATGCCGTTGATCGCCGACACGAAAACGCCCGGCAGTGCCAGCACGCCCAGCCAGTAAGGCAGCCGCGGGTGTTCGGCGATGGCGGGAACCAGCGCCATGACCACGGCCGACAGCAACAGGCCGATCATGCACACCATGGCGCCCCGGAAGAACAGTAGCGTGGGATCGGAAACCCGGCGGCGGCGGTGTTGCTGCAACCAGAGCGTGACCCCGGCGAAACCGGCGCCGACCGCCAGCCCCGCCAGCCAGACCCACTGTTGCCAATCCGGGCGCCAGCCGCCAAGTTGCACCGACCAGAGCAGCAATGTCAGCAACAGGACAGGCGCCAGCCAGCGCGATAGGGCCGCCGGATAGGCCGGGGTCAGCTGAAACATCGGCACCACGTAGTAGGACACCCCGGCCAGCAGCAGCAAGGCCCATCCGCCTAGGCCCCAGCCGGCATGAACGTTGGCCAGTTCGACCAATGGCCAGGACGCGTCGCCGGCGAGCCCTTCCGCCAGCGTGGCGCCCAGCAGCGCGGTGACGGCCAGTCCGAAAACGGCGATGCGCATCGAGAGTATCGTCGCGCCGCGCGCCGGTGTTCTCAGCAAGGCGGCGCCGACGACCACGACGAGGAAACCCACGGTCGTCAGCAATATCGCCCCGGCCAAGCGGAACAGCACGCTTTCGTGAACCAGAAAGGCGGCCACGAGCATGCCGGCGCCAATCGCCAGCGCCGGGTGGATCATATTGGCGACCAGGCCAGGGCGCCAGACATTGCCGCCGGCGGCGACGGGCACGAATTGCATGACCGCGCCGGTCATGGCCTGAAGCATGAAACCGACGGCCAGGAGGTGCGTCAGCGCGAGCGCGCCGTCGCTCCAGCGGGATGCCACGGCTGACTCTCCCAGCCAGGCCAGCAGTAAACCGGCGGCAACGCCGAACAGTGGCGCGGTCAGGAAAAACCGGTAGGGCACCGAGACCGGCGGCGCCTGCTCGAAGGACAGATTCGGATGCATGACGGACGAGTGATCCCCGCCCCTCAGGCTTTACGGATGCGGATTTCGTGGGTACCGTCGTCCTGGACCGTTTCGGTCCAGCGATAGCCATTGCGCCTCAGAATGTCGAAAAGCGGATGCGGCTGACAATACAGCAGCATGGTCAGTTCTTCGTCATCCGGCAAGGTGTCGAGCGCCATCAGCGCCAGTTCCAGCGGTTCCGGGGGTTGCAGTTCGCGACCGTCGATCACGCGGGGCACGCCGCCTCCACCCGTTCCTTCAAAGGCTCGAGCAATGACAGCCCCTGACCCGAAAGCGACTGCTCGCACATGGGATAGAGGATGTTCTCTTCCTTCATGTTGTGCTGTTGCATGAGCACCAGCAGCGTCTCGGCGGAACCGGAAAACTGGCCGAGATTCTGTTGCGTCGCCGCCTGCTCCATCTGCCCGAGCAGATCCCTCATCTGGGCATGTTCGAAGCGCATGACCTGCGACGGTCCGGCCACCATGCCGGAAGCGGTTTCGAACGCCGGGAACAGCACCTGCTCCTCGGTCGCGAAGTGGGCTTCCAGTTCTCCACGGAAACGTCGAAACAGATCCAGACATTGCGCCCAGCGATTCTTGTGGGCGGCTTCCTCGGCCGCCGCAAACAGGTCGTCACAATGCTTGTGGTGGTCGTGCAGGGGCTGGGTCAGGCTGGTCATTTCGCTGGACACCCATCGATTGGTCGAACAGCGATTGTCCGGCGACCGGCTCCGGTAGAGCCTTGATACGTGTCAAGATTTGACGGCGCCGATATCCAGTTGCGCGAACCAGTCGATGAAACGGCGCACATCGGCACCACGATAGATGGCACCGTGCTGCGGACAGAGCATGTCGATATCCAGGTCGGCGACACGGGCACACCAGTCCCGCTTGGCTCGTTCCGAGCCCATCCAGCGGCGATGGAATGCCTCGGCATGCGCGATGTGGCGGTCGAAATTCTCGACGAACAGGCCGTTGTCGCCCGGCGGCAGCAGCGCGGCGCCTATGTCCCCGGAAAACAGGATCTTCGCCTTCGGATCATAGAGATTGAAGTTTCCGGAGGAATGCAGGTAGTGCGCGGGGATGGCCCGCAGGCGTTCCCGCCCGACCGGAATGTCCGTGCCCGGATCGGGGATGGGGATGAAGGTATCGCCCGTGCCGCCGAAATGCGGAACGAACCCGGCCCATAGCCAGCTGATATAGCACTTGATGTCGGGGTTGAACTCCATCCACATCGACAGCGATGAAATGATGTCGGGGTCCTGGTGCGAGGCGAAAATCTTGCTGATGCGACGCGGATCGTACTCGGCGCACAATGCCGAGAATACCGATGGGAAGATCTCGCTGCCACCCGGGTCCAGCAGGATGGCATCCTCGCCAACGCTGACGAGATACTCGTTGGTGTCGACCAGATAGCCGGGCCGATCGGGATCGCGCACGATCGCCAGCCAGCGATGATCACCGTTCTCGTAGATTACTTGGGCCGTTTTCATGAGCAACCCTCCCCCTTAGTCGTGATGTCGCGACAACTGCTCCAGTGAGCGGTGAATTTCGGCGATGGTGTGCTCGAAATCACTCGATACCTGCATCAGCGCCGCTGAAAAGCTTCCGCCATACGCCGCCTCGATTTTCGCCGATCGCGCCAGCACGCTACCCAGTTCGACCAGCTGCGCCGTGTCGGCGATGGTCTGGCTCAAACGCCGGTTCTGGGTCGCGATCGCCTCCTGATGGAGCACGAAGGAGGTGGTTTGCCGATTGCGCAGGTAACGCTCGATCATGGCGCGCGCCTGCCCGCTCAGCTCGTCGCGCATGCGATCGACGACCCGATTGAGGCGCTCGGTCTTGACCAGCGCGGTGACCGAGGCCACGCTGCCGTGCGTCATCTGCCGCAAGACTTCCATCTGCTGCTGCAAGTCGGTGGCGAACCGGCGCAATTCATTGGACAGGACGCTGAAGCCAAGCGCCGCCTGGCCAGCGCGCTTGGCCAGGAAAATGGCGTTCATCGCCATCAGGTTGATCTTGAACGCGGTGGCCACGACGCTCTTGATCTCTTCGTTGATCCGAACGATGCGACGCAACTCACCACCGGTTCCTGCGGCCTGGGTCACGATTGGGCACCTCCCGTGGGCGGCAAGCTGATCGAGTCGCCCTTGCTGAATTGATAGTCCCTGAACACATGCTCCGCGGACAACACCTCATAGCCTCCGTCTTCCCGACGATGCGTGGTGTCCTTGAGTCGATAAGTGTAATGCCCGCAAGTCCAGCACTCGAAGTTTCTCATGTGGGTGCACAAGCATGTCTTGTCCTTGACCGAAATCTTCTTGACCTCGGGGTTCCTCTCCACCTCGCGATTGTAGGCGTCGATATAAGCACAACGGCCGTTGGTGTCGAGCAGATAGCCGTACGCCTCGCAGTTCGGACGGATGCCGTCGCCGATGGCCGGACTGCTCTTCAGCATCCTCATCGGGTAGCCCGTCGGGGAGATGTTGTTGACCTCGATGTCCTGTTCGGTCGCGCGGAAATATTCCTGCTGGACGGCGTCGGGCAATCCGCATTCACGGGTGACGGTGAACCGCGTCGCCACCTGCACGGCGGCCGCTCCCCGTTCGAGGAAGGCCACCGCGTCGCCGCCAGAAAAGATGCCCCCCGCCGGGATAAGGGGAATATCGAGCTTCTCCGTCGCCAGCCAATCGCGGATCTCGACGAAGATGGCGGCAAGATCATGCTGCGCCCAGTCCATGCCAAAGCCAAGATGCCCTCCGGCCAGCGGTCCCTCGACCACGACGTAGTCCGGGAGGCGTTCGAGCCGGGCGTTCTTGCGCAGGAAGAGCTGAAGCGCACGCAACGACGATACGATGATGCCCAGATGGGCATGGCGAAACCGCGGATGATTCTCGATCAACGCGAAGGAGCCAAGATGCAGCCCGGCGGCCAGGGTGATGCCGTCAATGCCGGCATCAAGGGCGGCCGAGAGACGAACGCGCAGTGTTTCCTTCGGCGCGTTCATGGTCAGCTTTTCCATGCAGTTGATGAAGATCAGCCCATCGCCGCGCTTTTCCGCCATGGTGCGACCGACGTGCAATCTCGTCGCTTCCTCCAGATGGCCGAGATCGAAGCGAACGTCGGATTTGTCGGCATTGGCGACGTTGTACTTGTACAGCTTGAGCTTGTCCTTGACGAAGCGCGTCTTGAAGCGCCGGTCGGAAACCGTCGGCACCATCGCATCGGAAATATGCCCGATCCCGCCGAGACGCGCGGCCTCGATCGCCAGTTCGGCCGTTGAGATATCCACGCCCATGCCACCGATGACGATGGGCAACCGCTCCTTGGCGCCTAGTCGCCACCGGAAATCGTCGACGCACTTCATTATCGCTGTCTCACTCCCGCGCCGGATGTCGCCGGCCTGGACCGACGCAAAGGTAGTAATGATAGCCGATCCAGGGTATCCGGCCGCTGCCAATCCGCGACTAAGGCTCCAGTACGTAGGTTCCCGGCGCGTCAGCCAAGGCCGGATACGCCGAGGTGGCCACCGGCGGCGGCTTGATGGTCCTGCCGGACATCGGCTTCAACCATTTCATCCAGTCCTCCCACCAGGACCCCGAGGCATGCGTTGCATGCTCACGCCAGCTTTCCGTGGTGTCGTGCCGCTCAACTGCGGCCACCCAGTACTCCCGCTTGGGCGGGTCGACAGGCGGATTGACGATGCCCAGTATGTGGCCGGAACTGGACAGCACGAAGCGCTTGCTCCCGGCGACTTGATTGTTGAGGCGGAAGGTCTGCCGCCATGGCGCGATATGATCGTCCGCCGCCGCAACGGCATAGACGGGCTGGACGATACGCTCCAGGCTCAAAGGCTCGCCCGCGACCGTCAAGGCGTCCTTCTTGATCAAGGCATTGTCGAGATAGAGCGCGCGCAAGTACCACTTGTGCATCGCGGCCGGCATCCGCGTGGTATCCATGTTCCAGTAGAGGATATCGAACGGCGGAGGCGTTTCGCCATAAAGGTAACCGTGCACCACGTAGTGCCAGATCAGGCTATTTGAACGCAGCAGACGGAAGGCCGACGCCATTTCCTTGCCATCCAGGTAACCCTTTCGATCCATCGACTTGGCGAGGAAGTTGTAGCTGCCCTCATCGAGAAACACCTCGATGTCGCCCGGCTTGTGAAAATCGACCAGAGTCGTGAAGAAGGTGGCGGATGCCACGGGAACACTCTTCGCCGGATAGCGCCGGTTGGCCCACGCCATGTACATCGCCAGCGCCGAACCGCCGATGCAATAGCCGACGGCATTGACCTTCGGCGAACCGGAAGTCGCCCGCGCCACTTCCACCAGACGATCGATGCCCTCGGTCAGGTAGTCGTCGAAACTGGTGTTCCTCATGTCCTCGCCCGGGTTCCTCCAACTGGTGATGTATACGTCGAGGCCCTGGTCGACCAGATACCGGACCAGACTCTTCCTGGGGTTGATGTCGAGGATGTAGAACTTGTTGATCCACGGCGTAACAACCACGATCGGGACGGAATGGACCTTCGCTCGCGTCGGTGCGTAGTGAATAACCTCCAGCAACCGGTTCCGATAGATCGCCTTCCCCGGTGTCGTCGCCAGATTCTTACCCACCTGAAAATCGTCCGGATTGGTCATGCGCACGGTGCCCGCCTGCAAATCGGCGAGGAAGTTCCGGAAACCTCGAACGAGGCTATCGCCGTTTGTTTCCGCCAACTTGCGCATGGCGACCGGGTTGGTCATCAGAAAATTGGTCGGCGCCATCGCGTTGAGCCATTTCCGCCACCAGAAGGCCGCTCGGCGCCGTTCCTGGCTCGACAGGCCCGGCGTACCGTAAAGCATGTCCTGAATGTGGCGGGTGCAGAGCAGGTACCACTCCTTGACGACGTCCCAACCAGCGGAGTCGCTCCAGACGGCGTCGGCGAATCGCGTATCGTCCGGATTCGGCTTTTCCACGTCCTCGCTCGGCATGCCGAACGCGCGTCGCCATGAGTGCCATTGCAGCGCCAACATCTTGCCCGAATAGTCGGCAACAGCTTCGGCCAGTTCCTGCGGATGCATGAGCCAGGCAAGCTGCGCATGAATGATCGGCATGGTCATGCCAAGCGGGTCGATGTTGGACTCGACGACCTGATGTAACGCATCCCAGGCGGCATGTGGCGATACGGCGCCATTGGTTCGCGTCATTGCCTGCCCTCCCCACCTAGCACGTGAAGTTCGCCATGCGCCGGTACTGTCACGTCAAGCCATCCCAGGCCGCGCACCGCATCGGCGAAAATTGCCGCCGTCCCTGCTTCGCCATGCACGACGAAGCACCGCTCCGGCGGCCGCCGAAAATGTGCCAGCCACCCCAATAGCGCCTTCTGATCGGCATGCGCGGACAAACCGCCTATGGTGTAAATATCGGCCCTGACCGGAATCTCTTCACCGAATATCCTGACCCAGCGCGCGCCATCCACCAAGCGTCGGCCCAGCGTGCCGATTGCCTGAAAACCCGTAATGACCACCGAGCACTCTCGACGCGACAGGTTATGGCGCAAGTGGTGCTTGACTCTGCCGGCATCGCACATCCCGCTCGCGGCGATGATCACCGCGCCGGACTTGATCTCGTTGAGTGCCATCGACTCCTCGACTTCCCGAACGAACCTGATGGCCGGCCTGTCGGGATGCCTTCGGTTCCAGGCGACCAGCTCGCGCGTCGGCGTATCAAGCAGATCCATGTGCTTCAGCGTCAGGGCCGTCGCCGCCTCGGCCATGGGCGAATCAACATGCACCGTCATGGCCGGCAGCCGGCCGCGCCTTACCAGGTCGGTCAGAATGAACAGGATCTCCTGGGTCCTGCCTACGGCAAAGGCTGGCAAAATGACATTGCCGCGCTTGCGCGCCAACGTGTTCTCGAACGCATCGACCAGTTCATCCTCCGTATCGGCCATGTTCCTGTGCAGCCGGTTGCCGTAGGTGGACTCGACGATCAGGATGTCAGCCTCGGTTATGGGTGTGGGGTCATTGAGAACCGGCCTGTCGGGCTGACCAAGGTCTCCCGAAAACACCAACTTGCGCGTTCGCCCACCCTCGCTCAGCCACAACTCGATGATCGAGGATCCCAGAATATGTCCCGCGTCACGAAACCTCATGCGTATGCCCGGCACCGGCTCCAAGTCCACGTCGTATGAACATGGCCGCAGTTGGCGAAGGCATTGCCGGGCCTGGTTGACGGTATAGAGCGGGGCTCGCTCCCATCCTCGGCGCGCACCGCGCTCGTGACGGCGTCGATTTTCCCATTCCGCCTCCTTTTCCTGGATGTGCGCGGAATCGAGCAGAAGTACTTCCGCGAGATTGCAAGTCGCCTGCGTGGCGTAGACCGGACCACGAAATCCGAACGCGACCAACCGCGGAAGCAGGCCGGAATGATCGATATGCGCGTGCGTCAGCACGACGAGGTCGAGCGATCGCGGCGAAAAACCAAAGTCAAGCGCGGAAAGATTGCGACGGTAGGCCTCGCGCCCCCCCTGAAACATGCCACAATCGACCAGCAATCGCACCCCCGCTCCCTCGAGCAGGAAGCAGGACCCCGTTACTTCGCGAGCAGCGCCAAGAAAGCGAATTTGCATGATTGGAAAGAATTCTTCTCTGGCGGCTTCCGGCCATGTTGACATGCATCAACGGCTTGCCTGCCCTTGGTTTGATAATTAACAAATGGCCCGTTCTTGGAGGAGATTTCCATGTTCAAGCACATACTCGTTCCCACCGACGGCTCGCAACTTTCCATTGAAACCGTTCAACGCGCCGTCGCGTTTGCGAAAGAGATAGCAGCAAAGGTGACGTTCTTCTTTGCCAAACCAGACTACCCCGTTGCCTTTTACGGGGAAGGCGCATTGATAGACCCCACCACACCCGAAAAGTTTGCCGAGATGGCCGACCGGCAAGCGCAGGAAATTCTCGCCAAGGCAAGCGCCGTCGCACAGGACGCAGGGGTACCGAGTGCGACACTCGACAGCGTCAGCGATCTGCCCTATCAAGCCATCATCGATGCCGCCGGCAATGCGGGTTGCGATCTTATTTTCATGGCGTCACATGGCCGGCGGGGGTTCAGCGGGCTGCTGCTTGGCTCCGAAACCCAAAAGGTGCTGACGCATTCGACCATTCCCGTTCTCGTGTATCGCTGACGACGGTCGGAAACGCATCAATAGTTCGACCGGTCTACTGTTCGCCTATCGTCAATTCGCCGTTCATGGGCAGAACGGCATTGCCCATGAGCCGCCAGGAGGCCGCTTCGTCCTCGACAAGAATCAACCAGTGTCCCGATGCCGGCAGACGAAACTTGCCGACATAGCGATCACCGGCGCGATCCAGCATGAATTCTTGGTCGAGACCAGCGCGGGTCGGATGGGACAGCGTCACCCGCAGGCGCTTGGGGTAGATGAAATTCTCGTTCCTGGTCGCCATGAGCAGGGCATCCATCGTCTGTTCGGCAAGGCGTGCCTTCAAACGCAACCCCTGTTTGGCGGCTTCTTGACTGCGTGCCACCGTCTGATTCACCGCGAGACCTTTTTTATAGTAGTCCTCGGTGACCAACCCGTCGCTCGTCGAATAAGCGATCCATGCCGTCACGATACCCGCGACGATGACCAGCGCCGGGCCAAGCATCAACAACCATGGCCACAAGTGGCGATACCACGGCCGTCCGAAATCGTCCTCGCCTGAATTCCTCATGGCATCAGGAATATTGCCTTCTCGTGGACCTCGATACCCTCATCGCTCAGCGACTTCACGTCGAAATAGATTGTATGCGAACCCTTCGAGGCGGACTCGGGCGGAACCCTCACCTGGAACATCACGTTCTTGTTGCTTGCCGACGATAACTGAATGATCGGTTCTCCCATCAATGCGATTCCATTCAACCCGCTGACGCTCACGCTATAGCGCTGCTCCTTCTCGGAGACATTCATGACCTGAAGGCGAAACACGTTTTCGACCAGCCCGCCCTCGACTTCGCGTGCCAGCGTCATGCGATCGCGAATCACATCGACGCGCAGTGCCGGCTTGGTTGCCAGCCCCCAGATCCAGGCCAGCGTAATCGCACCCAGAATCAACGTATAGACAATGATACGAGGACGCCCGACATGGCCGAGAATTTCCCTGGATCCCCAATGCTTGGCCAGGGCATTTTCGGTCGAGTAGCGAATCAGCCCCCTTGGATAGCCCATCTTGTCCATCACCTGGTCACATACATCGATGCATGCGGCGCAACCAATGCACTCGTACTGGAGCCCCTTGCGGATGTCGATTCCAGTGGGACACACGGCGACACATTGGTCGCAATCGATGCATTCGCCCAGCCCAAGAGTCTTGCGGTCGGCGCTCCGCTTCCTGGTCCCCCTTGGCTCGCCCCGCTCCTCGTCATAAGTAATGACAAGTGTATCTGGATCGAACATTACCCCCTGAAATCGCGCATAGGGGCACATATACTTGCAGACCTGTTCCCGCAGGTGCCCGGCAAAACCATAAGTAAGCCCCGAGTAAAGAATGATCCACGTCCACTCCCATGGCCCGAACGACAGAGTCATGACTGATTCCACCAGTTCCTTGATCGGGGTGAAGTAGCCCACGAAGGTAAAGCCCGTCCAAAACGAGAGAATGATCCATAGCCCGTACTTCAGGACTCGCTTGGCCAGTTTGGCACCATTCATCGGCGCGGCATCGAGTTTGATTCGCGCATTGCGATCCCCCTCGATCTTCTGCTCGATCCAGAGAAATATCTCCGTATAAACAGTTTGCGGGCAGGCATAGCCACACCATAGCCGGCCCGCCACGGCGGTGAACAGAAACAAGGCATAAGCCGAGATGATCAGCAGGACCGCCAGAAAAAACACATCCTGTGGCCAGAACACCAAGCCGAACAAATAGAACTTCCGCTCGACGAGATCGAACAACACGGCCTGTCGCCCGTTCCATGGCAGCCAGCAAAGTCCGTAAAACAGGAGTTGCGTAAACCAGACGAGAATCCAGCGCCAAGTGGCGAAAATGCCGGTCACGGCCTTCGGGTGGATTTTCTTGTGAGCCTCGTAGAGAGACTCGGATACCTCCGCGCTGGCGACGGAACTTGGTGGGGGCTTGGTGGTCATGCTTGTTTCCGGAAGAATGAAATAGCCAACTGCAATATACCTGCTTCAAGCAGACGCCCCCACACGTCTACTTGATGCTACCGCCTGCCGCTGCTGGCCCGCATCGGGCCAAGCAGCACCCGCGCATCACTAATCAAATATCGTTACCGGCAAAACTGCCTTTGCTAGCGGGCGAGCCAATGCGAACACTCGCCCGGATATGACTTGCGAATCAGAGAATCGTGGCCTCCACCCGGCGAGCCTCCTTGTTGTCGCCCGTACCGGTGGTCTCGGCAGGCTTGCGCAATTCAATGCGCTCGTCGCCGATACCGGCGGCCTTCAGGACGGCAACGACCGCAAGCGCACGTGCCTTTGCCAACTCCTCGTTGACCGCCTTGTCGCCAGTGGCGTCATGGAAACCCGATATCGCGAACTTGGCTGCCGGATTGGATTTCGCCAACTCAAGCAGTTCTTGCATGACGCCCTGCGCTTCCGCAGCCAATTCCGCCTTGCCGGTCGAGAAATAGATCTTGGCGGTCTTGCCCTCGAGAACAGCCATGGGTCCGGAACCGGCAGCATCCGGCTTGACTCCACCGCCCAGCCCCCAGACATACGCCGAGAGCAGATGTACCTTCGCGTCGCCCAAAAAGTCGCCGAATGCGGGCATGCGGTTGGTTCGGCCATGGGTGACGATGTCGATCATCTCCTCTTCACGCGAACCGTAGAGCCAGACCTTGTCGGTCAGGTTCGGGTAGCCGACTTCGGGATTGCCCTTGGCATCGGGTCCATGGCAGGCCGCGCACGCTCCCGGATAGAGATCCTTGCCGCGTTGCGCGCGAATGGAGTCGTTCGACAGTCCTGAAAGGGAACGAACAAAGTGCACCACATCCTTCACCTGTTCCGCATTCATGTCGGGGTTGGTCCCCTTCGGAGTCATGACGGCATCACGACCTTCCTTGATGGTGGCCTTGATATTGTCCGGCGTGCCGCCCCATAACCAATCCGAATCCGTCAGGTTCGGGAAGGACTTCGCACCCTTGGCGTCCGAGCCGTGGCACTGGGCGCAGTAAGTCAGCCAAAGCCGCTGGCCCATCTCCCTTGCCTCGCCGTCGGCGGCAACCGTCATCATGTCCTGGCTCAGGAACTTGTTGAAGATCGGCGCGAATTGCTGGTCTGCCTTCTTCATCTCGTCTTCATACTGGCCACGCATCGTCCAGCCGAAAGATCCGGCGTAGTTGCCGACACCGGGATAGAGGGCGAGATAGACCAAGGCAAAAACGACCGTGATGTAGAACATCCAGCGCCACCAGTTCGGCAACGGATTGCTGTACTCCTGCAAGGTCTCGTCCCACACGTGTCCAGTCGTCTGCCCGGCATTCGACTTGGCCTTGTCCTGGATCAGCAGAAACACGCCGCAGCCGATGACACTGACCAAGGCCAGTACCGCCACGTAGATGTTCCAGAAGCTGCTGACGAAATCGCTCGTGTTCTTGAAATCCATTTGGAATTCCTTTCAGTATTTCGCTTGATCGGCGCCCCGCCCGGCCGCATCGGCTGGTTGGTCATCCTCCAGCGGAATCCGCGCGGCAGCCTCGTAGCTCTGCTTGCGGCGACTGGAGTACGCCCACCAGACGATACCCACGAATGCCAAGAACGACAGCACCGTGAATAGGGAGCGCAGGTCATTGATGTCCATGCTGATCAACGCGTCTGCTTCAATGCCAGACCCAAGCCCTGGAGGTATGCGACCAATGCGTCGAGCTCGGTTTTCCCCTCGAGCATCTTGCCCGCACCGGCAACCTCGTCATCCTTGTAGGGCACGCCAACCTTGCGCAAGGCGTCCATCTTGGCGGCAATATGGGGATCCTTCAGCGGCCGATCCAGCCAGTAATACGCTGGCATGTTGGATTCCGGTACCACGTCGCGCGGATTCAGCAGGTGAATCCGATGCCATTGGTCGGAGTATCGACCACCAACGCGCGCCAAGTCGGGCCCCGTGCGCTTGGAACCCCACTGGAACGGATGGTCATAGACGAACTCGCCGGCCACCGAATAATGGCCATAGCGCTCCGTCTCGGCCCGGAACGGACGAATCATCTGCGAATGGCAGTTGTAGCACCCCTCGCGGATATAGATATCGCGCCCGGCCAGCCGCAGTGCATCGTAAGGCTTGACCAGCTCGTTCACCGGTTGGGTCGTGGATTTCTGGAAGAACAACGGAACAATCTCGACCAAACCACCGACGCTAACGATCAGGACGGTCAGGACAATCATCCATCCGACATTCCTTTCGATCTGCTCATGTGTCAACATGACTCTTGACTCCTATGTAAGATTGGTCGCGTCGGATCAGTGGGCATGCGCGGGAGCCAGCACCGGGGCATCGTCCACCACACGGCCGCTCGCCATCGTCTTGAACATGTTGTACGCCATCAACAACATGCCACCCAGGAACATCAGGCCGCCCACGACGCGAATCGTCCAGAACGGGTAGGAGGACTTGACGGACTCGACGAACGAATACGTCAGGGTTCCATCCACGTTGGTGGCGCGCCACATCAGGCCCTGCATCACGCCGGAAATCCAGAGCGCGGCGATGTACAGCACGGTGCCGAGCGTCGCAAGCCAGAAGTGCGCATTGATGAGTTTGGTCGAATACATCTCGGTCTTGCCAAACAGGCGCGGCAACAGGTAATAGATCGAACCGATCGAGATCATCGCCACCCAGCCCAGCGCGCCGGAGTGCACGTGACCGACCGTCCAGTCGGTGTAATGCGACAGCGCGTTCACGGTCTTGATCGACATCATCGGGCCCTCGAAGGTCGACATGCCGTAGAACGACAGGGATGTGATCATGAACTTCAGGATCGGATCATCGCGCAACTTGTGCCAGGCACCCGACATCGTCATGATGCCGTTGATCATGCCGCCCCAGCTTGGCGCGAGCAGAATCAGCGAGAACAGCATGCCAAGGGACTGGGTCCAGTCTGGCAACGCCGTGTAGTGCAGGTGGTGGGGACCGGCCCACATGTAGGTAAAGATCAGCGCCCAGAAGTGCACCACCGACAGCCGGTACGAGTAAACCGGCCGGCCCGCCTGCTTGGGCACGAAGTAGTACATCATGCCCAGGAAGCCTGCCGTCAGGAAGAAGCCGACGGCATTGTGTCCGTACCACCATTGAACCATCGCATCCTGAACACCCGCGTACGCGGAGTACGACTTCGGCGTCAGCAGGCCAGCGGCGAAAACGGGGATCTCGGCGCTATTGACGATATGCAGCAGGGCAACGGTCAGGATAAACCCGCCGAAGAACCAGTTCGAAACATAGATGTGCGGGGTCTTGCGCTTCATCAGCGTTCCGAAGAACACCACGGCATACGCCACCCACACGACGGCGATCAGGATGTCGATCGGCCATTCCAGTTCGGCATACTCCTTGCCGGAGGTGAAGCCGAGGGGCAGGCTCAGCGCGGCAAGCACGATGATCAATTGCCAGCCCCAAAAGGTAAAGGCCGCGATACCGGGCGCGAACAGTTGAGTGTGGCAGGTCCGCTGCACGGAGTAGTAGGAGGTGGCAAACAGCGCGCAACCGCCGAAGGCAAAAATCACCGCGTTGGTATGGAGCGGCCTCAAGCGACCGTAGCTCAGCCACTCGACGAAGTTCAAGTCCGGCCAGACCAGTTGCGCGGCAACAATGACGCCAACCAGCATGCCGACGATGCCCCAGATAACGGTCATGACGGCAAACTGGCGTACGACTTTGTAGTTGTAAGTCGCTTGCGATTGCATGTGATTTACCTCACGAAGAACAAAAGAAGAAACCATCGAATCCATCTGCCGTGCGGTCCGACCGGCGGACGACCAAGCCATGGTTGCTGTGCAGCATAATAACAACGATGATTCGTATTTTGACTCAGATCAAAAATGCGGCAGCGCGAGAAATGTTGATTGCCCGATAAGGATGGCTTTTATCAAAAAAAAAGGGTGCGCCTCAACGCACCCCCAACCCCAACAGAGAGACTAACCATTTTCCGGGCCGGCCAAGCATCGGCGGCCCAAGAAACCCAAGGACGAAGTATGGGTAAGCGGAGTCTCAATGTTATTGATCTGGATCAACCGTGGTTCTGGAATGGTTTTTCCGCGTGGCAATGCCGCGGTCTTCATCGCTCCGCTGGGCGGATCCCGAGGAGTCCCGGGACCCGGCGGGACTATCGTCATCCATGAGTATCCGGAAGGCCGGCCCTTCGAGATCCTCGAACTGCCCTTGCCGCAGCGACCACCAGAAGATGACCCCGATGACGAAGACGATGACCACCGACAAGGGGATCAGCAGGAACATGATGTCCATCATTTCACCTTGACCGCGTCCCGGATCGGACGCTGCAACCGAAGGGCATTCAGAACGACCAGCAGCGAACTGGCCGACATGCCGATTCCGGCCATCCACGGGGTCACCCAGCCGGTCATGGCCAACGGAATGGCCAGCAGATTGTAGGCAAACGCCCAGGAGAGATTCTGGCGCACGATGCTCATCGTTCTCTGGCAAAGGATCACGGCGCTGCCCAACTGCCTCAGGTCACCGGAGAGCAAGACGATGTCGCCCTGACTGCGCGCCAGTTCCGTGCCGCTGCCCATGGCGATCGACACATGCGCTTGCGCGAGGACGGGCGCGTCATTCACGCCGTCGCCGATCATCGCCACCAGATCGCCATCGGCCTGCCAGCGCCTGATGGTCTCGTGCTTGCCCTCGGGCGTCATCGCCCCGAAAAAGGATGGAATGCCGAGGATGGCCGCCATCCTGCCGACGGACTCGGGTGTATCGCCACTGAGGACCGTCACTTTCAGCCCCTGGTCGCGCAGCAGGCGCACCGCTTCGGCGGCGCCCGGTCTTGGACAGTCGGTCAGCCGGAATAGCGCCAACAAGTCTTGCTCGTCGGCCAGCGCCACGACCGTATCGCCGGCCGCGAGCCATTGCTCGGCGGGCTGTGGCAGGCGCCCCCCATGCACCTGACCGACAAACACCGGCGAACCCAGCCAAATCGGATGTCCGGCGAGTTTGGCGTGGATGCCACGCCCCATCACCGAGCGCACCTCCTCGACCGACGGCAGCGCACAGCCATTTGCCGCCTCGCGAATGGCGCGACCGATGGCATGCTCCGAACCGATTTCCATCGCCGCCGCGGTCGCCAGGGCCTGGGCGGCGTCCATGCGACCGAACGTCATCGTGTCCCGCAACACCGGCCGCCCCTCCGTCAGGGTGCCCGTCTTGTCGAACACCACGTGCGTGACCCCGGCCAGCGCCTCGATGGCGTGACCTCGCGTCACGAGGACGCCGTGACGGCAAAGCGCTCCTGTCGCCACCGTCAGCGCCGTCGGTGTTGCCAAGGACAAGGCGCACGGACAACTCACGACGAGCACGGCGACGAACACCCAGAGCGCCCTCGACGGATCGAGCCACAACCACAGCGCGGCCGCGACCACCGCCAGCACCAGCAAGGCGCCGACGAACCTGCCGGCGATGCGGTCGGCGGCCTCGACGATCCTCGGCTTCTCGGCGGCGGCCCGCTCCATCAATCGCTGAATCGACGCGAGCCGCGTCGACTCTCCCACGCGCTCTACCCTGACCGTCAGCGGGCTCCCGACATTGACGCTGCCGCCGATCACCGCGTCGCCGCGGCCCTTGTCCACGGCGCGGCTCTCGCCCGTCAGCAGGGACTCGTCGACGCTGCTGGCTCCGTCGATCACCCTGCCATCGGCTGGAACGACTTCTCCCGGCTTGACCATCACCGCGTCGCCCGCCGCCAGTTCGGCGACCGCGACACGCTCGATCTGGTCGCCCGGGTAATGCGCAAACCGCGACGCAAAGGCGGGCAGCGCCCCCGCCAGGGATTCGACGCCGCGTGCCGCTTTCTGCCGCGCCAGCATCTCGAGGAAGCGGCCGCCCAGGAGGAAGAACACGAACATGGTGACCGAATCGAAATAGACCTCGCCGGAATCGGTCACCGTCGCCCACAGGCTGGCCAGGAACGCCGCGCCGATGCCGAGCGCGACCGGCACGTCCATGCCGACCCGGCGGAATTTCAGGTCGCGCCAGGCATTGCGAAAGAATGGCGCCGCCGAATAGAAGATCACCGGCAAGGTCAGGGCAAGACTGGCCCAGCGCATCAAGCGCTCGATGTCGCCGGTCATCGTGCCATCGTCGGCCAGATAGACCGGAATGGCGTACATCATCACCTGCATCATGCCGAAACCGGCGACGAACAGCCGCCACAGGGCCGCGCGCCGCTCCTTCTGCGCCAGCAGTTCCGAGCGGGTGGCGTCGTAGGGGTGGGCCCGGTAGCCGATCGCCGAAATCGCTTCGAGTATGCGCGACAGCTTAATCCGCTGGTCGTCCCAGCGCACGCGTGCGCGCCGCGTCGCGTAGTTGATGTCGACGGCGGTCACGCCCGGCTGGCGGGCGAGATGCTGTTCATTCAGCCACACGCAGGCCGAGCAGGTGATGCCCTCGAGAATCAGCGCGGCCTCCTTCTCGTGCTCGCCGACGGGCCGCACGAAGTTCTTTTGCACGTCCGGATGGTCGAACAGGCCCAGCTCGCGCAAGGCCGGAGGCATGGCCTCGCGAGGGCTTTCCGGCATCGCGTCCCGATGGCGGTAGTAGTCGTCCAGCCCGCCATCGACGATGGCGTGCGCCACCGCCTGGCAACCCGCGCAGCACATCTCGCGCCGGAGGCCGTCGATCTCCACCGGAAAGTCACTGCCGGAGGGAACCGGCAAGCCGCAGTGATAACAGGGTTCGCTCAAGAACGGAACGCGGACCGTGCCGACTTACTTCGGTTGCATGCGAATCGCGCCATCCAGGCGAATGACCTCGCCATTGAGATAGGCGTTTTCGACGATATGGGCCACCAATGCGGCGAATTCGGCGGGGCGTCCCAGCCGCGGCGGGAAGGGGACCATCTTGCCGAGCGACTCCTGGACCTCGGGCGCCATGCCCGCCATCATCGGCGTCGCCATGATGCCCGGCGCGATGGTCATTACCCGGATGCCCGACCGGGCCAGTTCGCGCGCGATCGGCAGCGTCATGGCGACGATGCCGCCTTTCGAGGCGGCGTAGGCCGCTTGGCCGAGCTGTCCCTCGTAGGCGGCGATCGAGGCGGTATTGACGATCACGCCGCGTTCGCCATCGGCGTTCGGTTCGTTGCCGGCCATGATTTCGGCGGCGAGCCGAATCATGTTGAAGCTGCCGACCAGATTGATGTCGATGACGCGGCGGAAAGTTTCGAGGGAATGCGGGCCGTCCTTGCCGACGACCTTCTCGCCGGCGACGACGCCGGCGCAATTGATCAGGCCGTCGAGCCGGCCAAAGGCCGTCAGGGCCGCGCCCGCCGCCGCCTTGGCCGAGGCCTCGTCGGCGATGTTCGTTTCGTGGAACATGGCGCAAGCGCCGAGTTCGGTCGCCAGGGCGTCGCCCGCCTGCCTGTTCAAGTCGGCCAGCAACACCTGCCCGCCCGCCTCGACCAGACGCCAGGCCGCCGCCGCGCCGAGGCCGGACGCCCCGCCAGTCACCACAAACGTCGAGCCCGCGATTCGCATGCGTGCCTCCGGAAAGCAAAAAAGGCTTGCAACGCAAGCCTCGTGGAAAACATGGTGCCGCTTGTCTGACTCGAACAGACGACCTACCGCTTACGAAGCGGTTGCTCTACCAGCTGAGCTAAAGCGGCGTTGAACGGGGCGAATCTTACCGGATTTTCCGTCCTCGGGTTCAGTCGCCGCGGACGGCCGATGGGTTCAGGCCAGCGTTTTCGGCAGGGGGAACACCACGCCCTCCGGCGCGGAACCGGTTTCCACCACGGTACCATTCGCCATGGTCCTGATGGTTTCGATCACCTCGGCCACCAGCACTTCCGGCGCCGAGGCGCCGGCGGTGACGCCGATCGTCCCGGCACCCGCAAACCAGGCCGGATCGAGCTCGGCGGCGCGATCGACCAGATAGCCGCGCGCGCCCCCCTGCGTGGCCACTTCGCGCAGGCGGTTGGAATTCGAGCTGTTCGGCGAACCGACGACGACGACGACATCGCACTGCCGGGTCAGCCGCGTGACGGCATCCTGGCGGTTCTGCGTCGCGTAGCAGATGTCGTCCTTCCGCGGCCCGACGATGGTGGGAAACCGCTCGCGCAGCGCGGCGACGATGGCGGCGGCATCATCGACCGACAGCGTGGTCTGCGTCACGTAGGCGACGTGATCCGGCCTGGCCAAAGTCAGTCGCGGCACATCGCCGACGTTCTCGACCAGATGCATGCCGTCCGGGCACTGGCCCATGGTTCCCTCGACTTCCGGATGCCCCTTGTGGCCGATCATCACCACTTCCCTGCCCTGGGCGCGCTGGCGCGCCACCTCGAGGTGCACCTTGGTCACCAGCGGACAGGTCGCGTCGAAGACATTGAGTTTTCGCCTTGCCGCCTCGTCCTGCACCGCCCGCGAGACGCCGTGCGCGCTGAAGATGACCGTGGCGCCGTCGGGCACCTGGTCGAGTTCATCGACGAAGATCGCGCCCTTGGCGCGCAGGCCATCGACAACGTACTTGTTATGGACGACTTCGTGCCGGACGTAGATCGGCGCGCCGAAGCGTTCGAGCGCCTTCTCGACGATGGCGATAGCGCGCTCGACGCCGGCGCAGAAGCCGCGCGGGCTGGCCAGCAGGATGTCCGTCACAGCACCCCCACGATCTCGACTTCGAAGCGCACGTCCTTGCCGGCGAGCGGATGATTGAAGTCGATCAACGCCGAATCCTCGTCGAGCTCGCGGACCACGCCGGTGAAGGCGGCGCCCGCGGCGGATGAAAACTCGACCATGCTCATCGGCGCCAGCCTGGCGTCGTCCGGCAGATCCTTGCGCGCCAGGCGCTGGACGAGGTCGGGATTGTGCGCGCCGAAAGCCTGTTCCGGAGGCAGCAGGAAGGTCTGGTGATCGCCCGCCGCCAGACCTTCGAGGCAGGCTTCCAGCGCTGGCGCGAGTTCGCCGCCGCCGAGTTGCAGCGTCGCGGGGGACGAATCGAAAGTGCTCACGAGCGTGGTATCGCCGCCGGTGGCCAGGCGGTAATGCAGCGTCACCAGGCTGTCCGGCTTCACGGCGGCGTTCATGCCGCTTTTCCCTTGCCGAACAGTTCATGCCAAAGCATGAGCACCACGCCCACCGTGATGCACGAATCGGCGACGTTGAAGGCGGGAAAGAAATGTTCGTCCCAGTGGAAATGCAGGAAATCGGCCACGGCGCCGAAGCGCAGCCTGTCGATCACGTTGCCGATCGCGCCGCCGAGGATCAGCGCCAGGGACAGCGGCATCAGGCGCTCGGCGCCGTGCCGGCGCAGCATGGTCACCAGCCAGACCGAGATCGCCAGCGCCAGCACGATGAAGAACCAGCGCTGCCAGCCGCCGGCATCGGCCAGGAAGCTGAACGATGCGCCGGGATTGAACAACAGCACCAGATTGAAAAACGGCGTCACCATCACGCTCTCGCCGACATGCAAGGTGGTCAGGACCCAGGCCTTGGTGATCTGGTCGAGGGCGATGACCACGCCCGCCAGCACCAGCCAGCGCCGCCAGCCGAAAGTCAGCCGTGGCGACACGCCGCCTCTAGGCGAATTCACGGGTTTCGCCGCCGCCGAAAAGGTTCCCGGCGCAGCGGCCGCAGAGCTCGGGATGTTCGGCGGCGTGCGCGTGTCCGCCCACGTCGGCGCGCCAGTGCCAGCAGCGCGCGCACTTCCCGTGGCTGCTGGGCGTGGCGATGATCGCCTCGGCGCCGGGATCGCTGGCCTTGACCAGCGTCGTCTTCGAGCAGATCAGCACGAAGCGCAAGTCGTCTTCCAGGCTCGCCAGCAATTCGTACCTGGCGCCGCTGGCGCGGATTTCCACTTCGGCCTGCAACGAGGAGCCGATCCCGCCTTCGGTGCGCACGTCCTCCAGCACCTTCACCACGTCGGCGCGAACATCGCGGATGGCCTGCCACCGAAGCATCAGCTCCGCTTCGCCGGTCTGGACGGGCAGGTCGTTCCAGGTGCTGGTCATGACCGTGTCGCCGCTTTCAACGCCACCGGCGATGGCCCAGATTTCCTCGGCGGTAAAGGCGAGGACGGGCGCCATCAGTCGCACCAGCGTCTGGACGATATGCCAGAGCGCGCCCTGCGCCGCGCGGCGCGAACGCGAATCCCCGGCCGAGGTGTAGAGACGGTCCTTGAGGATATCCACATAGAAGGCGCCCAGATCCTCGGCGCAAAACTTTTGCAGCGCCTGGACGACCTTGTGAAACTCGTAGCGCTCGTAGTCGGCGATGCATTGCGCCTGGAGCGCGCGTGTCATCGCCAGCGCGTAGCGGTCGATCTCCAGCCACTGCCCAACCGGCAGCATGTCCTTCGCCGGATCGAAGTCGGCCGTATTGGCGAGGAGGAACTTGAGCGTGTTGCGCAGCCGGCGATAGGTCTCGACCACGCGGTCGAGGATCTCTTTGGAAATCGACAACTCACCCGAGTAATCGGTGGCCGCCACCCAAAGGCGCAGAATCTCCGCGCCGAGCTTGTCCGATACTTCCTGCGGCGCGACCACGTTGCCCTTCGACTTGGACATCTTCATGCCCTTGCCATCGACGACGAAGCCGTGCGTCAGCAGCGCCTTGTAGGGCGCGCGGCCGTCGATGGCGCAGCCGGTCAGCAGGCTGGAATGGAACCAGCCGCGATGCTGGTCCGAGCCTTCGAGATAAAGGTCGGCCGGGTAGCCGCAAGCCTCGGCATGCGAGCCGCGCATCACGCTCGAATGCGTGGTGCCCGAGTCGAACCAGACGTCGAGCGTGTCGCTCATCTTGGTGTAGCGATCCGCCTCCGCGCCGAGAAGCTCGGCCTTGTCGAGCGCGAACCAGGCTTCGATGCCGCCCTGCTCGACGCGCTTCGCCACGGCCTCGATCAGTTCGGGCGTGCGCGGATGCGGCTCGCCGGTTTCCTTATCGAGAAAGAACGGGATCGGCACGCCCCAGTTGCGCTGGCGCGAAACGCACCAGTCCGGCCGGTTGGCGATCATGGCATTGAGCCGCGCCTTGCCCCAGGCCGGGAAGAACCGGGTGTCGTCGATGGCCTTCAGCGCCGTGTCGCGAAGGCTGACTTTCGAGTCGGAGTCCATGCGCACGAACCACTGCGTCGTGGCGCGGAAGATGATCGGCGTCTTGTGCCGCCAGCAGTGCGGGTAGCTGTGCTGGATTCTGGTGTGCAACAGGAGCACGCCCTTCTCCGCCAGCGTCTCGATGACTTTCGGATTCGCTTCCCAGACGCTCATGCCGGCGAAGATCGGCGTCGAGGCGATGAACCTGCCGTCGTCACCGACCGGATTGTCGATCGGCAGGCCGTAGCGGGAACCCACGTAGTAGTCGTCGACACCGTGCGCCGGCGCCGTATGCACGAGACCCGTGCCGGCCTCCAGCGTGACGTGGTTGCCGACGATCATCGGCACCTGGCGATCGAGGAAGGGGTGGTTCAGCCCAAGGCCTTCCAGCTTCGCGCCGGTGGTGGAAGCGATGGTCCTGCCGTGCAGGCCGTAGCGCGCCAGCGCCGGTTCGACCAGGTCGCGCGTGAGGATCAGCAGGCCCTTTTCCGTTTCAACGAGGTCGTAGGCGAAATCGGGATGCGCGCAGACCGCCTCGTTGGCCGGCAGCGTCCAGGGCGTGGTGGTCCAGATCACCGCGTAAGCCGGATGCTTGATGCCGACGCCGAAGATCTCGCGCAGCTTGTCCATGTCCGCGACCGGGAAGCCGACGTCGATGGCGTCCGAGCTCTTGTCCTCGTACTCGACCTCGGCCTCGGCCAGTGCCGAGCCGCAGTCGAGGCACCAGTTCACCGGCTTCAGCCCGCGATAGAGATGGCCCGCCTGACGCATCTTCTCGAGGGCGCGAATCTCGTCGGCCTCGGTCTTGAAGTTCATCGTCGTGTAGGGGTTGTCCCACTCGCCCAGCACGCCCAGGCGCATGAAGTCCTTCTTCTGCCGTTCGATCTGCTCGGCGGCGAAGGCGCGGCACAGCTGGCGCACCTTGTTGCCTTCGAGGTGCTTGCCGTGCTTCTTCTCGATCTGGTGCTCGATGGGCAGGCCGTGGCAGTCCCAGCCCGGCACGTAGGGCGCGTCGAAGCCGGCCAGGGTGCGGGCGCGGACGATGATGTCCTTGAGGATCTTGTTCACCGCATGGCCGATGTGGATGTCGCCATTCGCGTAGGGCGGACCATCGTGCAGCACGAAGCGCGGCCGGCCTTTCGATGCCGCGCGGATCTGCTGGTAGATCTTCTTCTCCTGCCACTGCCTGATCCAGCCCGGCTCGCGCCTGGCGAGGTCGCCGCGCATCGGGAAGGGCGTATCGGGCATGTTGAGGGTCGATTTGTAGTCAGCCATGAGCGTTGTTGCCTGATAAGTAGGTTCGCGTTGCCGCCACGTCTTTCTCGATCTGGGCGGCAAGCGCCGGCAGGGAATCGTACTTGGCCTCGTCGCGCAGCTTGTGCAGGAAATGCACCGTCACATGCGCGCCGTAGATGTCGCGGTCGAAATCGAGCAGGTGGACTTCCAGCGTCGGCTTGAGGCCGGCGCCCACGGTCGGCCTGACGCCGAGGCTGGCGGCGCCCGGCAAGTCACATTTGTCGAGGCCGGAAACCGTGACCGCGAACACGCCGGACAAGGGCAGGCGCTTGCGCTTCAACTGGATGTTGGCGGTCGGAAAGCCGATGTCGCGGCCTATCCTGTTGCCCTGCACGACGCGCCCCGAGATGTTGTATGGCCGGCCCAGCAGGCGCGCCGCGTGCTCGAGGTCGCCCGCGGCCAGCGCTTCCCGCACGGCGGAACTGGAAACGCGCTCGCCGTCGAGGTCGATGGTGTGCATGGCCTCGACACCGAAACCGTGTTCGACGCCCGCCCGTTGCAACGATGAAAAGTCGCCGCCCCGGCCCCGGCCGAAGCGGAAATCGTCGCCGATGATCAGATGACGCACCGCCAACCCCCGCACCAATAGATGCTCGACGAATTCATCGGCGCTCAAGGCGGCGATCTTGCGCGTGAAGTGGCAGACGTAGGTCCGATCGACGCCGCGGGCTTCGATCAGGGCCAGTTTCTCGCGCAGGCTGGTGAGCCGCGCCGGCGCCTGGTCCGGCGAAAACAGCTCGCGCGGATGCGGCTCGAAAGTCATCACCGCCGACGGCAGGCCGAGTTCGCATCCCTTCGCGGTCAGGCGGTCGAGCAAGGCGCGATGACCGAGGTGCAGGCCATCGAAGTTGCCGATGGCCAGCACGATCGGAGTCGTCGCCCGTTCGGGTATGGTCCGGAAAACCTGCATGCCGCCCTGTCTTGGGAAAAGGGCGAATTATATCAACGTGCCTACGTCAGCCTGGACTTGGCGAGCGGCGGGTTTTTCGCGAAGTAGCGCTTGATGCCGCGCAGGATGGCCTCGGCCATCTGGTCCTGGTAGTTCTCGTCGCTCAGGCGCGCTTCCTCCTCGGGATTCGAGATGAAGGCCGTTTCGACCAGGATGGAGGGAATATCCGGCGCCTTCAGCACGGCGAAGCCGGCCTGTTCGACATGCGCCTTGTGCAGCGTGTTGATGCGGCCGAGTTCGCCCAGCACGTCCCTGCCGAGCTTGAGGCTGTCGTTGATGGTGGCGGTCTGCGAAAGATCGAGCAGCGTGCGCGCGAGGTGCGGGTCCTTGACGGCGGCATAGTTGGCGCCGCCGATCAGGTCGGCGGCATTTTCCTTTTGCGCCAGCCAGCGCGCCGCCGACGACGAGGCGCCGTTTTCCGACAGCACGAAGACGCTGGAGCCGCGCGCCGTCGGCTTGACGAAGGCGTCGGCATGCACCGAAACGAACAGGTCGGCGCGCACGCGCCGCGCCTTGTGCACTCGCTGGTTGAGCGGGATGAAGTAATCGCCGTCGCGCGTCAGCATGGAGCGCATGGCCGGCTCGGCATCCATCCTCGCCTTCAGGCGGCGCGCGATCGACAAGGTGACGTTCTTTTCGTAACTGCCGCCACGACCGATGGCGCCGGGGTCTTCGCCGCCATGGCCCGGATCGATCACCACGGTGACGAGGCGCGACACCTCGGGACGATCGTCCCTGTGGCGCGGCTCGGCCGGGGTCGAGCGCCTTTCCTCGCTCTTCAGCAGGGCCATGAGCGGATCGGCTTCCTCGGTCGGGTAGAGATCGAGCACCAGCCGATGCCCGTAGTCGCCGATCGGCTTGAGGGTGAACACCTGCGGATTCACTTCGCCCTTGAGTTCGATGACCAGCCGCACCACGCCGGGCCGGTTGCGGGCGGCACGGATCAGCTTGACGTGCGGATCGCCTTCCACGATCTTGCCCGGCAGGCTGCTCAACACGGAGTTCAGCTCCACGTCCTCGATATCGACCACCAGGCGATGAGGGTCCTTGACCAGCATGTGCGAATGGCGCATCGGCTGGTCGTGTTCGAGGGTGATGCGCGTGTAGTCGGCCGCCGGCCAGACACGCACCCCCAGCACGGTGGGCATGACGGCCGCGGACGCGGTCCTGGTCGATGCCGCCAGCAGCGTCAGGCTGGCGGCGGCGTATTTGAGGACATCGCGGCGGGTGGAACGAAATTCGTCAGACATCGTTCGCCCCGCGGGCTTCGGGCCTGGACGTGGCCGGCACGCCCCTCCCCGGCGACGGCCAGACTAACGACCAGATCGGGCTCGGGCAGATAAGGCGCGGCCCGGTCCGGCCATTCGACCAGGCAGACGCCCTTGCCATCGAAATATTCGTCGAGCCCCGCATCGAGATACTCTTCCGGCTGGTTGAACCTATAAAAATCAAAGTGATACAAGTTTAATCCAGAAACAGGATGAATTTCAACCAGGGTATAGGTGGGGCTTTTCACCGGTCCTCGCTCGCCCAGCGCGCGCAACAGGCCGCGCACCAGCGTCGTCTTGCCCGCGCCAAGATCGCCTTCCAGCCAGACGATCAGGCCGGCGCCCATGCATGGCGCCAGCGCGGCGCCCAGCGCCAGGGTTGCGGCTTCGTCGGGAAGATTGATGGTCATAATGTCTGACATGGACGCTGAAGACTATCGCGCGCTGGCGGATCGCATCAAGGCCTGGGGCCGGGAACTCGGCTTCGCCGCGGTTCGCATCGCCGCGCCGGAATTGCCGGGAGCCGAAGCCGGCCTCATGGCCTGGCTCGACTCAGGCTGCCACGGCGAAATGGATTATATGGCCGCGCATGGCCTGAAGCGGGCGCGGCCGCGGGAACTGCTGCCCGGCACGCGCGCCGTGATCGTCGCGCGCATGGACTACCGGCCCGCGGTTGTCGACGAGGCGGCCGACCCCGAAACGAACCTCGCCGACGGCAGCCGCGCCTATATCTCGCGCTACGCGCTCGGCCGCGACTACCACAAGCTGCTGCGCGCGCGGCTGCGGAAGCTGGCCGACCGGATGTCGAGCGAGGTCGGCCCCGGCGGCTTCCGCGTGTTCGTCGATTCCGCGCCGGTGATGGAGGCGGAACTCGCCTCGCGGGCCGGCCTCGGCTGGCGCGGCAAGCACACGCTGCTGCTCGCGCGCGATGCCGGTTCCTGGTTCTTCCTCGGCGAGTTATTCACCGACGTGCCGCTGCCGCCGGACGATCCGGTCACAGAACATTGCGGCACCTGCCGCGCCTGCATCGACGCCTGCCCGACCGGCGCCATCACCGCGCCCCACCGGCTCGATGCGCGCCGCTGCATCTCCTATCTCACGATCGAGTTGAAAGGCGCCATCCCGGAGGAGTTCCGGCCGCTGATCGGCAACCGCATCTACGGCTGCGACGACTGCCAGCTCCGCTGTCCGTGGAACCGCGACGCGCCGCCGACGAACGAAGCGGATTTCGCGCCGCGCCATCGCCTCGACAACGCCACGCTGGTCGATCTGTTCGCCTGGTCAAAGTCAGACTTCGCGGCACGCCTCGCCGGCTCGGCGATCCACCGCATCGGCCATGAGCGCTGGCTGCGCAACATCGCCGTCGCGCTCGGCAACGCGCCGACGACGCCGGAGATCGTCGCGGCACTGGCGGCGCGATGCGACGACGAATCGGAACTGGTGCGCGAACACGCGCGCTGGGCGCTGGTGCGCCACCGCGCGCAGCCCCGGCCTACATCCCCGTAGCCACCGGCCGCGCCGGGTCGGCGCACCATTCGCTCCAGGAACCGGGATAGAGCTTCGATCCCTTCAGCCCGGCGATCTCCATCGCCAGCAGGTTGTGGCAGGCGGTGACGCCCGAGCCGCATTGCTGGATGATTTCCGCCGGATCGCGGCCGGCCAGCAGCGCCTCGAACTCGCCGCGCAGCTGTTCGGCCGGCTTGAAGTGGCAGCCGGCGTCGTCGAGGTTGTCGAAGTAGAAGCGGTTCACGGCGCCCGGAATGTGCCCGCCGACCGGATCGAGTGTTTCCTGCTCGCCCGAGAACCGTTCGGGCGCGCGCGCGTCGATGATCATGCCCTTCAGCGACGGCAGCCGGCCCTGCACGAAGTCGGCATCCACGGTCATCGGCCGCGGGCGGGCGACGAACGCCGCCGGCGCCACGACCGGCACCTCGGTGACCAGCGCCTGCCTGGCGCGCCGCCACGCCGGCAGACCGCCGTCGAGCAGCGCCACCTTGTCGTGGCCGAGCCAGCGGAGCATCCACCACAAGCGCGCGGCGAATACGCCGCTCTCGTTGTCGTAGGCCACCGCCTGCGTATCCGGGCCGACGCCGCATTCGCCCATGCGCCTGGCGAATGCGGCGGGATCGGGCAGCGGATGGCGGCCGTTGCGGCCGTTTTTCTCGCCGGAAAGATCGCGGTCGAGATGCAGGAACAGCGCGCCGGGAACATGGCCCTTGGCGTAGGCGTCGGCCCCATATTCGACGTTCTGGAGATCGTGGCGGCAATCGAAGACGCGCCAGGCCGGGTCGCCGATGCGCGCGGCCAGTTCCTCGACCGTGACCAGCGTGCCGCTCATGGCGCGTCCACCCGGGCCAGCCAGGCCTGGGCGTCGTCCTCGTCGTCGAACACCTCGAGGTCGGCCGAGACGAACAGTTGTTCCAGCCAGGCGCTCCAGGTCACCCACTGGCTGTCGGTGATCACGGCGATACGCCGGAAATCGCCGCCGTGCTGGCGCGAGAACTTGATCTCCTCCCACGCCATGTCGACGGTAAACCCCGCCATTTCCCGCAGGTCGAACAGCAGATCCGGCGTGGCGCCACGGCTGACTTTCGCCAGCACCAGCGTCTCGAATTCCTTGAAGTCGGCAAGCGTGAATTCGCCGAGGACGGTGACGACGAGCAGGGATCCGCGCTCTTCGGTGGTAATCATGTGGTGCTCCTGATGTCGTGTCGGGCCACTATAACTCAGCGCCGATGGTGCTGCGCGCGGCCGAGCCCCGGGTCGTCGCCACGCCCGCGCCGATGATGAGCGCGATGCCGATCCAGGCCGCGAGCGACAAGGTTTCGCCCCACAAGGCGATGCCGAACACGCTGGAAAACACCACCGTGCTGTAGGCCAGGTTGGCGACGGTAAGGGTGCGGCCGCGCGTGTAGGCGGCGGTCATGCAAAGCTGGGCGGCGACGCCGAAGCCGCCGACCCCGGCCAGCAGCAGGATGCCCGTGGCGTCGATGGCATGGAAAGGATTCGACAGCAGCAACCAGGGCACCCCGCCGATGGCCGAAAA
This sequence comes from uncultured Rhodocyclaceae bacterium, assembly GCA_964602565.1. Lineage (GTDB taxonomy): Bacteria > Pseudomonadota > Gammaproteobacteria > Burkholderiales > Rhodocyclaceae > Fen-999. The sequence goes on along the minus strand of CAZRRI010000002.1, from coordinate 37,042 downwards.
CAGCGAGAAGTAGAAGACCGTGCGCCATTCCGGCTCGCCCAGCGCGCCGAGTTGCCGCACATTGAGATAGGCTACGCTGGAGATGACCCCCGAGGCCAGCCCGAGCGCGCCGCCGAACAGCTGCTGCCGCTCCAGGGTCGGCTGAAGCACCAGGATCACGCCGACGAACCCCGCCGCCAGCGCCAGATGGAGCCTTGCCGAAGGCCGCTCGCCGACCCAGAACGCCAGCAACAAGGCCAGGAACAGCGGCGAGGTGTAATTGAGCGTGACGGCGGTGGCCAGTGGGATGAGGGTGATCGCGTAGAAATAGGCGACCAGCGAGGAGAATCCGGCCAGGCCGCGCCAGAAATGCATCCCGGCATGCGCCGTCGCCAGCGGCAGCCGGCGCCAGGCGATGATGCCGCCGAGGATGAGCGTGGCGACGAAGCCGCGATAGAACACCAGTTCGCCGGCACTGAAGCGATCCGCGCCCAGCTTGACGCAAACGCCCATGCAGGCGAACAGGAAGCTGGCGGCGATCATCCACGGCGAGCCCATGTGCGCAAATGAAAAGCGCCGGCCGCGCCGGCGCCTGTTCGGCCTCCCCCGCGCTCAGTCGAGATGCCCGGCCATGATGCGCCGGTAGAACTCATGGAAGTGCTGCATGCCGTCTTCCATGGGGCTCTGGTAGGGGCCGACCTCGCTGCGCCCCTGCTTCAAGAGCGCATGACGGCCGCGATCCATGCGCTCGCCGATGTCGTCGTCCTCGATGGCCGTTTCCATGTAGGCGGCCTGTTCGGCCTTGATGAAATCGGGCTCGAACAGGGCGATGTCCTCGGGATAGTAGAACTCGACCACGTTCAGGGTCTTGTCCACGTCCCGCGGGATCAGCGTCGACACCACCAGCACGTGCGGATACCACTCGACCATGATGTTCGGGTAGTAAGTCAGCCAGACGGCGCCCTGCTTCGGCAGCTCGCCGTTGTAGTAGTCGAGCACGGCCTTGTGCCACTTGGCATAGGTGGGCGAGCCGGTCCTGGCCAGCGAGGTGATGCCGACCTTCTGCACCGAATACCAGTCGGCGAACTGCCAGGTCAGGTCGTCGCAGGTGACGAAGTTGCCCAGGCCCGGATGGTAGGGCACGACGTGGTAGTCCTCCAGATACACCTCGATGAAGGTCTTCCAGTTGTAGTTGCACTCGTGCAGTTCGACGTGGTCGAGCTTGTAGCCGGAAAAATCGAACTCGCCGGCGACCTTCATACCGGCCAGGTCGGCATTGGCCGAACGCGGGCCCTTGAACAGCAGGCCGTTCCAGTTCTCCAGCTTCTGCTTGTTCAGATTCAGGCAGGGATTCGACGGAAAGTGCGGCGCGCCGATCAATTCGCCATGCGTGTCGTAGGTCCAGCGGTGGATCGGGCAGACGATGGTCTTGTCGGCCGTACCGGAGCCTTGCAGCATGATGGCCTGGCGGTGGCGGCAGACGTTCGACATCTGGTAAATCCCGTCGGGCTGGCGCACGAGGATGTGAGAGTGGTCGGTCCACTCGGTCGAGCGGTAGTTGTAGAGCTCGGGCACCATCAGCTCGTGGCCGACGTACCCCGGGCCGGCATCGAAGATGAGCTTTTTCTCCAGTTCGAAGAGCTTTTCGTCGAAATACCAAGCAACGGGGAACTGAGAAACGCCGGGAGAAAGAACGGCGCGGCTCGCGATGTCGGACATGATTCCCAACCTCCAAGTGGACCCGGAAACCGGAAACTGTGAAATGAAAAGGCCCGATACAGGGCCTCGGGGCAGTATAGCCAATAATTGGCCTCAAATTGACCCGCAAGCGTCGCATGGAGTATCTTTTCGGACTTTTTAGCGCATCCCGATTCATGGCCAAGGCCAACACATCGCCGCCAGGCGGCTCCACCACCGCATCCACCGCTTCCTTCGAGTCCGCGCTGCGGGAACTCGAAGCCATCGTGCAAGCGATGGAGACGGGCGACGCGCCATTGGAGGCGGCGCTGGCCTCGTATGAACGTGGCATCGCGCTGGTTCGGCAGTGCCAGGACACCCTGGCCGCGGCCGAGCGCAAGCTCCAGATGCTCGAAAGCGGCGTGCTCCGCGACATGGCCATCGCCGGCGACGACGGCGCGGAGAACGGCGCGGAGCATCGATGATGGAGTTCAGCGCATGGATGTCGGCCATCCAGGCCCGCACGGAGGAGGCGCTCGCACGCTTCCTGCCGCCGGCGAACACGGCGCCGGCGCGTCTGCACGAAGCCATGCGCTATTCGGTGCTTGGCGGCGGCAAGCGCGTTCGTCCGCTGCTTTGCCACGCCGCCGGGGAGATCTGCGCGGCCGATCCGGCCAGCCTCGATGCGCCGGCCTGCGCGGCCGAACTGATTCATGCCTATTCGCTGGTGCACGACGATCTGCCGTGCATGGACGACGACGTGCTCCGCCGCGGCAAGCCCACCTGCCATGTGGAGTTCGACGAGGCCACGGCGCTGCTGGTCGGTGACGCGCTACAGACGCTGGCCTTCCAGGTGCTGGCGGAAAACGGCGGCACGCCGGCGATGATCGCCCAGCTTGCCCACGCGGCCGGTTCGCGCGGCATGGCCGGCGGCCAGGCCATCGATCTGGCGGCAGTTGGCAAGGCCCTGTCGGTGGCGGAGCTCGAGTTCATGCATATCCACAAGACCGGCGCGCTGATCCGCGCCGCCGTGCTGCTGGGCGCCCACGCGGGGCGGGGCGATGAAGCATCGCTTGCCGACCTTGGCCGGTTTGCCGGTCGTGTCGGCCTGTTGTTCCAGGTGGTGGACGACATCCTCGACGCCGAGGCCAGCACGGCAACCCTGGGCAAGACGGCCGGCAAGGACGCGGCCCAGCACAAGCCGACCTATGTCAGCCTGCTCGGCATCGCCGAGGCCAAACGCAAGGCGGCGGAACTGCGAGCCGATGCCAAGCTGGCGCTTTCCCGGTTCGGCACGCGCGCCAGGCGCCTGAACGAACTGACCGACTACATCGCCGAGCGCAGCTTCTGATGACGGCCTGCCCCCTGCTCGAAGCCATCGATGTCCCCGCCGACCTGCGCAAGCTGTCGCGCGAGTCGCTCGGCGCACTGGCGCAGGAGTTGCGGGCCTTCCTGATCGAATCGGTGTCGAGGACGGGCGGCCACCTGTCGTCCAATCTGGGCACGGTCGAATTGACGATCGCGCTGCATTATGTCTTCCAGACCCCCGATGACCGCCTGGTCTGGGATGTCGGACATCAGACCTATGCGCACAAGGTATTGACCGGTCGGCGCGCCGGCATGGCCCGGCTGCGCATGAAGGACGGCATCGGCGGCTTTCCGCGGCGCGCGGAGAGCGACTACGACACTTTCGGCGTCGGCCATTCGTCCACCTCGATCTCGGCGGCGCTGGGCATGGCCGTGGCGGCGCGGAACAAGAACGAGGACAGGCGCGTGGTCGCCGTCATCGGCGACGGCGCGATGTCCGCCGGCCAGGCCTTCGAGGCCCTGAACAACGCCGGCGTGGCGGATGCCAACCTGCTGGTCATCCTCAACGACAACGACATGTCGATCTCGCCGCCGGTGGGGGCCCTCAACAAGTATCTGGCCAGGCTGCTGTCCGGCCGAACCTTCAACGCCGCCCGCCGGGCGGGCGAAAGGGTGCTTTCGGTCTCGCCATCGCTGCTGGAACTCGCCAAGCGCGCCGAAGAGCACTTCAAGGGCATGTTCGTCCCCGGCACGCTGTTCGAGGAGTTCGGCTTCAACTACATCGGCCCGATCGACGGACACGATCTCGAGGCCCTGATCCCGACCCTGGAGAACCTGCGGCAACTCAAGGGGCCGCAGTTCCTCCACGTCATCACCAGGAAAGGTCAAGGCTACAAGCTGGCGGAAACCGATCCGGTCCTGTACCACGGCGTTTCCAAGTTCGACACCGCCAACGGCATCGAATCGGGGAAATCGGGCAAGCTGACCTACACTCAGATTTTCGGCGACTGGCTGTGCGACATGGCGCGCGCCGACGACCGGCTGGTCGGAATCACGCCGGCCATGCGCGAAGGCTCCGGCCTGGTGCGCTTCGCCGAGGAATTCCCCGCGCGCTATCACGACGTCGGCATCGCGGAACAGCATGCGCTGACCTTCGCCGCCGGCCTTGCCTGCGAAGGCATGAAGCCGGTGGTCGCCATCTATTCGACCTTCCTGCAGCGCGCCTACGACCAACTCGTGCACGACATCGCGCTGCAAAACCTGCCCGTCATGCTGGCCATCGACCGCGGCGGCCTCGTTGGCGCCGACGGCGCCACCCATCAAGGCGCCTTCGATCTGGCCTATCTCACCTGCATCCCGAACATGGTGGTGATGACACCCGCGGACGAGGACGAATGCCGCCGCATGCTGACCACGGCCTTCCGGATCGACGGCCCGACGGCGGTGCGCTATCCGCGCGGCAACGGCCCCGGCGTGCCGCCATCGCTGACTTTGGACGGCGTGCCGATCGGCAGGGGCGAACTGCGCCGCCAGGGCAGCCGGGTCGCCATTCTGGCCTTCGGCACCCTGCTCGCGGCCGCGCTGGAAGCCGCCGAAACGCTGGACGCGACGGTGGCCAACATGCGCTTCGTCAAGCCGCTCGACCATGCGCTGGTCAAGCAACTGGCCGACAGCCACGACTGGCTGGTCAGCATCGAGGAAAACACCGTCATCGGCGGGGCCGGTGCCGAGATTGCCCGCTCGCTCGTCAGCCAGAACTGCAACAACCGGCTGCTGCGCCTGGGGCTGCCGGACCATTTCGTCGAGCACGGCGAACAGGGCCAGATGCTGGCGGAACTGGGTCTCGACGCGGCGGGTATCATTCGCCAAGTCAAGGCATTTATTAGTTGAGTGTTTTTATCGGGAATGATATCCTGACCGGACGATCAACGACGCTGCGGCAGTGACCGCGCGCATATCCGTCCCCCCCAGGAGAACAATTCCGTGAACAGCAGAGATCCCATGTCGATTCCAGACGTACAAGGCAGCACCGACTCGCGTCGCCTGCCCATCAACAAGGTCGGCATCAAGGCCATCCGCCACCCCGTGCGCGTGCTCGACAAGAGCGGCGGCGTGCAGCACACCATCGCGACCTTCAACATGTACGTCGGGCTGCCCCACAACTTCAAGGGCACCCACATGTCGCGCTTCATCGAAATCCTCAACGGCTACGAACGCGAGATTTCCGTCGAGAATTTCGAGGCGATGTCGCGCGAGATGGTCAAGCGCCTCGAAGCGGAAACGGGGCACATCGAGATGACCTTCCCCTACTTCATCAACAAGCAGGCGCCGGTGTCGGGCGTCATGAGCCTCATGGACTACGAGGTCACCTTCAATGGCGAGATCCGGACCGACGGTGCCTACCGGCAGGCCACGAAAGTGGTGGTGCCGGCCACCAGCCTGTGCCCCTGCTCGAAGGAAATCTCGGAGCGCGGCGCGCACAACCAGCGTTCGCACATCACCGTGACCGCCCGCACCAACGCCTTCGTCTGGATCGAGGATCTGGTCCAGATGATCGAAAGCCAGGCTTCATGCGAGGTTTATGGCCTGCTCAAGCGCACCGACGAAAAGTACGTCACCGAACGCGCCTACGACAATCCGAAGTTCGTCGAGGACATCATCCGCGACGTCGCCGGCGTGTTGAATGCCGATCCACGCATCGACGCCTACGTCGCCGAGGCGGAGAACTTCGAGTCGATCCACAACCACTCGGCCTACGCGTTGATCGAGCGGGACAAGACCGCCTGACGCCGCCTGACGCCGGCTTCAGCCAAGAAAAATGGATGCCGCGGCATCCATTTTTTCTGGCCGGCTTTCAGTTCCGGCATGACGCCCGCTTTCGCGGGCCCTGGCCTTCACCGAAAGCTCGCGGTCTGGTTCATCCCTTCGCTTCGGTCGTCTTGCGCTCGAGCTTTTCCTTGATGCGGGCGGACTTGCCGGAACGCTCGCGCAGGTAGTAAAGCTTGGCGCGACGCACGTCGCCGCGACGCTTGACCTCGATGCTGGCCACCAGCGGCGAATAGGTCTGGAAGGTCCGCTCGACGCCTTCGCCGGCCGAAATCTTGCGCACGATGAAGCTGGAATTGAGGCCGCGATTGCGCTTGGCGATCACCACGCCTTCATAGGCCTGGAGACGCTCGCGGTTGCCTTCCTTGACCTTCACCTGCACGACCACGGTGTCGCCGGGCGCGAAGGGCGGCACGGTCTTGCCCAGACGGGCGATTTCTTCCTGCTCGAGTTGCTGAATCAGATTCATGTCGCTTTCTCCTTGTGAATTCAACTGCTTGTTACGACCGCAGAGCTACTGGTTCGATCCAGCCTCGATCTCACGCAGTAGTTGCGCTGCTTCCTTGCTCAAGCCGCGAGCATGTTGCGCCAGCCATTTGGCAAATAGCTCCGGGCGGCGCTCCCGGGTCCGCGCCAGCGACATCTTCAGTCGCCAGCGGCGGATGTTCTCGTGGTGGCCGGACAACAGCACGTCCGGCACCGCCATGCCTTCATACACCTCGGGCCGCGTGTAGTGCGGGCAATCCAGCAGCCCGCCCACGAACGACTCCTCGGCCGCCGAGGCGTCGTCGTTCAACGCGCCCGGCAACTGCCTGACACAGGCGTCGATCAGGGCCATCGCGGCGATCTCGCCGCCCGACAGCACGAAATCCCCCAGGGAGATTTCCTCGTCGACGCAACGCCCGATCAGGCGCTCATCCACTCCTTCGTACCGGCCGCAGAGAAGGATCGCGCCCTCTGTCGCCGCCAGTTCGCACACCCGCCGATGCGTCAGCGGTTTTCCCGCCGGCGACAGGTAGATCACCCTGCCCGCATCGCCGCGATCCGCCTTCGCGGCCGTTATCGTCTTCTCCAGCGGCCCCGGCATCATCACCATGCCCGGCCCGCCGCCGAACGGGCGATCATCCACCGTCCGGTAAGCGTTGTCCGCCCAGTCGCGCGGATTCCACGTCGCCAACCGCCACAGGCCGCGCTCCACCGCCCGCCGCGTGATCCCCGCGGCGGTGACCGCGGCGAACATCTCGGGGAAAAGCGTGACGATGTCGAAACGCAGCGTCACCAGTCCTTCCCCCAGGCAACCACGACCCGGCCGCCGGTCAGATCCACGCCCTTCACCACCTGCGCGACAAATGGCAGCAGCCGCTCGATCACTTCGCCACTGTTACCGTCCTTCACCACCAGCACCTGATGCGCGCCGGTTTCCACCAGGGAGTCGATGCTTCCGAGCGACTCGCCCTGCTCGTTCACCACGTCCAGGCCGATCAGATCGGCCCAGTAATATTCATCGCCGTCGTTGCCCGGCAATTCCTCGCGCGGGGCGCCGACGAACCTGCCGGCCAGGCCCTCGGCCGCGTCGCGATCGTCGATGCCGACCAGCTTGGCAATCCACGCCGCGCCGTGCTGGCGCAAGCCCTCCGGGGCAAAGGACTGCCAGTGGTCGCCGTCTGCCTCGGCACCCAGCCACCATTGCGGCATCTCGCGCCAAGCTGCCGGATCATCGCCGAACGGCCGGATTTTCAGCCAGCCGCGCACGCCGTATGGGGCGAGGACACGCCCCAGGACGATCATTGCCTGCCTAGACAGCCTGCTTTGCCGTGGCCTGCTTGGTCAGACGGGCAGCGGTCGGCGAGAGGCGCGCGCCCTGGCCTTGCCAGTAAGCAAGGCGCTCGGCGTTGATCACCAGGCCCTGCTCGCTCTCGGCGGCAACCGGATTGTAGTAGCCGATGCGCTCGACGAAACGGCCGTCGCGGCGGTTGCGCGAGTCAGTCACCACCATGTTGAAGAACGGGCGCCTTTTCGCGCCGCTGCGAGCCAAACGAATGACGACCATGTGTCGTTCCTTGAAAGCGGGAAAAGCCGCGGATTATAGCCAAACATCAATTATTTTCAATCATCTGAACAGGCCGGCGATGGTTTGCTGCACCGAAGCGGCCGCGGCCGCCGGATCGTCGGCCTGCCGGATGGGCCGGCCGACAACGATGTAATCCGCGCCATTGAGGAAGGCCTGGGCAACATCGACCGTCCGTTTCTGATCGTCGACCGGCTTGTTCTCGACCGGCCGAATGCCGGGGGTCACCACCAGCAGCCTCTCGCCCAGTTCCTGGCGAATCATCGGCGCCTCCAGGCCGGACGAGACGATGCCATCCACGCCGGTCTCCAGGGCGCGACGCGCCCGTGACAACACCAGTTTTTCGACATCGCAGGCAAAACCGAGGTCGTCGAGATCGCCCCGGTCGAGGCTGGTCAATACCGTGACCGCGAGTATCTTGAGATCGCCCTTGTCCCGGGCGGCGGCTTCCATGATCGCCTGGTTGCCATGAACCGTCGCGAAGGTCGCGCCGCTGCCGGCGAGCGCCCGGACAGCCGAGCGCACGGTTTCCGGGACATCGAAGAATTTCAGGTCCACGAATACCTGCTTGCCGCCCTTGACCAGCCACTCGAGGAGTTCGAAATAGCCTCCGGCCATGAACAATTCCAGGCCGATCTTGTAGAAGCGGACATGATCCCCCAGGCGCGATACCAGGGCCTTGGCCGCCTCCGCCTCCGGCACGTCGAGGGCGACGATCAATCGATCGGCGGGCGCAATTGGCTTGTTCGAGAGCAAGGTACTCATATCGGCGCCGGCGGAGGCTATTGAAAGAGCATGGATTCTACTAGAATCGGGCGACCGACCACCGTTGGCCGTCCGTGCGCAAGCCATGACCATTCCTGTTGGAGTCCAGTCTCAACCCGTCCTGCAAGGCGCCCTGGCGTGGCTGAAAGCCCCGCCCGCCGACGAGCCTCTCCACGATCTCGCCGCGCTCCGCCAATATCTGAAGGAGACGGCCGACGCAACGGTCCAGCCCTTGCAGCGCCTGAAACTGCTCGAGTTGCTGCAAGTGCGCGCCGATTCGATCAGTGTCGTTCTGCGGCCGCGGCTGCTCGATGCGACGCTGCCCCTGCCGCACCGGTTGCGCACGATTGCCCAGGGCCTGCTCGACGTGCGCGGCCTGCTGGCGACCGGCCAGCTGAGTTCGCTCCAGCAGTTGGGCGCCGACTCCGCGGCGGCCGCGGCGCAAGACTTGACCGATCATTGCGCGCGGGTGCTCGTCAACGTGGCGGAGCAACAGCAGATCGCCCTGATCGTGTCCACGACCATGCCGAACGGGCTCTGGTTGCAGGCGCAGGAAGCATTGCGGCTGATCGAGGCGGCGGGGACCCATGTCGGCGCGGGCCACGATGTGCTCAAGGCCATGCTCGCCCTGGTCGCGGCCCAGCCGGAAGCCTTCACCGCGCGCGAAGTCGCTTTCCTGATCGAGTATCTCCGGCAGTTCGGCCCGGCCGTGGAACTGGTCAATCAGCCGCCGGCACCGCCTCTGGAACGCTGGTATTGGCTCGAACAGAACCGCGACCTGCCGCCGGTTGCCATCGCCCGGCGCCAGCCTCCCAGCCAGGGCATCCTGCGGTTTTTCTCCTGCGCCACGCTCGGCAAGATCGCCAGCCAGCATCTGATCCAGTTGGCCAACGGCCGCCCGCCCGCGGAATTGGGTCTCCCCGCCGGCAGCCTCGACGAGCATCGCGAGGTGCTGGTTCGCGCCCAGCAGCGCTGGTCGTCGGTGCCGCGCCGCCATTCCCACCGGCGGCCAAGCCATTACCGCGTGGAGCTGTGCGCGCGGATACAGCCGCTCTGGAACATGTTGCGCGAGGGCGAGCCCGCCAAAGTCAGTGATGGCGCCTCGCCGATCACCGACTGGATGGTGCTCAACGAAAGCCCGAGCGGCTTCGCCTTGATGCACATCGCCGGCGCCATCGACAACATGGCGCCGGGGGACGCGCTCGGGCTGCGAACCGCCCCCGGACGGCCTTGGCACATCGGTCTGATCCGCTGGGCGCGCAGCGACAATCCCGAGCATTTCGAGCTCGGACTGGAAATGATCTCGCCGACGGCCATCGCCGTCGAAGCCGTCCAGCAGCGCGAGGAACAACCCCGGCGCCGCGCCGCGCTCCTGTTCCCGGCGGTGTCGGGACTCGACCGCAACGAGACGCTCATGACCCGGCGCGGCCAGTTGGACACGGGGCCATTCGTGCTCATCCGGGAAGCCGACGGCAAGCTGCAAGTGACCCAATGCGAGATGCACCATCTGGTGCTGCAAACCTCGAAAATCGAAATTTTCGAGTTCAGGCGGAACTTCGACCCCGCGTAACCGGCGCGCGCGCCAGGGCCTTCGGCAGCTCGGCGGTCACCAGCGCGCCGGCCAGGACGACCGTCCAGGACGCATACAGCCAGACGAGGAAAATCGGCAACGCGGCAAATGCGCCATAGACCTGCGCGTAGGCGGGGAATTTCACGATATACAGGGCGAACAGCCGCTGCATGCCCAGAAAACCAGCCGCGGCCAGCAGGCCGCCCGTGGCGGCATGCCAGCGCGATACCGTCCGGTTCGGCACCCCCCAATAGAGCAGCGCGAACAGGCCGGCGACGAACCCGAAGGACAGGATGCGAAACACCAGGGTCGTCACCCAGGCGGGCTCGGCGACCAGGCCCAGCGAGATGCTCGCCAGATACGTGGTGACGGCCAGGCCGGCGCCGAACAACAGCGGCCCCAGGAGCAGGGCAAGGACATGAATCCATAGCCGCCGGAGCAAGGGGCGCGGCGCATGGACTTTCCAGATGGCATTGAAGGCGTGCTCGATCGTCAGCATCTGCATCAAGGCCGTCGCCGCCAGCGCGGCGATACCGATCATGGTGACTTTCTCGGCGCGCCCGGCGAACTGGCCGACGACGCCGGCGATCACCGCGCCCGCCTTCTCGGGCAGCAGATTGGCCAGCAGGAATTTCTCGAGCGCCCGCGCGATCGCCGTCGCAAAAGGCAGATGATCGATCGAGGCCGCGATGACGACGATCATCGGCACCAGGCCGAGGAGCGTCGCGAACGACAGGGCCGCCGCGGTCTGCGCGAGGCGCTCCGCCAGGAAGCGCCTGCCGACCCGGACGACCAGACGGATGGGCGCCAGCAGCCGCATGGCCGCGCCGATGCTAGCGGCGCCCGCGGCCACCGCGCCGCACGCCGGGTGGGATCAAAGCTGCGGGTTGAGTCGCTCACTGCCCTGATACAGCCGATTCAGGGCATTGAGGTAGGCTTTCGCCGACGCGACGACGATGTCCGTGTCGGCACCCTGGCCATTGACGATACGCCCGCCGCTGGCGAGCCGCACCGTGACCTCGCCCTGCGCGTCGGTGCCGGTGGTGATGGCATTGACCGAGTAGAGCAGCAGTTCCGAACCGCTGGCCACGACACTTTCGATCGCCTTCAGGGCGGCATCGACCGGACCGCCGCCATCGGCCTCGGCGTGTCGCTCGACGCCGCCGACCGACAGGGTCAGTTCCGCGTGGGGAGTCTCGCCGGTTTCGGAATGAAACTTGAACGACACCAGCTTGAAATGCTCGTGGGCCGGCGGCAAGCCCTCGTCGGACATGAGCGCCTGCAAGTCCTCGTCGAAGATGTCGTGCTTCTTGTCGGCGAGTTCCTTGAATCGCGCGAATGCCGCGTTGATCGCCTCTTCGCTGGTCACGGTGATGCCCAGTTCCTGCAGGCGATTCTTGAAGGCGTTGCGGCCCGAGTGCTTGCCGAGCACCAGCTTGTTCTGCGTCCAGCCGACATCCTGGGCGCGCATGATTTCGTAGGTTTCGCGGTGCTTGAGCACGCCGTCCTGGTGGATGCCCGACTCGTGGGCAAATGCATTGGCGCCGACGATCGCCTTGTTCGGCTGCACCGGATATCCGGTGATCTGCGAAACCAGCCGCGAAGCCGGCACGATCTGCGTGGTGTCGATGCCCGTTTCGAGGTGGAAGATGTCGGCGCGGGTCTTCACGGCCATCACGATTTCCTCGAGGGAGGCGTTGCCGGCCCGCTCGCCCAGGCCATTGATGGTGCACTCGACCTGGCGCGCCCCCGCCTGCACGGCGGCGAGGGAATTGGCCACCGCCATGCCGAGATCATTGTGGCAGTGGGTCGACCAGACGACCCGGTCGGCATCCTTGACCCGCGCGATCAGCGTCCGCATGCGCTCGCCCCAGACGGACGGCACGCTGTAGCCGACGGTGTCGGGCACGTTGATGGTCCGGGCGCCCGCCGCGATCACGGCGTCGAAGACGCGGCAAAGGAAATCGATGTCGGATCGCACCGCGTCCTCGGCGGAAAACTCGACGTCGTCCGTGTATTCACGGGCGATGCCTATGGCCTTGACCGCCGCCTCGACCACCTCGTCGGGGGTCATGCGCAGCTTCTTTTCCATGTGGATCGAACTGGTGGCGATGAACGTGTGTATGCGTCCGGAACGCGCCGGCCGGATGGCCTCGCCCGCCCGGCGAATGTCGTTTTCGTTGGCGCGCGCCAGCGAGCAGACCGTGGATTCCTTGACCGTTTCCGCGATGACCTTGATGGCGTTGAAATCCCCGGGCGACGCGGCGGCGAAGCCGGCCTCGATGACATCGACGCGCATCCGCTCCAGCTGGCGGGCGACGCGCAGCTTTTCCTCCTGCGTCATCGAGGCGCCCGGGCTTTGCTCGCCGTCGCGCAGCGTGGTGTCGAATATGATCAGCTTGTCTTGGGCCATGATCGTCTCCTGTCGGACTACGGGTCTAGAAATATTCTCGACGTCCCGGGCGCTTGCGCCTGCGGGCCGGTAAAACTCGGGGATGTGGGATGAGGTCTGCTAGCGCGCGGGGCGCAGCAGCGGCCTGGCCAGCAGGAGGCTGGTCAAGGCATGGAAGGCAGCGGCAGAGGGAATTGTCGCGGACATGGCGGCGACTATAGCGGCTTTATTCCGGGCGCGCAACGGTGCGGCGGCGATTGCCCGCCTGCCAGGCCGTCATGACGTAACCCGACAAGGCGTAAATGAGAAACAGCGCGAAGAGCACGCCGGGGGGGTAGCTCGACACCAGCGCGAAACCGACCGCGAAGGCGACCACGATGATGAAAGGCACGCTCTTTCTAAGGTTGATGTCCTTGCCCGACCAGTAGCGGATGTTGCTGACCATGGTGATCCCGGCGAACATGGTCAGTACGCAGGCGTACCAGCGAACTTCGTCCCCGGTCCAGCCGTTGTCGATCATCACCCAGACCAGGCCGGCCACCAGGGCCGCCGCCGCCGGACTGGGCAGGCCCTGGAAGTAGCGCTTGTCGACCACGTCGATGTTGGTGTTGAAGCGGGCCAGGCGCAAGGCGGCGCCGGCGCAATAAATGAAGGCGGCGATCCAGCCGAGCTTGCCCAGCCCCTTGAGCGCCCATTCGTAGATCACCAGCGCCGGCGCCACGCCGAACGACACCATGTCCGAAAGGGAGTCGTACTCGGCACCGAATGCACTCTGGGTATGGGTCAGGCGCGCCACCCGGCCATCCAGCCCATCGAACACCATGGCCAGGAAGATGGCGACCGCCGAGATCTCGAAACGCTGATTCATCGCCTGGACAATGGCGAAAAACCCGGCGAACAGGGCCGCCGTGGTGAACAGATTGGGCAGGATATAGATCCCCCGCCGGCGAATCTCGGTCTTGGTGAGCGAATTGCGGGGGCGCAATATCGTCATCGGCTATCCGCGCTTCGGTTTGTGCCGGAGGGAATCGCGGGGCGGCCGCGAAAGTCAGTCATGACAGCACGCCGAGGATCGTGCTGGTGGCGCGCACCTTGTCGCCGATGGTGACCGTGACCCGCACGCTGGTCGGCAAGTAGAGATCGACGCGCGAGCCGAAGCGGATGAAGCCGTAGCGCTGACCTCGCGCGAGCGGCGTCCCGGCCTCGACGTAACAGAGGATGCGCCGCGCGATCAGCCCGGCCACCTGCACGCAGGTCACGTCGTGGCCGGTCGCGGCGCGAATGTGCAGGGCATTGCGCTCGTTTTCCTCCGACGCCTTGTCGAGGTCGGCATTGACGAACTTGCCGGCGTGATACCAGCGCTGCTTCACTTCGCCGTCGACGGGACTGCGATTGGAATGCACGTTGAAGACGTTCATGAAGACGCTGATCTTCAGCGCGTCCCGGTCCAGCCACGGATCGCGCACCGGCTGGATGGCCACGATGCGGCCGTCGGCGGGCGAGAGCACGCTGCGCGCGTCGCCCGGCACCTCGCGCGGCGGATCGCGGAAGAATTGCAGCACGAACAGCGCGACCAGCCAGAACGGCACCGACCATGCGGCCCCGGCGCCAAGGCTGACCAAGACCGCGAGCACGACGGCACCGCCCAGGAAAGGCCAGCCTTCCCGGGCGATGAGGGGATGCGGATACGCGGCCAAATCAGTTCTTGGACTTGTCCACGAGCGCCTTGGCCTTGATCCACGGCATCATGTCGCGCAACTGGGCACCCACCTGCTCGATCGGATGTGCGGCGGTCAGGCGGCGGCGGGCCGTCATGGCCGGGTAGTTGGTGCGGCCCTCGAGGATGAACATCTTCGCGTAATCCCCGTTCTGGATTCGCTGGAGCGCATTCTTCATCGCCGCGCGCGACTGGTCGTTGATCACTTCCGGGCCGGTGACATACTCGCCGAACTCCGCGTTGTTCGAGATCGAATAGTTCATGTTGGCGATGCCACCCTCGAAGATCAGGTCGACGATCAGCTTCACTTCGTGCAGGCACTCGAAATAAGCCATCTCGGGCGCGTAGCCGGCGTCGGTGAGTGTCTCGTAACCGGCCTTGATCAGCTCGACCAAGCCGCCGCAGAGCACGGCCTGCTCGCCGAACAGGTCGGTCTCGGTCTCTTCGCGGAAACTGGTCTCGATGACGCCGCCCTTGGTGCCGCCGTTGGCCGCCGCGTAGGACAGCGCGATGTCCTTGGCCTTGCCGCTCTTGTCCTGATGGACCGCGATCAGCGAGGGCACGCCGCCACCGCGCAAATACTCGGAACGCACGGTATGGCCGGGGCCCTTGGGCGCGACCATGATGACATCGACGTCGGCGCGCGGCACCACCTGGTTGTAGTGGATGTTGAAGCCGTGGGCGAAGGCCAGCGCCGCGCCCTTCTTCATGTTCTGCTCGACATCGGCGTAATAGACGGACGGGATGGTCTCGTCCGGCAGCAGGATCATGACGACATCGGCGTCCTTGACGGCCTTGGCGACTTCCTCGACCTTCAGTCCGGCCTTCTTGGCCTTGTCCCACGAGGCGCCGTCCTTGCGCAGGCCGACGGTCACCTTGACGCCGGAATCCTTCAGATTCTGGGCGTGGGCATGACCCTGGGAACCGTAGCCAACGATGGTGACCTTCTTGTCCTTGATGAGCGACAGGTCGGCGTCCTTGTCGTAATAAACCTTCATGTCAAAACCTTTCCTGGGAAAACAGTGGCTATGAATGGTGGAGCGAAAACGTGTTCAAACGCGGAGTATCCGGTCGCCGCGGCCGATGCCGCAGACCCCGGTGCGCACGGTCTCGAGGATCAGGGAGCGATCGATGGCGTCGAGGAAGGCGTCGAGCTTGGCGGTGTTGCCGGTCAACTCGATGACGTAGCTCGACTCGGTGACATCGATGATGCGTCCGCGGAAAATGTCGGCGACGCGCTTCATCTCCTCGCGATCCTTGCCCGTGGCGCGCACCTTGACCAGCATGAGTTCGCGCTCGATGTGCGCGGCCTCGGAAAGGTCCACCACCTTGACCACGTCGATCAGCTTGTTCAACTGCTTGGTGATCTGCTCGATGATATCGTCGGAACCGATGCTGACGATGGTCATGCGCGACAGCGAGGCGTCCTCGGTCGGCGCGACGGTCAGTGACTCGATGTTGTAGCCGCGGGCCGAGAACAGCCCGGAAACCCGTGACAAGGCGCCAGCTTCATTCTCGATCAATATGGAAATGATGTGGCGCATGATCAGAGCTCCTCCGCCAGGATCATTTCGGACAGGCCCTTGCCGGCCGCCACCATCGGGAACACGTTGGCTTTCGGGTCGATGATGAAGTCCATGAAGACGAGATCGTTCTTGTGCTTGGTGAAGGCCTCGCGCAATGCCGGCTCGACATCGGCCGGCTTGTCGATGCGCATGCCGACGTGGCCATAGGCCTCGGCCAGCTTGACGAAATCCGGCAGCGCGTCGACGTAGGATTCGGCATAGCGATTGCCGTGGAACATCTCCTGCCACTGCCGCACCATGCCCAGATAGCCGTTGTTCAGGTTGATGATCTTGATCGGCAACCTGAACTGCTTGCAGGTCGACAGTTCCTGGATGCACATCTGGATCGACCCCTCGCCGGTGACGCAGGCCACCTGGGCCTTGGGATTGGCGAAGCGCACCCCCATCGCCGCCGGCAGACCGAAACCCATGGTGCCCAGCCCGCCGGAATTGATCCAGCGGCGAGGCTTGTCGAATTTGTAGAACTGCGCGGCGAACATCTGGTGCTGGCCGACATCCGAGGTCACGAAGGCATCGCCCCCGGTAACCTCATAGAGCTTCTCGACGACGAACTGGGGCACGATGACATCCTTGCCCTGCTTGTACTTCAGGCAGTTGCGCGCCCGCCAACCCTCGATTTCCTTCCACCAGGCCGCAAGGGACTTCCCGTCGGCCTTGGCATCGATGGCCGCCAGCTGTTTGAGCATTTCGTCGATCACATCGGGAACATTGCCGACGATGGGCACGTCGACCTTGACCCGCTTCGATATGCTCGATGGATCGATATCGACGTGAATGATCTTGCGGGCGATCTGAGCAAAATGGGCAGGATTGCCGATCACCCGGTCGTCGAAGCGCGCACCGATGGCCAGCACGACATCGGCGTGCTGCATCGCCATGTTGGCCTCGTAAGTCCCATGCATGCCCAGCATGCCGAGGAACTGCTTGTCGGTGGCGGGGAAACCGCCAAGACCCATCAGGGTCTGCGTGATGGGGAACCCCAACGCATGAGTCAGCCTGGTCAGTTTTTCGGCGGCGTCGGAGAGTATGACGCCGCCTCCCGTGTAGATGATGGGCCGCCGCGCATCGAGCAATATCTGGAGCGCCTTCTTGATCTGCCCGGCATGACCCTTGACGACCGGACTGTAGGAACGCATGCCGATCTGCTTGGGATACTGGAAATCGCACTTCTGCGTCGTGATGTCCTTGGGGATGTCCACCAGCACCGGCCCCGGGCGGCCACTGTTGGCGAGGAAAAAGGCCTTTTTGATGGTCACCGCCAGTTCATCGATGCTCTTGACCAGAAAGTTGTGCTTGACGCAAGGGCGCGTGATGCCGACCGTATCGGCTTCCTGGAAGGCATCCTGGCCAATGTAGGCGGTCGGCACCTGCCCCGTGATCACCACCAGGGGGATGGAATCCATGTAGGCGGTGGCGATGCCGGTGACGGCGTTGGTGACGCCGGGACCGGAAGTCACCATGCATACACCGATCTTGTTCGACGAGCGGGAATAGGCATCCGCGGCATGCACGGCGCCCTGTTCGTGCCGGACCAGAATGTGCTTGATCTGGTCCTGCTTGAATAACTCGTCGTAAATGAAAAGAACCGAGCCGCCCGGATAACCGAAGACATGCTCAACCTTTTCTTCCTGTAAACATCTGATTACAATCTCGGCGCCAGTCAACTGCATCATTTCTTCCCGAATTCGTGGGGGTTGGACCCAAAAGCGCGTTACCTTACTGGCTCACAGCCGGTTGGTCAAGGTAGCGGACGTCCGGCCAATGGCGCACGGCACCCATCATTTGCTTGATCCAGAAGGATTTTGCCCTGGCTTCCGCCTCTGAACTCGCCGATTTTCTCGCCAGCGTCGAGCGTAAAGCATTCAAGCAGGCGCTGTTCGCCGTGCGCAACGAGGACGATGCGCTGGATATCGTCCAGGATGCCATGTTCAAGTTATCGGACAAATACAGGGCAAAACCCGTGACGGAACTGCCATTGCTGTTCCAGCGCATCCTGCAGAACACCATCCGGGACCACTATCGGCGGCAGAAAGTCCGCTCGGCCTGGACGACCCTGTTGTCCGCCTTCTCGTCGGACGACGAAGATGCCGATCCGCTGGAAAGCCTGCCAACCGCCTCGGTATCGGGCTTGGGCAACCCGCAGGCGTCCCTTGAGCAAGATCAGCTTATCGCCATCATCGAGCGGGAACTCAACAGGCTGCCACCGCGTCAACGCGAAGCATTTCTGCTGCGTTATTGGCAGGATATGGACATTGCCGAGACCGCCGCTGCCATGGGCTGTTCCGAAGGTAGCGTGAAGACCCATTGCTCTCGCGCCACGCACACCCTGGCCGCCGCCCTGAAGGCACGAGGCGTGGAGTTGTCATGAAATACGAGAACAACGAGGCCGAATTCGCTGCCCGCGTGTGTCGGATCCTCGACCAGGACGTGGCGGGCATCGATGCACGGGTCGCGGAAAAACTGCGCCATGCCCGGCAGCGCGCCGTCGCCCGCCAAGCCGAACTATCGCTCGCAACCGCCAGCGCCACTGGAGGCGGCCATGGCATTTTCCAGTCGTTGCATCGGCATCATCGGGGAGTGCTGGCGACGCTGGCCTTGCTGATGGGCGCTTTCGGCATGCACGTCTGGCAGGAACATCGCGAACTGGAAACCATGGCGGAGATCGACATGGCCTTGCTCAGCGACGAAGTATCACCCGGTGCTTATCTCGATCAGGGCTTCATGGCATGGCTCGACCGCCTCTCTCAGCACGAAGAATATTTGTTGCCGGAATAGTGTTGCTGGCACTGGCGCCAGCGGCCGTGACGGCAACCTCATTCATCGCCCCCGCGAAGTGGGCTGACCTCCCCGCCGACAAGCAGAAGATCCTCGCGCCGCTGTCGTCGGAATGGGCCAACCTCGAATCATGGCGCAAGAAGAAGTGGCTGGAGATCGCCGATCGCTATCCCAAAATGACCCGGCAGGAACAGGAGCGCTTTCAGCAGCGCATGCGGACATGGGTTCGGCTGACTCCCGAGGAGCGGAAGGCGGCCCGCGAGAAGTATCGAAACATACAGAAGGCCTCCTCCGAGCAGCGCGAGGCCGTAAAGCAGTTGTGGTCGGAATACGAGACGCTGCCCGACGACGAAAAGCAACGCCTGCGAGAAGCCGCCGCCAAATCGGCCCCTGGCGGAGCTTCCGGAACCGGCAAAGCCGGGCAGAACCGATGACCGAGGAACTGCCGAGCATTCGCCGGCGCCTCGCCAGCATCCTCTACGAGACACTGCTCCTGCTTGGCGTGCTCGCCGCGCTGTTCCTGCTGCCGCACATGGCGCTCGGCTCGGTCGCGGGGCTTTCCCTGCCGGGAGCGGTGCTGGTGCTCCACGTCTTCGTGCTGCTAGCGGGCTACTTCCTCTGGTATTGGCGTCACGGCGGGCAAACCCTGGCCATGCAGACATGGGGAATCCAATTGCTCTCCGCGCGAGGCCGCGCGCCCACCTGGCCGCAGTTGGCGCTACGCTATCTGCTGGCCTGGCCGAGCCTGATGCTCTATGGCGCGGGCCTGTTCTGGGCACTTCTCGACCGCGACCGCCAGTTCCTGCATGATCGGCTCGCCGGAACGCGCATCGCGTTCAAGCGCTAATCAGCGTCGTTCCACCCAATAGATCATCACCGCCGCCGCCAGCAGGAAAAGCAGGCTGGGAGTAATGGCCGCGTAAAGCGGCGGCCAGCTGTTGATGACACCAAGGCTCGAAAACAGCCCGTTCAGCATGTGGAATGCCACGCCCAGCATGACTCCGGAAAACACCTTGAAGCTGATATTGCCCGACCGGTCGTGCACATAAC
The DNA here is from genome assembly GCA_964602565.1 of uncultured Rhodocyclaceae bacterium. Taxonomy (GTDB): domain Bacteria; phylum Pseudomonadota; class Gammaproteobacteria; order Burkholderiales; family Rhodocyclaceae; genus Fen-999. The sequence continues at coordinate 17,329 of CAZRRI010000002.1, read as the reverse complement.
CGAATGGCAACGCCAGGACCATCATCACCAGCGCCGCTACCGGATAGAACACCTTCCTCCACATGGCGATTTCGTAACGCTGGGTTTTCTGGCGATTCTCGGCCAAATGGCGGGTGTAGAGATAAAGGTTGACCAGCGACATCCGTCCGGGATCGACCAGCAGCACCGTCAGGATGTCCGGCGACAGGGCCGACTCCCAGAGTAGTTCAGCGTAGCGATCGACCCGTACCCGCTCGTCCTCGAAAGACGTTTGGGCGACGTTGGCGAGCTGCCAATTGTTCGGCGGCTGGAAATTCGCCGATTCCGCCTCGCTGATCGATGCCAGGCGATGGTCCGCGGTGAACTGGTAGATCCGGACTCCGCGCAGCGACGCGTCGGGCAGGACCTCGCGCACGTTGACGAAGGCGTGTTCGTCCTTGACCCACAGCCCAGAACGGAACTGCTGGCCGACCACCGAGCTCATCGCCTGCAAGCGCAACTGCTGCGCCGCCCGTTCGGCGGGAGGCGCGATGAACTCGCCGACCACGAAGGTGAGCACGACGAAGAGCGCGCCGATCCTCAGCAGGGACCCCACGAGCGTTGCCGTGGATAATCCCGAGGCGCGCAGAACGGTGATTTCGGAATGTCGCGCAAGCAAGGTCAGCGCATAAAGAGTGCCGATCAACACGGCGATCGGCAGCAATTCGTAGACATATCCGGGGAGGGTCAGGAGCACGTAGCCAACGGCGTGATGCAACTGGTAGTTGCCCTTGCCAAGGTCGCCCAGCTCATTGACGAGGTCGAAAAACGCGAACAGGGCGAGAAACGCACATAGGACAAGCAGCGTCGACGCATAGATTTCGCGGGCGAGATACCGCTCGAACACCCGGATGCCGCCCGTCAGCGCCACCAGCGTCTCCAGGACACCACGACGATGCGCCTCGAAAACAGGGTCAGCATGCCGATGAACATTGCCGCGTGCACCGCCCACACCCCGATCTCGAACGGCAGCTTGCCTTGCGAAACCCATGCCTTGCTGACGCCGATCATGTTGCTGTAGATCATGAACGTCAGCAAGGCGAAGATGAGATTGTTGGTGCGCCCGGCCCTGGGATTGACGAACGAGAGGGGAATCGCCAGCAACGCCAGGTTGAGCGCCAGGGCCGGCATGCCGACACGCCACAGAAGCTCGCCGAGATTTCCCGGGGTCGGCTGTCGCAGCAGTTCCCAGACCGGCATGTTCTTGCGGGTTTGCTCGACGCCGCGACCTTCCTTGGTCTCGATGCGGACCCCGTAGCGCTCGAACTCCATGAGACGAAACTCCAGCGAGCCGGGCTGCCCCTCGTAACGCCTGCCCTGATCCAGCACCAGGAACCGGTCGCCCTCGGGGGACATCTCGGCGTGGCCCTCTGCGGCGACCACGATCCCCAGGCGGCCCTGATGCACGGAACTGACGAACACATTCCTGACCCGCCCCTGGTCGCCGGCGATGGCTTCGACGAAAAACACGCGCTCGGCCTGGCTGGATTCCTGGAAGGCGCCCGGCGTGATCCGCGACACGTCGTCGCGTTCATCCATGCGCTGGCGGTACTCGGCGCTCTTGGTCAGCGCCCACGGTGACAGGAAGATGGACAGCACCCCGACGAGGATGACCAGCGGCAGCGCGAAACTCAGCACCGGCCTGACCCATGCCGTGAGGGGAACACCCGCGGAGAACCAGATCGCCATCTCGGAATCCCGATACGAACGCGACAGGGTCATCAGTATCGAGATGAACAAGGTCAGCGACAGCAGGGTCGGCAGGTAGTTGATCGCACCGAATCCAAGGAGCGCGATGACGCCCTCCGAGGCAATCTTGCCGCCCGCCGCCTGACCCAGCAATCGGATCAGCTGCGTGGTCAGGAGGATGGCAAACAGCGCGACGAAGACAGTCGTGGCGGTCTGGGCGAATTCGCGCTTGGCGGCGCGCTGGAAGAGCATCTCGGCGTTATCCCGGGTTTGATCCGGGGGCTTTGACTTTTGCCAAAACTATTGGCGATAATCGCAAAGTCTTCAAATTGAATAAAAACATCAAGACTTCCCTCCCCCGCATACAGGAGTGACACGTGGAATTTAGCATAAGAAGCGGCAGCCCCGAAAAACAGCGCAGCGCCTGCGTCGTCGTCGGCATTTTCGAGCCGCGCAAGCTCTCCGTTCCGGCCGAAGTCATCGACAATGCCGGCCGCGGCTACCTCAGCGACCTGGTGCGCCGGGGCGACATGGAAGGCAAGCTCGGCTCGACGCTGTTGCTGCACAACGTCCCCGGCACCCTGGCCGACCGCGTCCTGCTGGTGGGCCTCGGCAAGGAAAAGGAGTTTCGCGAGAAGGAGTTCCGCACGGCCGTCGCCACCGCGGTCAGGACACTCAATGAAACCGGCGGATTCGATGGCACCCTTTATCTCACCGAACTCCAGGTCAAGAAGCGCGACGTGACCTGGCGGGTGCGCCAGGCTGTCATGGTCGCCCTGGAAACGCTCTATCGCTTCGACAAACTCAAGTCGAAGAAGGACGATGTCCGCCGCCCGCTGCGCAAGCTGACATTCTGCGTCGAACGCCGCAACGAACTGGCCACGGCCGAGGACGCGCTGGCGCAAGGCCAGGCGATTGCCGCCGGCACGACGCTGATGAAGGATCTCGCCAACCTGCCGGGCAACATCTGCACGCCCGGCTATCTCGCCGACCAGGCCCGTGACATCGCGAAGGAGCATGGCATGGCCGTCGAGGTTCTCGAACGGGAGGAGATGGACAAACTCGGCATGCGCACCCTGCTCTCGGTGGCGCGCGGCTCGCACGAGCCTCCCAAGTTCATCGTGTTGAAGTACGCGGGCGGCAAGGAGGGCGCGAAGCCGATCGTGCTGGTCGGCAAGGGCATCACCTTCGACACCGGCGGAATTTCCTTGAAGCCGGGCCCGGAAATGGACGAGATGAAGTTCGACATGTCGGGCGCGGCGAGCGTTCTGGGCACGATGAAGGCGATCGCCCAGATGAAGCTGCCGCTCAATGTCGTCGCCGCCATTCCGACCACGGAAAACATGCCCGGCGGCGGCGCGACCAAACCGGGAGACGTGATCACCTCCATGTCCGGGCAGACGGTGGAAATCCTCAACACCGACGCCGAAGGCCGCCTGATCCTTTGCGATGCGCTCACATACGTGGAACGCTTCGATCCGGATTGCGTGATCGATGTCGCCACCCTGACCGGCGCGTGCGTCATCGCCCTCGGCCACGTCGCCACCGGCCTGCTGGCCAACGACGATGCCCTGGCCCGCGAGCTGCTGGAGGCCGGCCACGAAGCGCACGACCGGGCGTGGCAGATGCCGCTTTGGGAAGACTACCAGGAGCAATTGCAGAGCAACTTCGCCGACATGGCGAACATCGGCGGCCGCGCGGCCGGCACCATCACCGCGGCCGGCTTTCTTTCGCGCTTCGCAAAGAAGTACGACTGGGCGCATCTCGATATCGCCGGAACGGCCTATCGTTCAGGCAAGGAAAAAGGCTCGACGGGGCGACCGGTGCCGCTGCTCACGCACTTCCTGCTGGCGCGTGCCGCGGCCGCCAAGCCGTGACCCGCATCGAGTTCCTTCATGGCGCCCCCGACCGCCTGGCGGCGGCCGCCGGCTGGCTCAGGCAGGCCTGGGCCCGGCGCCAGCGGGTGATGGTCTACGTTCCCGCCCGGAAGGCCGCCGACGATCTGGACCGCCTGCTCTGGTCCCAGCCGGCCACCGGCTTCGTGCCGCATTGCCGGGCCGATTCGGCGCTGGCCGACGAGACCCCGATACTGCTGGCCGACAATCTGGATCGATTGCCTCACGATAGCTACCTGCTCAATCTCGCCGACGAATTGCCGCCCGGCTTCCCCCGCTTCGAGGCGCTGGTCGAAATCGTCAGCACGGCGGACGCCGACCGTCTGCCGGCGCGCGAACGTTTCAAGTTCTACCGCGAACGAGGCTACGCACTGGAAGCACGCGACATTTCACGAGGCGTCTGAGCCATGGACGAAAGCGGCGGGATAATCGAGCAGGCGAACCTTCTGATGCGCCGCCACGGTCACGTCGTCGAGAACGGCGAGGAATTGCCCTTGCTGACCGACATCGTCGCCGCGATACCCGCATCGGCACCGGAAACCGTGCCACCCGAACCCTCGACGGTCGCAATCCCTCCCCCGGATCGCGTCGAGGCGCTGGCGCGGGAAATGCTGTTCGACCAGTTGCCGCGCCAGCGGCAGGCGTTGGCCGAGGAGTTGTCGGCCTGGCTCGACGACGCGTTGCCGCAGATCGTCTTGCGCGTGCTCGACGGTCTCGCGGACCAGTTGATCGAACAGGTCACCGCGGAAGCGCGAGCCGCGCTGCTGCCCCGGCTGCAAATGGTCATCGAGGACCAAAGTCAGCCGTCGCAAGACGCCGACTGAAGCACGGCGCAACCTTATAATCCGCGGTTTTCCTACCCGCTCCTCGGGCAACACCATGGAACTCGCCAAGAGCTTCGAACCCGCCGACATCGAACGGCGCTGGTATCCCGTCTGGGAATCGCGTGGCTATTTCGCCGCCGGCCTGGACACCGCCAAGACGAACAACTTCTGCATCCTGCTGCCGCCGCCGAACGTCACCGGCACGCTACACATGGGGCACGGCTTCAACCAGACGCTGATGGATGCGCTGACGCGCTACCACCGCATGCGCGGCGACAACACGCTGTGGCAGCCGGGCACCGACCACGCCGGCATCGCCACGCAGATCGTCGTCGAACGCCAGCTCGACGCGCAGGGCATCTCGCGCCACGACCTCGGCCGCGAGAAGTTCCTGGAAAAGGTGTGGGAGTGGAAGGAGTATTCGGGCGGGACCATCACGCGCCAGATGCGCCGGCTCGGCACCTCGCCCGACTGGAGCCGCGAGCGCTTCACCATGGACGCGGGCCTCTCGAAGGTCGTCACCGAGACCTTTGTCCGCCTCTACAAGGAGGGCCTGATCTATCGGGGCAAGCGCCTGGTCAATTGGGACCCGAAGCTGCTCACGGCCGTCTCCGACCTCGAAGTCGTCAGCGAGGAAGAGGACGGCTTCATGTGGGAGATCAAGTATCCGTTCGCCGACAGTGAAGGCAGTCTCGTCGTCGCCACCACGCGGCCCGAGACCATGCTCGGCGACGTCGCCGTGGCGGTGAATCCGGACGACGAGCGCTACAAGCATCTCGTCGGCAAGCACGTCGTGCTGCCGCTCACCGGCCGCACGATTCCCGTCATCGCCGATGCCTACGTGGACAAGGAATTCGGCACGGGCTGCGTCAAGATCACGCCGGCGCACGACTTCAACGACTGGCAGGTCGGCCATCGCCACCAACTGGCGCCGATCGGCATTTTCACGCTCGACGCGCGCATCAACGAACACGGCGCCGAGAAGTATCGCGGCATGGACCGCTACGACGCCCGCAAGGCCATCGTCGCCGATCTCGAAACGCAGGGCCTGCTCGTCTCCACCAAGCCGCACAAGCTGATGGTGCCGCGCGGCGACCGCACCAACGCGGTCATCGAGCCGATGCTCACCGACCAGTGGTTCGTCGCCATGTCGAAACCCGGCGCCAATGGCAAGAGCATCGCCGGCCAGGCGCTGGAATGCGTCGCCTCGGGCGAGATCCGCTTCGTGCCCGAAAACTGGGTGAACACCTACAACCAGTGGCTCAACAACATCCAGGACTGGTGCATCTCCCGCCAGCTCTGGTGGGGTCACCAGATTCCCGCCTGGTATTCCGACGACGGCCGCTGCTACGTCGCCCACGACGAAGCCGAAGCCCATGCGCTCGCCAAGGCGGATGGCTACACGGGCGGACTCGAACGCGACCCGGACGTGCTCGACACCTGGTACTCGTCGGCGCTGTGGCCCTTCTCGACGCTCGACTGGACGCCGGAGTGGCCGGCCAAGTCGAACACGGCGCTCGACCTTTATCTCCCCTCGTCCGTACTCGTCACCGGCTTCGACATCATCTTCTTCTGGGTGGCGCGCATGGTCATGATGACCAGGCACATCACGGGCAGGATCCCGTTCCGCGACGTCTACGTGCACGGCCTGATCCGCGACGCCGAGGGCCAGAAGATGTCGAAGTCGAAAGGCAACGTGCTCGACCCGATCGACCTGATCGATGGCATCGGTCTCGACGAACTGGTGAAGAAGCGCACCATCGGCCTGATGAACCCGAAGCAGGCGGAACAGATCGAGAAGCGCACGCGCAAGGAGTATCCGAACGGCATTCCCGGTTTCGGCACCGACGCGCTGCGCTTCACCTTCGCCTCGCTCGCCTCGCCGGGCCGCGACATCAAGTTCGACATGCAGCGCTGCGAGGGCTACCGCAACTTCTGCAACAAGCTGTGGAATGCCACGCGCTTCGTGCTGATGAACTGCGAGGGCAAGGATTGCGGGGTGGCCGAACGCGGTTCGGATGCGTGCAACGCCGAATATCTCGACTTCTCGCCGGCCGACCGCTGGATCGTCAGCCTGTTGCAGAAACTGGAAGCCGAGGTGGCGAAGCACTTCGCCGACTACCGTTTCGACCTGCTGGCCAAGGCCATCTACGAGTTCGTCTGGGACCAGTACTGCGACTGGTACGTCGAGCTGGCGAAGGTGCAGATGCAGCAGGGCGGAAAAGGTGAAGCCGCCCAGAGAGCCACCCGCCGCACGCTGGTGCGCGTGCTGGAAACGGTGCTGCGCCTCGCCCATCCGCTGATCCCCTTCATCACCGAGGAGCTGTGGCAGACGGTGGCGCCCATTGCGGGCGTGGCCGGGAAAGTCAGCCGTGGCGACACGCCGCCCACGCTGATGCTGCAACCCTATCCCGTCGCCGACCTGTCGCGCTGCGACGAGACGGCCGAACAGTGGGTGGCCACGCTCAAGGACATGGTCAACGCCTGCCGCAGCCTGCGCGGCGAAATGAACATCTCGCCGGCGCAGAAGGTGCCGCTGGTCGCGGCCGGCGACAAGGCGGCCGTCGAATCGTATGCGCCCTATCTCGCCGCGCTCGCCAAGCTGTCGGAAGTCGCGGTTGCCGGCGATCAGTTGCCTGAATCGGAAGCGCCGGTGCAGATCGTCGGCGATTTCCGCCTGATGCTGAAGATCGAGATCGACGTCGCCGCCGAGAAGGACCGCCTCGGCAAGGAACTCGCCCGCATCGAAGGCGAGATCGCCAAGGCTGAAAAGAAGCTGGCGACACCCAGCTTCGTCGAACGCGCGCCCGCGGCGGTCGTCAATCAGGAGAAGGACAGGCTGGCGAGCTTCAAGGACTTGCGCGAAAAACTCGCCGCCCAGTTGGCACGGCTCGGCTGATGCCGGGCCGCGCCAGCCGCGGACTTGCGCCGGCTTGCTCCGGCTTGCTTATTGGACGCCGGCAACCGCTTCCAGCATTTCCCGGGTTCGATCGGGATGGATGGAGATACCCATGAACTGCCCCATGCCCAGCGACGGCCAGGCCAGCGCAGTGCGATAGCGTCCGTAGAGGGCATGGACCTTGCCATTGACCACGAAGACTTCCCACGGTAGCGCGGCGACGTGGTCGGCGCCAATCTTGTTCACCCACCAGCCCTCGCCGTATTCAGGATCGTTCATGGCGACGCCGAAGACGGCGATTTTCCTTTCCGGCACCACGACTTCGTAGACCTTGCTGGTCGCCTTGACGCCCTTGGCGAGGTTGTCGCGCACGGCCTTCACGGCATCGTCGAAATTCGCGTACTCCTTGAGCAGCGAATTGCCGCTGTCGAAGCGCTCCATGCCGAACATGTAGCGATAGTTGGCGAGATCCTCGGTCTTCACGTCGCCGCCGAAGGCCGGGCCGCCACCCAGCGCCTGCTCCAGCTTGACGGCCGCCGCCTTGACCGCGGGTTCCGCCTTGCCGTAGTCCTTGCGCAGGTAGGCCCGCTGCCAGTACTCGAGGTTCGCGTAGGACACGCTTCCGTCCGCCTTGACGCCGACGCGGATCGGCAGGCCGACGACGGCGCTGCCGCCGATGCCCTTGATCGCATCGGCCATGCCGGCATCACTGACGACGACGGTCGCCTGTTTCGGCAGGCCCTTGGCCATGTGCACGCCCAGCACGGTCAGGCCCGCACCGGAAAGCTTCTGTTCGACCATGGCCACCGCCCCGGCCAGGTCGGCGGCCGCCAACTTCCCTCCGTTGACGTATGGCTGCAATGCCAGCGCGTGCCACGACGCCAAGGCGCATGCCGCGCCGGCAATCCACTTCTTCATGGTGTGTCCGGTCAGAACCTGAGGCCGTAGGCGACACCCAGCGAATCTTCGTACATTTTCAGATTCACGTTACCGCCTGGGAAGCCGCCGCCGGCGGGAACGGAATTGGCGCCATCCACCGTCTTCTCGAAGGCGTGCATGTAGCTCAGGCTAAGCTCGGACTTGTCCGACAGCGCCCATGTCGCGCCCAGCGTCAAATGCGTTTCCACGGTGGCCGGCGCGAGGATGTTGAACAGCGTCTGGTTCGACCGGATGGGTTGACGCGTGGTGCTGAGGCCGCCACGCAACGTCAGGCTCTTCGAGTAGTCGTAGCTGGCGCCGAGCTTGTAGACGGTCACATCCCGCCAGCCGAACCCGGCACCGCTGGAACTGCCGATCTGGCACATGCCGGCGAACAGGCAATCGACCTTGTTGCCGACCGACTTGATATCGCTATAGTCGATCTTCTGCACGTCGAATGCCAGCGTCAGCGCCGGCATGGCCTTCACCGCGATGCCGACGCCGTAGGTTGCGGGAATGTCGAAATCGCCCTTGCCCGCGAACAGCCCCTTGTACTTGTCGAACTCGCCCATGCGCGTCTTCGATTGGTACGTGGCGCCGATGGTTATCGCGTTGGTGATCTTGCCCGTGTAGCCCACCTTGATGCCCCATCCGGTGGAATCGTCATAGCCGCGGTTGGTGACATTGCCCGGCGCCGACGAGAAACAGGCCGGGCAAGGGCCGGTGAAGTTCTGCAAGCCGTAGGTCTCGAAGCGCTGGTAGGCCAGGTTCACCGACACGCCCAGGGCATGCCCCGGCGCAAGCTGCATGGCGAACGTCGGCGCGATGAACAACTGGGAAAGGTCCACGCCGGCCCTGGAAGTCCCGAACAGCGGAATGCCCTTCTTGTAGTCTGAATTCATTCCGCCATTGCCGTAGACCGAAACGCCGACGGACATCGTCGGACTGAGCATCTTGTTGTAGCCGAACTCGGGAATGAAGAAGTTCTTGGTATCGCTGCCGCTGTAATTGCCGTTGATCGGCGGAAAGCCGGTTTCCAGCTCCGCGCTCCGTATCGGCCGGAACCAGATGAGGCCGACGTCCATGCGGTCGCCGACCATGACCATGCCGGCGGGATTGGTGGCGGCCGCCAAGGCATCCTGGGGCATGGCAATGCCGACTCCTGCCATGCCTTGCGCCTTAATCCCATAGCCATGCTGGAGGTACCCATTGGTTGCCAGCGCAGGTGTCGCCAGGCCGGCCATTGCAAGTACGGATAGCAGCTTCCCGATTTTCATCCTTTGATCCCCCCTAGAGATCGGTTCGCGTTTGCGTAACCGAAAGTTTCAGATAAACAGGCAAACGTCAGCCGTCTGCGCCACCGGCAGGAAAGAAGCGGCGCCGACGTACTCCATGTCGTCGACGAAGTCTTCCTGGCTGAAGCCAAACAACTCGACCGTCATCTGGCAGACGATGAACTTGACGCCGGCCTCGCGCGACAGTTCCCGCAGTTCCGCGATGCCGGCCACGCCGTTGTTCTTGATCGTCTGCTGCATCAGCGACGTGGCCACCGATTCGAAGCCCGGAATTCCGGCCTGGACGATGTTGGGAATATTCCAGTTGATGCCCTTGAACCAGTCCGGACCGAAGGGCATTTTCATCGGCATGCCCGGATTGCCCAGCGGACTGACCTTGAGGTCGGAGACATCCTTCTTGACCAGGTTGAGTCCATAGAAAGTGAAGAAGATGCTGACATCCCAGCCCAGCGCGGCGGCGGTGGAGGCCAGGATGAAGGGCGGATAGGCCCAGTCGAGCGTTCCCTTGGTGGCAATGATCGCCATCGACGGCGTCTTGCTCTCCTGGATCTCCTTCAGCTTTTCCTCGATCTTCGCGGGCAGAAGTTCATCGAGGCGTTGGCGAATCAAATCGTCGATGACGGCGACTTCGGGAGTAGCGCCCATGATTCCTCCTTGTGATTGGTTTGGAGCAAGCCCAGGCCGGCCCTCCATTAATACATCGCACTATGGTTATATTCTTGCGTCGTGTCGAACAGTTTGTTCTTATGGCTGCATAATTTCAAGGAAATACCCACCGCGCTGCCCGGAAAAGCGAAGGGCGCCCTTGGGCGCCCTTCCAATCAGCGATGAAAAGCTATTTGCGCTTGATATAGAACTCGAATTCCTTGTTGTTCTCCGCCGACGACAACAACTCGTTGCCTGTCTGCTTGGCGAAAGCCTGAAAATCCTTCACCGAGCCCGGGTCGGTGGCGATGATGCGCAACACCTGGCCGGAATTCAATTCCGCCAATGCCTTCTTGGCGCGCAGGATGGGCAGCGGACAGTTCAGGCCGCGGGCATCGAGTTCCTTGTCAAAATTCATGGCGTTTCCTCATTGGTCATGGTTGATGGATGGGCGGAGATTCACGACATCGCTTGATGCGAAAAATGATATTCCCACATCGGCTTGCTCGGCAATACCAATAGTCTTTCGGCACGGCATGTCAGGCTGCCGACTGATAGTACAAGTTCTGCGGATGGCTGGCTTGGGCAAAGAAGAACCAGCGCTCGGCGATCAGTCCCAGGCCCTGCAGGATGAACGCGGCGATCAGGCCTGGCGCCAGCACCTCGGCAACCGTCGCCATGCCCAGCAGGATCATGGGCAGGACGAACGCAAACGCCAGGAAAAACCATTTCACCAGGCGAAGCACCGTCCGCGGCCGCCCATGGAAAAACTCGCGGGTGTTGAACGAACCGCCCATGGCGCCCTGGGTCTTCTGGACGATGCGCGGATGTTTGATGCCGATCGCCGATTGCAGCGTCGATTTCGGCTTCAGCCGGGAATTCCGGATCAACGACGCCGAGCGCGTCACCAGCCCCAGCGCGGTAATCGCCACCGCCCAACCCGCGAAGAAGGAAACCAAGCCCGGTGCCTCCGTGACCGCGAAAAGCGCGGCAAACGTGAATCCTGACGCACCGCCCAGCAGGATGTAATTGACGACCGTCAAAGGTGTGTGCCATTCGCGCAGGAAACGCAGGGAAGCGTAGATCATTCCCGTGCAAATGAAAAGCGCAAAGGCCAGCACGGTGCCCGCCGTGCCGAGCACCGCCGTGACATTGACCGGCGCGCCGCTGGGAAGCCTTGTCAGCACGGGATTGGCGCCCAGCCAATGGGCCATGCCGTACAAGAACGCCACCCCCATGAAGGCCGGCAGCACGATGACTTCCCGCGACAGCCAGGACGTGCGCCACTGGCTTGCCGCGCGCCAAGCCCGCTCGGGTCGGCCCAGATGGAAGAAGGACGCGACCAGGCCGCCGGCCAGGAACAGCAGCGAAATGGCGGTACCGGCCGCGTAGAAGCTTGCCGTCTGCGGTGGCAGCAGGCCGAACGCCGCGTAGGACTCGGCTGTGAACAATGCCAGGAACAGGCCTTGGCCGGCGCCGATCAGGGTCGTCAGGAAAATGACGGAAAATGCCGGCTTCATGCGTGGCTACCAACTCGTGACATCGTCGAGCGCGGGCTCGGTCTTGTCCGGCCTGGGCAGCAGGCCGTCGATCTTGAGGGGGTTGTCGGCGCGCTCGATCTCGTCGTGGCGGATGCGCAGCTTGATCTTGCGCCGGGGCAGGTAGTGGTTGGCCGGACTGGTGCCCCACTCGGGCATCAGCTGGTAGCCGCCCGCTTCGCGGATCGCCTTCGACACCTCGGACTCAGGATCGTGGATGTCGCCGAACAGGCGCGCGGAAGTCGGGCAGGCGCGCACGCAGGCCGGCCGGCGTTCCTCCTCGGTCATCGTCTTGTCGTAGATGCGGTCGACGCAGAGCGTGCACTTCTTCATCACCTTCTGTTGCTCGTCAATCTCGCGCGCGCCGTAGGGACAGGCCCAGGAGCAGTACTTGCAGCCGATGCACTTGTCGTAGTCGACGAGGACGATGCCGTCTTCCTTGCGCTTGTACGAGGCGCCCGTGGGGCAGACCGGCACGCACGGAGGATCCTCGCAATGCAGGCAGGACTTCGGGAAATGGATGGTTTCCGTATTCGGGAACTCGCCGACTTCGAAGGTCTGCACGCGGTTGAAGAAGGTGCCGGTCGGATCCTTGCCGTAGGGGTTCTGGTCCACCATCGGCCCGGCCGGCCCGGAAGTGTTCCACTCCTTGCAGTTGGTGACGCAGGCGTGGCAGCCGACGCAGACGTTGAGGTCGATCACGAGAGCCAGTTGGGTCATGACTGCCTCCGCAGAGCCGCCTCAAGGAGGCAGCGCCCCCCCGTGGGGGGCAGCGAGCCGGGTTTGCGAGCGTGGGGGGCCATCATTTGGCTCCTGCAAAGAAGTTCCACACGCTCTTGCGCTCGGCCTGACCCGGATAAGGCTTCAGCGGCTCGAACTGCGGCTCCGTCCTTGGCGTGTCGCCATGACTGACTTTCGAGATACGCACGCGCACATCGAACCACGCCGCCTGCCCGGTGATCGGATCGGAGTTCGACACGCGCCGGTCGCTGCCCTTCTCGCAGGTCGGCAGTTCCTCGGAGATCAAGTGGTTGAGCAGGAAACCGAGTTGCGATTCATTGGCGTCCGGCGTCAGGTTCCAGGCACCGGCCGCCTTGCCGATCGCGTTCCAGGTCCACACCGTGCCCGGCTCGACCGCCTCCGAATGCTTCGCCATACATTTGACCTTGCCCCACTGCGACTCGACCCAGATCCAGTCGCCATCCTCGATGCCGTTCACGCGCGCGGTGTGCGTGTTCACGTAGAGCAGGTTGTGGGCGTGGATCTGGCGCAGCCAGGCGTTCTGCGAATCCCAGGAGTGGTACATCGCCATCGGCCGCTGAGTGATCGCCGCCAGCGGATACTTGTGCTTGTCGGTCACCTGCCCTTCGAGCGTGTCGTAGTAGAAGGGCAATGGATCGAAGAAGGTCTCGACGCGCTTGGCCAGATGCGCGGGCGGTCTGCGCGAGAAGCCCTTGCCCTGCGCCGCGGCGCGGAACTTCTGCAACACCTCGGAATAGATGTGGATCAGGATCGGCTCGGCGTAGCGCGTGATGCGGTTGCGCTGCGACCACTCGAGGTAACCCTTGTTCCAGTTGCGCATGTACTGGTAGCTCTTGGGCAGCTCGTAGTGGAAGACGCAATCGTTCTTGGCGTACATCTCCCACTGGTTCGGGTTCGGTTCGCCGCGCAGGTGCTTTTCGCCGCCCTTGCCGCGCCAGCCGGACAGGAAGCCGATGCCCGAACCCGGCTCGGTCTCGTAATTGACGATGAAATCCGGATAGTCGCGGTACTTGCGCGCGCCCTCTTTGGTCACGAAGGCCGGCAGCTTGAGCCGGGTGCCGAGCTCGATCAGCACTTCCTGAAAGGGCTTGCATTCGCCGGTCGGCGGCACCACGGGGATGCGCACGGAGTCCACCGGGCCGTCGAATTCCGAGATCGGCCGGTCGAGGATGGACATCACGTCGTGGCGTTCGAGATAGGTCGTGTCGGGCAGGATCAGGTCGGCGAAGGCCGTCATCTCCGACTGGAAGGCGTCGGCGACGACGATGAACGGGATTTTGTACTCACCATTCCCGTCCTTGTCGTTCAGCATCTTGCGCACCTCGACGGCGTTCATCGTCGAGTTCCAGGCCATGTTGGCCATGAAGATGAGCAGCGTGTCGATCTTGTACGGATCAGCGCGCCAGGCGTTGGTGATGACGTTGTGCATCAGGCCATGCACCGACAGCGGATACTCCCAGGAGAAGCCCTTGTCGATGCGCACCGGACCGCCGTTCTCGTCGACGAACAAGTCGTCGGGGTCCGAGGGCCAGCCGAGCGCCATGCCGTCGAGCGGCCGGTTCGGCCGCACCGCCTTCGGGTGGTTCGGAGGGCGCGCGCAGGGCGGAATCGGCCGCGGGAAGGGCACCTTGTGGCGGAAGCCGCCGGGGCGATCGATGGTGCCGAGCAGCGACATCAGGATGCCGAGCGCGCGTATGGTCTGGAAGCCGTTTGAATGCGCCGCGAGACCGCGCATGGCGTGGAAGGCGACCGGATTGCCAGTCACGGTGTCGTGTTCCTTGCCCCAGGAATCGGTCCAGGCGATCGGCAGCTCGATGCGCTGGTCGCGCGCCGTGACGCCCATTTCGTGGGCGAGGCGACGGATCGTCTCGGCGGGAACGCCCGTGACGCCCTCGGCCCACTCGGGCGTGTATTGCTCGACACGTTCCCGCAGCAACTGGAAGGCCGGCTTGACCTTGGTGCCCTTGATGCTGAACTCGCCGAGCAGGAAGGGATCGGCGCCCGGCCTGTGCGTCACCACCGGGCGATTTGAATTGCGGTCCCACCAGAGCTTGTCCTGCGGGTCGTAGCAGGCCTCTTCCTCGGGCACTTCGGTGCGCAGGAACATGCCGAACTCGTCGGCGGCCTCGTCGGCATTGACCAGCTGCCCGGCATTGGTGTACTGGACGAGGAAGTCGCGGTCGTAGAGGCCCTTGGCGATGATTTCGTGCAGGAAGGCCAGCAGCAGCGCGCCGTCGGTGCCGGGCCGGATCGGCACCCATTCGTCCGCGATGGCCGAGTAGCCGGTGCGCACCGGATTGATCGAGACGAAGCGGCCGCCGTTCCTCTTGAACTTCGACAGCGCGATCTTCATCGGGTTGGAGTGGTGGTCCTCCGCCGTGCCGATCATGACGAAGAGCTTGGCGCGGTCGAGGTCCGGCCCGCCGAACTCCCAGAAGGAGCCGCCGATGGTGTAGATCATGCCGGCGGCCATGTTCACCGAGCAGAAGCCGCCGTGCGCCGCGTAGTTGGGCGTGCCGAACTGGCGCGCGAACAGGCCGGTGAGGGCCTGCATCTGGTCGCGGCCGGTGAACAACGCGAACTGCTTCGGGTCGGTCGCGCGAATCTTGCCGAGCCGCTCGGCCAGCGTCGAGAAGGCTTCTTCCCACGAGATCGGCTCGAACTCGCCCGCGCCGCGCTCCGCGCCGGCCTTGCGGCGCAGCGGTCTGGTCAGGCGCGCCGGCGAATATTGCTTCATGATGCCGGACGAGCCCTTGGCGCAGATCACGCCCTTGTTGAGCGGATGATCGGGATTGCCGTCGATGTAGCGGACCTCGCCGTCGCGCAGGTGCACGCGGATGCCGCAGCGGCAGGCGCACATGTAGCACGTCGTCTTCTTGATCTCCTCGACCGCGGGCATGGACAGGCTTCTTGTAAATTAGGAATTTGCGATATTCTGGCAGGGATGGCGCAGGACCAACAGCCGAAAACTTTTATTCACCGATAAGCCATGCCAGACAATATCGCCGACTTCTCCGACAGCGAACTGAAGCTGATTTCCCAGGCGCTTTTCGAGCGCTATGGCCGCATGGTGCCCGTTCAGACCGGCGAGGCAGAGATCCAGCTCAACCCCGACAACGATGCGCTAGACGCCTGCCCCGTCGCCTGCTGGGAGGAACGCGGCGCCAATTTCGTCGTCTTCAAGCTCGGCGAGACCCGCTTCAGGGCGCAGTTCTTCTACAACGAAGCCACCCAGTACGGCACCGGCAAGGACAGCTTCGACAACCTCGGCGATTGCGTGGTCACGGTCCTGCAGGTTCAGGCCGATCACGAGCAGCAGATGAAAGGCATCCGTTCCGGCATGACGCGCCTGGACATCGCCGACGACGGCTACGACGGCCCGCTGGTGATCTAGTGAAAATCTGCATCGTTTCCGACAGCCACGACCGCGGCCCGATGCTGGCCCGCGCCATCGAGGCCGCGAAGAACCTCGGCGCCGAGGCCGTCATCCACTGCGGCGACATCATCGGCGGCAACACGCTCAAGGCCTCGATCGAGCACGGCCTGCCCATCCACGCCGTGCACGGCAACAACCTGGGCGATCCCGTGGCCATCTCGCGCCTCGCCTGGCAATCGAACGGCCTGCTGCACTACCACGGCCAGGATGGCGACCTCGTCCTCGGCGGCCGACGCATCTTCATCACGCATTACCCGCACTATGCTCACGCCATGGCCTGCACCGGCGATTACGATCTCGTCTGCTGCGGCCACAGCCACGAACCGGAAACTCGCCGGCAGATCAACGTCGCGGGCGGCGAAACCTGGATCGTCAATCCGGGCACCGTCGCCGGGCTCGGCGCGCCCGCCGCGACGTGGATACTCGGCGATCTGCCATCACTGACTTTCGAGGTCAGGCCGACGCCGTGACGCCGCGCGGCATTCTGTGCTTCTATTTCCGGATAGAAACATTTTTCCCGGCCGATTGACCTTCCACAAGCCAGGCGCCGAGATCGCCACGGTAGAATCGCCGCCGTTCTTCCGAATCCCATCCACCGGAGACTCGACGTGACGGCTCCCATCGCAACCAACCAGACGATCCTGGTCGTCGGCGGCGGCATCAGTGGCATGACGGCGGCGCTGGAAGCCGCCGAATGCGGCAAGCAGGTCATCCTGGTAGAGAAAACCCCGACGCTCGGCGGCCGTACCGCCCAGTTGTATCGGTACTTCCCCAAGATGTGCCACCCGACCTGCGGGCTGGAAATCAACCTCAAGCGCATCAAGGGCAACCCGAACGTGAAGGTGATGACGATGACCGAGGTCACCGCCGTCGCCGGTGCGCGCGGCAACTACGCCGTCACGCTCAAGGTCGCCCCGCGCCATGTCAACGAGAACTGCACGGCCTGCGGCGAATGCGCCAAGGCAGTGACATCCGAAATCGCCGACGCCTTCAACTATGGCAACGGCAAGACGGGAGCGAGGCTCAAGGCGGCCTACCTGCCGCACATGATGGCCTACCCGCAGCGCTACGTGATCGATGCCTCGATCGCCGGCACCGCCGAGGGCGAAGCCGCCAGGGCTGCCTGCAAGTACGGCGCGGTCGACCTGGGCATGAAGGAGGAGACGATCCAGCTCAACGTCGGCGCCGTGGTCTGGGCCACCGGCTGGCGGCCGTTCGACGCCAACAAGATCCAGCCTTACGGCTACGACCGCTACGACAACGTGATCACCAGCGTCGAGTTCGAGCGCCTGGCCGATCCGCGCGGCCCGACCGGCGGCAAGCTCCTGCGTCCGTCGGATGGCAAGGAAGCGAAGAACATCGCCTTCATCCAGTGCGCCGGCTCGCGCGACGAGAACCACCTGCGCCACT
>CAZRRI010000001.1:0-96014 GCA_964602565.1 uncultured Rhodocyclaceae bacterium | reverse complement strand
GTGCACCAGGCCGTCCTGGTGCACGCCGATGTCGACGAAGGCGCCGAAGTTGGTGACGTTGGTGACCACGCCTTCGAGCGTCATGCCCGGTTGCAGGTCTTTCAATTCCTCGACGCCTTCGCGGAAGCTGGCCGTCTTGAATTCCGGGCGCGGGTCGCGGCCCGGCTTTTCCAGTTCCTTGAGAATGTCCTGCACCGTCGGCAGGCCGAATTTTTCGTCGGTGTATTTCGCGGCATTCAACGATTTCACGGCGCGGCCGTCGCCGATGATTTCCTTCACGCCCTTCCTGATGTCGGCGAGGATGCGTTCGACGACGGGATAAGCCTCCGGGTGCACGGCCGAACTGTCCAGCGGGTTGTCGCCGCTGACGATGCGCAAAAAGCCGGCGGCCTGCTCGAAGGTCTTGTCGCCCAGACGCGGCACGTCCTTCAACTGCTGGCGCGACTTGAAGGCGCCATGCTGGTCGCGGTGCGTGACGATATTGGCGGCCAGCGTGGCGCTGAGGCCGGAAATGCGGGCCAGCAGCGGCGCCGAGGCGGTGTTCACGTCTACGCCCACCGAATTGACGCAATCCTCGACGACGCCGTCGAGCGACTTGGCGAGCTTCGACTGATTGACGTCGTGCTGGTACTGGCCGACGCCGATGCTCTTGGGATCGATCTTCACCAGCTCGGCGAGCGGGTCTTGCAGGCGGCGGGCGATGGAAACGGCGCCGCGCAGGGAAACGTCGAGTTCGGGAAATTCGCGCGCCGCCAGTGCCGACGCCGAATAGACCGAGGCGCCGGCTTCGGAGACGACGATCCTGTTCAGCTTGAGTTCCGGGTGGCGCTTCATCAGATCGCCGGCCAGCTTGTCGGTTTCGCGGCTGGCGGTGCCGTTGCCGATGGCGACCAGTTCGACGCCGTGCTTCCGGCAGAGGTGGCGCAGCGCGGCGAGCGAGCCTTCCCAGTCGCGGCGCGGCTCGTGCGGGTAGAGCGTGGCGGTGTCGAGCAGCTTGCCGGTGCGGTCGACCACGGCCACCTTGCAGCCGGTGCGAATGCCGGGGTCGAGGCCGAGCGTGATGCGCGGACCGGCGGGCGCGGCGAGCAGCAGGTCGTGCAGGTTGCGCGCGAAGACGCGGATCGCTTCCTCCTCTGCGCGTTCGCGCAGCGCGTTCATGAGTTCCAGTTCGAGATGCAGCGAGAGCTTGACCAGCCAGGTCCAGCGCGCCGTTTCGAGCAGCCACTTGTCGGCGGGGCGGCCCCGGTCGCCGAGGCCGAAACGGCCGGCCACCATGGCGATGCAGGGCGAGCTTTCCGGCGGGTCGCGCAGCTCCTGTTCGGTCTTGAGCGTCACGCGCAGCACGTCTTCCTGGCGGCCGCGGAACAGCGCCAGCGCGCGGTGCGACGGGATCGCGGCGATCTTCTCGCGGAAGTCGAACCAGTCGCGGAACTTCGCGCCTTCGATCTCTTTTCCCTCGACCACCGCCGAAACGATCAGCGCGTGGTCGGTGAGGTGGGCACGCAGGCGCTCCAGCAGGGTCGCGTCCTCGGCGAAGCGCTCCATGAGAATCTGCCGCGCGCCGTCGAGCGCGGCCTTGACGTCGGGCACATGCTTTTCCGGCGGCTCGGCGGCGGGGTTCACATACTTCGCCGCTTCTTCCTCGGGCACGAGTGCCGGGTCGTCGAACAGCGCGTCGGCCAGGGGTTCCAGGCCGGCCTCGCGGGCGATCTGCGCCTTGGTGCGGCGCTTGGGCTTGTAGGGCAGGTAGAGGTCTTCGAGCCGCTGCTTGGTGTCGGCGTTGTCGATGTCGTTCCTCAGTTCGGGCGTCAGCTTGCCCTGCTCGTCGATGGAAGCCAGCACGGCGGCGCGGCGCTCTTCCAGTTCACGCAGATAGACGAGCCGTTCCTCCAGCGTGCGCAGCTGCGTGTCGTCGAGGCTGCCGGTGGCTTCCTTGCGGTAGCGTGCGATGAAGGGCACGGTGGCGCCCTCGTCGAGCAGCTGGACGGCGGCGAAGACCTGGGGCGGGCGGACGCCGAGTTCCTCGGCGATGCGGTGTTCGATCGGGGATGGCATGAAAGTCAGTCGTGGTGATACGCCAGGACATGGCGGGCGCGCACCTTAGCGCGCTCCCGGAGTCCGATCAAGGCTTGACTTTTTTCTCCAGCTTGAGCGAAGCCGAATTGATGCAGTAGCGCAAGCCCGCGGGCGCCGGGCCGTCCGGAAACACGTGGCCGAGATGGGCGCCGCACTTCGAGCACGTGACCTCGGTGCGGATCATGAAGTGGCTGCGGTCCTCGTGCTCGTCGATGATCGATTCGGCCAGCGGCGCCGTGAAGCTCGGCCAGCCGCAGCCGGAATCGAACTTGGTCGCCGAGGAAAACAGCGGTTCGCCGCAGCAGACGCAGCGATAGGTGCCGTCGTCGCGGCAGTTCCAGTATTCGCCCGTGAAGGCGCGCTCCGTGCCCTTTTCGCGGGTCACGTGATACTGCATCTCGGTCAACTGGCCGCGCCATTCGGCGTTCGATTTTTCGATCCTGGTCATGGTGGCGGTACCATTCGGGGAAACACGGTAACGGACAGGCGATGCGCGTTCTGGTTCTCGGCGCCGGCGTGGTCGGCGTCGCTTCGGCATGGTACCTCAGGCGGCATGGGCACGAGGTCGTCGTCGTCGACCGCCAGCCGGCGCCGGCGATGGAGACCAGCTTCGCCAACGGCGGCCAGGTGTCCACCAGCCATGCCGAACCCTGGGCGAATCCCGCCGCGCCGCTCAAGCTGCTGCGCTGGCTGGGCCGCGAGGACTCGCCGCTGTTGTGGCGCCTGCGCGCCGACGCCGCGCAGTGGGCGTGGGGTCTGCGCTTCCTGCGCGAATGCACGCCCGGCCGCACGCGCGGGAACATCGTCGCCATCCTGCGGCTTGCCCTTTACAGCCGGTCGCTGCTCAAGGATCTGCGGCCCGCGCTTGGCCTCGAATACGACCAGGAGCAGCGCGGCATCCTGCATTTCTACACCGACAAGGCCGGGTTCGAGCACGCGATTCCGCAGGCGGAACTCATGCGCCGCCATGGTTGCGACCGCGTGGTGAAGAGCGCCGCCGAGTGCCTCGCCATCGAGCCGGCGCTGAATCATTCGACCGTGCCCATCGTCGGCGGCACCTATACGGCGGACGACGAGTCGGGCGACGCCTACAAGTTCACCCATGCGCTGGCGGCAAGAGCGGCGGATTCGGGCGTCGTCTTCCGGTTCGGCGCGAGCGTCGAGGCGCTCGCGGCCGAAGGCGGCCGCGTCACCGGCGCGAGGCTGGCCGGCGGCGAAAATCTGACGGCCGATGCCTATGTCGTCGCGCTCGGCAGCTATTCGCCGCTGCTGTTGCGGCCGCTGGGCGTGCGCATTCCCGTCTATCCGGCCAAGGGCTACTCGATCACGGTGCCGCTCGGCGATGACGGCGACACCGCGCCGAGCGTGAGCCTCACCGACGACGACCGCAAGATCGTCTTCTCGCGTCTCGGCGACCGGCTGCGCGTGGCGGGCACGGCGGAGTTCTCCGGCCACGACACGACGCTCAATGAGGTGCGCTGCCAGGCGCTCGTCGAGCGCACGCGGGCGATCTTTCCGCGCTTGCCGGCCGGGCGGGTCGAGTTCTGGGCCGGCCTGCGGCCGGCGACACCGGGCAACGTGCCGCTGATCGGCGTGACGGGCTTGTCGAATCTCCATCTCAACACCGGCCACGGCACGCTGGGCTGGACCATGGCCTGCGGCACCGGCAGGCTGCTGGCCGATCTGCTGTCCGGCAAGGCGCCGGACATCGATCCGGCGCCATACTCGGCGCGCCGCCACGGCTGACTTTGGCGGCGCCCGCCGGGCGCCGCCTGCGCGTCGTCAGCCGTTGATGATGCCCAGCCGCTTCAGGTGCGCGATGATCCGCTCGGCCGCCTCGTCGGCGGACAGCGCGGCGGTATCGATGCGAATCTCGGGCGCGTCCGGTTCCTCGTAGGGCGAGTCGATGCCGGTGAAATTCTTCAGCTCGCCGCGCCGGGCTTTCTTGTAGAGGCCCTTGGGATCGCGCTGTTCGGCGAGCGCCAGCGGCGTGTCGATGAAGATTTCGATGAACTCGCCGTCCGGCAGCAGGCTGCGCGCCATGCGCCGCTCGTTGCGGAAGGGCGAGATGAAGGCGGTGCCGACGATGAGGCCGGCATCGACCATCAGTTTCGCCACCTCGGCGATGCGGCGGATGTTCTCGACGCGGTCGGCCTCGGTGAAGCCGAGATCCTTGTTGAGGCCATGCCGGACGTTGTCGCCGTCGAGGAGATAGGTGTGCCGTCCCGAGGCGTGCAGGCGCTTGTCCACGGCGTTGGCGATGGTGGACTTGCCGGAGCCGGACAGGCCGGTGTACCAGAGCACGCAGGACTTCTGGCCCTTCATGGTCGACCGCGAATTCTTGTCCACTTCGAGCGCATGCATGTGGATGTTTTGCGCGCGGCGCAGCGAGAAGCTCAGCATGCCGGCGCCGACGGTGCGGTTGGTCAGGCGGTCGATCAGGATGAAGCTGCCCGTCTCGCGATTTTCCGTGTAGGGATCGAAGGCGATGGGACGATCGAGTTCGAGCTCGCAGACGCCGATCTCGTTGAGTTCGAGTTTCTCGGCGGCGATCTGCTCCATCGAATTGACGTTGACCTTGTACTTGAGCGGCGCGATGGTAGCCTGTACCGTCTTGCCGGCGGTCTTCATCAGATAGGTGCGGCCCCGGAACATGGGGTCCTCGTCCATCCAGACGACCGTCGCCTGGAACTGGTCCGCGACCCCGGCGGGCGCATCGACGCCGGAGATCAGGTCGCCGCGCGAGATGTCCACCTCGTCGGTCAGCGTCAGGGTGACCGATTGTCCCGCGACGGCCTTCTCCAGGTCGCCGTCGGTGGTGACGATGCGCGCCACCCGGGTTTCCTTGCCCGACGGCTGGATGCGCACGCGGTCGCCAGGCTGGATCACGCCGCTGGCCAGCGTTCCGGCGAAGCCGCGGAAATCGAGGTTCGGGCGGTTGACCCACTGCACGGGGAAGCGCATCGGCTGGGCTTGCAGGCGGTTCTCGTCCACCGGCACGGTTTCGAGGTAGCCCATCAGCGTCGTGCCGCGGTACCAGGGCATGCGCTCGCTCTGCTCCAGCATGTTGTCGCCCCGCAAGGCGGAAAGCGGGATCGCCGTGATGTCGGTGATGCCGACTTGCTCGGCGAACTTCCGGTAATCGGCCTCGATGGCGCGGAATTTCTGCTCCGAGTATTCGACGAGGTCCATCTTGTTGACGGCCAGCAGCACGTGCCGGATGCCGATCAGCGAGACCAGGAAGCTATGGCGGCGGGTCTGGGTCAGCAGCCCCTTGCGCGCGTCGACCAGGATCACGGCGACATCGGCGGTCGAGGCGCCGGTGATCATGTTGCGGGTGTATTGCTCGTGCCCCGGCGTGTCGGCGACGATGAACTTGCGCCGGTCGGTCGAGAAGAAGCGGTAGGCGACGTCGATGGTGATGCCTTGCTCGCGCTCGGCGGCCAGGCCATCGACCAGCAGCGCGAAGTCGATGTCGTCGCCCTGCGTGCCCCATTTCCTGGAATCGTTTTCCACGGCGGCGAGCTGGTCGTCGAACAGCATTTTCGAGTCGTAGAGCAGCCGGCCGATCAGGGTGCTCTTGCCGTCGTCCACCGAGCCGCAGGTGATGAAGCGCAGCAGGCCCTTGGTTTCGTGCGACTTGAGGTATTGCTCGATGTCGCTGGCGATGAGGTTCGATTGGTGTGCCATCAGAAATACCCCTCCTGTTTCTTTTTTTCCATTGAAGCGGCCTGGTCGTGGTCGATGACGCGCCCCTGGCGCTCGGATGTCCGCGTCAGCAACATTTCCTGGATGATGCTCGGCAAGGTGTCGGCGCCCGATTCCACCGCGCCGGTCAGCGGATAGCAGCCGAGCGTGCGGAAGCGCACCGTGCGCATCATCGGCACTTCGCCCGGATGCAGCGGCATGCGCTCGTCGTCCACCATGATCAGCGCGCCATCGCGTTCCACCACGGGCCGGGACTTGGCGTAATAGAGCGGCACGATCGGAATCTTCTCGAGATGGATGTACTGCCAGATGTCGAGCTCGGTCCAGTTCGACAGCGGGAACACGCGGATGCTCTCGCCCTTGTGCTTGCGGGCGTTGTAGAGGTGCCAGAGTTCCGGGCGCTGGTTCTTCGGGTCCCAGCGGTGCTGCGTCGAGCGGAACGAGAAGATTCTTTCCTTGGCGCGGGACTTTTCCTCGTCGCGTCGCGCGCCGCCGAAGGCGGCGTCGAAACCGTACTTGTCCAGGGCCTGCTTGAGCCCCTGGGTCTTCATGATATCGGTGTGGATCGCCGAACCGTGCGTGAATGGGTCGATCTTCATCGCCAGCCCCTCGGGATTGATGTGGACGATCAGGTCGAGCCCCAGTTCCTCGGCCGTGCGGTCCCGGAACTCGTACATCTCGCGGAATTTCCAGGTGGTGTCGACGTGGAGCAGGGGAAAGGGCGGCTTGGCGGGGTGGAAGGCCTTCATGGCCAGATGCAGCATGACCGCGCTGTCCTTGCCGATGGAGTAGAGCATCACGGGATTGTCGGCCTCGGCCACCACCTCCCGGAGGATGTGGATGCTTTCGGCTTCCAGGCGTTGAAGATGGGTAAGCGTCGTACCCGATGTGGTCGGCATGAGAGTCCTTTCTCCGGCGTTGGATTTTCCCGGGAATCCGGGCTTGCTATCCGTTAAATGTTTTAGTTTCTGCGGGGATCGAGTCGGCCGCGCCGGCGTGTTCTCGGCGAGCGACAGGAACTGGATGCGATCGGACTGGGTATCCAGCCACTGGCGGACGTTCGGGGCTTGCCGCAGATCGATGTTTTCGGCGGAAATGCGGATCTTGCGTCCGATCGACAGTTGCAGGCGATCGAAGAACTCGATCAGGGAAGCGGCGGTCAATGGCGACGGCGCCACCAGCCAGTGCAGCTTGCGCCGCGGCCCGACGGCCTGGAACAGAATCCGGTCGCTGCCCAGGTGGCGCCAGGCGGCCGGCAGCAGCGGGGCGAGCGGCACCTCCCGGACGCGGTAGACATCGGCGCCCGTCTCGCCGCCGCCGGCATTGGTGGCGTTGGCGGCGAAACCCCAGTCCTGCAGGTAGCGTCCGAGCGTGGTGGCGGGCACCTCGACACCGAGGCGCCGGCGGGCCAGCTCGGCCACGGCGGCCTTTTCCCAGAGCGGGTGCGGCAGGGACGACCGTTCCGGCGGGCCGTCGATGATGGCCGCGACGAGCTGCTCGATGGCCTTGGGCTCGATCAGCTGCCCGGAACCGCTGCGTCGTCCGCGCGGCGCGACGCTGACGGCGTCCCAGCCGCCGGCCAGGAACGCCCGGTGGGCGGCGATGATGGTCGGCACGCTCAACTCGGTCTTGGCGGCGACTTCGGTCAATCGCATGCCGTCGAGGCGCAGGGCGACCGCGCGCCGGCGCCGCTCGTTGAGCGCCGCAAGCGGGAGAAATCTGCCGTCCTGGCGGCTCATGCCAGGGGGGGCGGCGATTCCGCCGGCCGAGTCATTGAGTGATCCATCAAGTGCATTGATTCAAGCATAAAACCAATGCTATTAAATAAAACCAGTGATGTCAACATAAAAAACTAAAGCGTTAATGGGTTAATGTTTTCGGGCCTGGAACGGGCGCGCGAGGCCGCCTTGGCGGGCGGACTCGCCGGCGGCGTGTTTTACGGAGGGAGTCCGGTTAGGGATGCGGCGCAAAGTCAGTGGCGGCGACGCGCCGCCCGGGCCGGGGGAGCTCCGTTTTTCCTGGGATCAGCGCAAAGTCAGTGGCGGCGATACGCCGCCCCGGGCCGAGGAAGCCCGGTGGTGCGTCAGTGCAGGTGCCGAGGTGCGGCTTCCGCCTGCTCCTCGGGCAGTTCGGCGTGGCTCGGTTCGCCGTCGGGGTTCGGGTAAAGCGGCGCGCCGCAATCGTCGCAGTATTCGAGCGGGAAGCGGTGATCGAGGGCGACGACTTCGTGTATGCCGGCTTCCTTGAGCACGGCCTCGATCTGGGCCGGCGTGTCGGCCGTCTCGTCCTCGGCTTCCAGCAGGGGCCAGACGACGCCGTGAATGACGTCGGTGGCATCGGTCAGCGTGAAGCCGATGCGGTATTCCTCCAACTGCCGGTCGTAATAGGGACCGACGACGGCCCGCAGGTCGGTGGCCGCCACGTTCAAGGTGGTCTGGAGGAAAGCGACCGCGGCGCGAACCGAATAGGGCCGTGAGGCGCGGTCGGCGTCCCGGGCCGCGGCATGATAGGGCTGCGGCAGCAGTGGCTCGATGGCGCAGGCCGGCAGCGAGCGCCGCAGCGCCTCGCCGCCCTGGGCTCGCCATTGCTTGAGCGTTTCGGCGCGCGAGCCGTCGTCTTCCTGCCAGCGGAACAGCGCCGCGCCGCGCGGCGCGGCGACCACGCCGATCAGGTAACGGATGTCGGAGAGGAAATTGGTGGTCTCCGGCATGCCGGTGGTATCGATCCTGACATCCTTGCCGTGCAGCGCGGCCTTGGTCAGCCGCTCCGCGAGTTGGGCGGTCTCGACGTAGGATTGCGGCAACTGGTCGGGACTCCAGAGATAATCGGACAGGCCGATGCGGGCATCGGCGGCGAAGACGTGGGCCTGCAACTGCACGCGGAGGGTCGACAACTGGTCGGCGGCGATGGTGCCGGAGGGAATCACGAAACGCGACCAGGCCAGCACGGGCGCCGCGAACAGGATGGCGTCCTGCCCCGACCCGGTGTCGAATCGGCGCGTCTCGCTGCAAGACTCCACCATGTCCGCCAGTTCGTCGTAGGCGCGCCCGCCCGCGCCGTAGAGGTGGTCCAGCGCGCTGTTGAGGGCGGCGTCATCGCCGTCGGCGATCAGCCGATTGATCGCGGCGGCCAGCCTGCCTTGCCAGAACTCGTCCTCGACGCGGCTGGATGATTGCGCCAGGCTGCCAGCCAGCCGCATCAGTTCGTCGGTGGCGGGGTTCTGCTTCGCGCGGCGGGAAAAGCGGTTGCGTTTCATGATGATATGGACCGGAGGAAGGTCACCGGAACCCCGGCGAGCCAGATACGGGATTCTAGCAGTTGAGTCGTGCCCGTCGTCCGGAGCGGGGGAACTGCTAGAATCGTCGCGTTTCGTTCAGGGCAGTTCCTCATGTTCTCTCGCTTGATGCCCCAGGAAGGTAAGTTCTTCGACTTGTTCAACGCCCACGCGGAACTGATCGCCCAGGGTGGCCGCGAACTGGGAGCCCTGGTCGACAACATGGTCGACGGCAAGGGCGAGGCGGCGGCGCATGCCAAGAAGATCGACGAAGTCGAAACGCGCGCCGACAAGATCACCCACGAGACGATCGCGCTGCTGCACACGACCTTCAACACGCCGCTCGACCGCGACGAAATCCACAAGCTGATCACCCGCATGGACGACATCCTGGACCTGACCCAGGACGTGGCCCAGTCGATGCATCTCTACGACGTCCGCAATCTGACCCAGGAGGCCTGCCACCTATCGGACATTTGCGTCTCCTGCTGCGAGCGCGTCAAGTCGGCGGTGTTCCTGCTGAACAACATGGACAACGGTCCCGCCATTCTCAAGATCTGCGACGAAATCGATCGCCTCGAGTCGGACGCCGACCGCGCCATGCGCGCGGGCATGGCGAAACTGTTTCGCGAGGAGCAGGACACCCGTCAGCTGATCAAGCTGAAGGCCATCTACGAGCTGTTGGAGACCATCACCGACGCCTGCGAGGACGTCGCCAACATCATCGAAGGCATCGTCCTCGAGAATTCCTGACCCGCGATCATGTCGGGCATCGAAATCAGCCTCACTGCCGTCATCGTGCTGGTGTCCTTGGCGCTGCTGTTCGATTTCATGAACGGCTTCCACGACGCCGCCAATTCCATCGCCACCATCGTCTCGACGCGCGTGCTCAAGCCGCAGCAGGCCGTGCTGTGGGCCGCGGTATTCAACGTCATCGCCTACTTCATCTTCGAGCTGAAGGTCGCCAGCACCATCGGCAAGGGCACCATCGACGCCTCCATCGTCGATCACTACGTGGTGTTCGGCGCGCTGATCGGAGCGATCGCCTGGAACGTCATCACCTGGTATTACGGCATTCCGTCGAGCTCCTCGCACGCGCTGGTCGGCGGCCTGGTCGGCGCGGCGATCGCGAAGTCCGGTCCCGGCGCGCTGGTCTGGGCGGGTGTCGGCAAGATCATTGCCTTCATTTTCATAGCGCCATTGCTGGGCTTCCTCGTCGGCGGCCTGCTCATGGTGGCGGTCTCGTGGGCCTGTAATCGAACGTCGCCGACCAAGGTCGACCGCCTGTTCCGACGGCTGCAATTGCTCTCGGCGGCGGCCTACAGCCTCGGCCACGGCGGCAACGACGCGCAGAAAACCATCGGCATCATCTGGATGCTGCTGATCGCCGCCGGCATGTCGAAAACCGGCGACGGCGTGCCGGGCTGGGTGGTGATATCGTGCTATGCCGCCATGGGCCTGGGCACGATGTTCGGCGGCTGGCGCATCGTCAAGACCATGGGCCAGAAGATCACCAAGCTCAACCAGCCCAAAGGCTTTGCCGCCAATTCGGCCGGCGCCGCGACGCTGTTCCTCGCCACGGGGCTGGGCATACCGGTGTCGACGACGCACACCATCACCGGATCGATCATGGGCGTCGGCGCGACCGGGGGCATCAAGAAAGTTCGCTGGACCGTGGCGGGGGGCATCGTCTGGGCATGGATACTGACCATCCCGGCGACGGCGCTGATCGCCGCCGTTGCCTGGTGGGTCGGCCAGCTGCTGTTCTAGAACCCGTTCCCGATCGTCCGCCGGATGATCGGGAACAGGCCCCGGCCCTCGTGCCGGGCAGTTCGCGCCGCGCCCGCGCCGGCCATGGCATCGATGGGCAGTTCGCGCCGCCGGTGGCGCCTGGTGGCATGGCGTGAACGACCGCATCGCTCCCGGGCCGGCCGCCTTTGCGCTCATGGTGCTGCTGTGCGCGATCTGGGGCATGCAGCAGGTGGCGATCAAGCTGGCGCTGCCCGGCGTCAGTCCTGTGTTCCAGGTCGGATTGCGTTCCGCCGGCGCGGCGCTGCTGGTGCTCGCGTTCGCCCGCCTGCGCGGAATATCGCTGTTCGCCGCCGATGGTTCGTCGCGGCCGGGCCTGCTGGCCGGCGTCCTGTTCGCGCTCGAGTTCGCCTGTATCTACGCCGGCCTCGAATACATCAGCGCATCGCGCATGGTGGTCTTCCTCTACACGGCGCCCTGCTTCACGGTGCTGGGATTGCACTGGTTTGTCCCCGGCGAGCGCATCGGGCCGCGTCATGGCTTCGGCGTGGCGCTGGCCTTCGCGGGGATTCTGCTGGCTTTCGCCGAGAGCATGGGGCGTACCGCCACGGCTGACTTTTGGATCGGCGACGCGCTCGGCGTGCTGGGCGCGGTGTTCTGGGCCGCGACCACGGTGGTGGTCCGCGCCACCGGCCTTGCCCGGGTCAGCGCGGCGAAGGTGCTGTTCTATCAACTGGCGGTTTCGGCGGTGATCGTGCTGCCGCTGTCCCTGCTGATGGGCGAGCCGGGCATCACCGCGCCCAGCGCGACGGTGATGCTGTCGCTGGCATACCAGATCGTGATCGTCGCCTTCGTCAGCTACCTGACCTGGTTCTGGCTGTTGACCAAATATCTGGCCAGCCGGCTGATGGTGTTTTCCTTCCTGACCCCCTTGTTCGGCGTGGCTTTCGGCATGCTGCTGCTGGGCGAGCGGCTGAGCACGCAGTTCGGCCTGGCCGCGTTGCTGGTGGTGGCGGGCATCGTGCTGGTGAATGTGCCCGAGCGGTCGCGATGACCGCGCCCACGCCAGGTCGCGGCGCCGCGTTTCTTCTGGGCGTGCGGGCGCTGCTGCCCATGCACCTCGGCGTCGTCCCGTTCGGGATCATCTACGGGGTCGTCGCGCTGCAAAGCGGGATTCCGCCGCTGGCCGCGGTCCTGATGTCGTCGGTCGTCTTCGCCGGCTCCGCGCAATTCCTGCTCGCGCAACTGGTCGGCGCCGGTGCGCCCGGACTGCTGATGATCGGCGCCGTCGGCCTGGTGAATCTGCGGCATGTGCTGTACAGCGCGTCCGTGGCGCCCATGTTGCGCGCGCTGCCGCGACGCTGGAAGGTCCTGCTCGCCTACCTGCTGACCGATGAGGCCTACGCGGCGGCGATTCCGCATTTGATGTCGGGGGCCGCGCACGGGCACTGGATCCTGTTCGGCGCCGGTTTCGCCCTGTGGGCCGGCTGGCAGGCCGCCACCCTCGTCGGGGTCGTGCTGGGCGCGCACCTGCCCGCCGATCTGCCGTTCGATTTCGCCTTGCCGCTGACGTTCATCGCGATCGTCGTGCCGCTGCTCGTCGACGGGCGCCGCATCGCCGTGGCGGTATTCGCCGCCGCCCTGGCGGTGCTGCTGGAAGCCTGGCCCTACAAGCTCGGCCTCTTCTTCGCGGCGCTCGGCGCCCTCATGCTGGCGGGCGTGCTGGCACGCAGGAGCGAGCCGTGAGTCTGGCCATGGTGATGCTGGTCTGCGGGCTTATCACCTTCGCCATCCGCTTGTCATTCATCGCGCTGGAAGGGCGTTATCGGCCGCCCGGCTGGTTCGTGCCGCTGCTGCCGTTCGTGCCGATCGCCGCCCTCACCGCGCTGGTGGCGCCCGACCTGCTGCTGGTGGATGGCCAGGTGAGCCTGGGTGCCGGCAATCCGCGCTTCTGGGCGGGCGTGGTCGCCATCGCCGTGGCGGCCTGGCGCGGCAGCATTCTGCTCACCATCGGCTGCGGTTTCGCGGCCCTGTGGCTGCTGCGCCTGGCGGCCCAAGCGGCGGCCTAAGCGGCGGTTTCCTCGGGGAAGTAGCCGCGCCAATCGACCCCGGCCGGCGCGGTGACGATGAAGTTCGGGTTGAGCGTCACGCCGGGGTTGGCGTACGAGAGGCGAGTGCCGTCGAGCCGCAGGACTTGTCCACCCGCCTGTTCGACCACGCATTGCGCGGCGGCCGTGTCCCACAGCGAGGTGGGTCCCAGTCGCGGATAGAGGTCGGCGCTTCCTTCGGCGACCAGGCAGAACTTCAGGGAACTGCCCATCGAGACCAGGCGGTGGTCGCCGAGTCGCGCCAGGAAGGCGGCGAGCGAATCGCCGGCATGGGAGCGGCTGCCGACGACGCGCCAGGGCTCGCCGCCGTTCCGCGTCGAACAGCGGATCGGCTCGGACGGCTGGTCGCCGGTCTGCTTGTGGCTGCCGAGGCCGCTGGCCGCGAAATACGTCGTGTCCAGCACCGGCGCATGCACCACGCTCGCGACCGGGTAGCCGTTCTCGATCAGCGCGATATTCACCGTGAACTCGCCGTTGCGCTTGATGAATTCCTTGGTGCCGTCGAGCGGGTCGACCAGCCAGTAGCGGCCGTGGCGGTCGGGTCCGGGAAAGGACTCGACGTCCTCTTCGGACAGCACGGGAATGGCGTCGGGAAGGGCGGCCAGACGCGCCGCGATCAAGTGATGGGCGCGCTGATCGGCCTCGGTGAGCGGTGAGTTGTCCTGCTTTTCCTGAACGGAGAACTCGCGGCCGTAAACTTCGAGTATCTCCCGCCCGGCGTCGCGGGCGATAGCCACGATGGCCTGGATCAATCGAGAATCATTCATGAGCTGTCTTCCTTGCTGGCGGGTCTAAGGTTTCTTGCAGTCGTGGAGTAGTGCGGGAATAAGGTTCAGCGTTACAACTCGCGGAACGGGGTTTTGCGATCGGTGCGGATTTCGCCGGGAAGGCCGAGGACGCGCTCGGCGATGATGTTTTTCATGATCTCGTCGGTGCCGCCGGCGACGCGGGCGCCGGGCGCGCCCAGCCAGAGCCGCTGCATGTAGTTCCAGTCCTGGCCGATGGATTCGTGCGACAGGGCGCCCTCGGGGCCGGCCAGTTCGAGGGCGAAGGACGAGATGTCCTGCATGGCCTTGGCCGCCACCAGCTTGGTGAGGGACATTTCCGGCCCCGGCGCCTTGCCCTTGGACAAGGCGGTCAGGCCGCGTGCGATGATCAGTTCGACGCCGTGCTGGAGCAGGAAGGCGTCCGCCACCCGGTCCCGCACCCGGGCATCCTCGAGCGCCGGCCGGCCGTTCCATCGGCACTTGCGCGCCAGGTCGATGAGGACATGGTGCAGATCGGTCGGCAGATGCCCGCCCACGGCGAGGCGCTCGTGCATCAGCGTGCTGAGCATGACTTTCCAGCCGTCGCATTCCGGGCCGAGCCGGTGCGTGTCGGCGATGCGCACGTCGTTGAGGAAGACTTCGTTGAACTCGGAGTCGCCCGACATCTGATGGATCGGGCGTATCTCGACGCCGGGCGCCTTCATGTCCAGGATGAACATGGTCAGGCCTTCCTGTTTCGGCTTGTCCCAGTCGCTGCGGGCGAGCAGGATGCCGTGGTCGCAGAAATGGGCGCCGGAGGTCCAGACCTTCTGGCCGTTGATGATCCAGTGATCGCCCTGTTTGTCGGCGCGGGTGCGGATGCCGCCGGTATCGGAGCCGGCGGCCGGCTCCGAGAACAGCTGGCACCAGATTTCGTCGCCGGCGATTCCCTTCGCCAGGTGGCGCGCCTTGAGTTCTGGCCGCGCCCAGGCGGCGATGGTCGGCAGGCACTGGCCCAGGCTGTTCTCGAAGATCATGCGCGGCACGAGGTAGGCGGCTTCCTCCTGCTTGTAGATGACTTCCTGCATGGCCGTGCCGCCCTGGCCGCCCATTTCCTTCGGCCAGGTGATGGCGGCGTAGCCGGCTTGGGCCTTCCTGGCCTGCCAGGCCTTGGCCGCCGCCAGTTTGGCGGCGTCGTCGAGGCCTTCGCCGAAGACCTGGTCGGCGCTTTGCCGCCGCTGACCGTTGGCTTCCAGCCAGGCGCGCACTTGGCCGCGATAGGCGGCTTCCTCGGGGGTGTCCTTGAAGTCCATGGTCAGGCGGTTTCCTTGATGAGTTCATGGGCCAGGCGGTCGCGCCAGGCGTGTTCGCTGCCGATCAACTGGCCCAGGTGGCGCGACCGGCGCAGGTAGAGGTGGCAGTCCATTTCCCAGGTGAAGCCGATGCCGCCGTGGATTTCGATGCCTTCCTCGGCGGCATGCTTGTAGGCGGTGGTGGCGGCGACGCGCGCCGCCGCCGCCGCCAGCGGCAGTTCGGGGGCGTCGGCGGCCAGTGCCCAGGCGCCGTAGTAGGCATGGACCCGCGCCAGTTCATTGCGCGTGTAGATGTCGGCCATCTTGTGCTTGAGGGCCTGGAAGCCGCCGATCTGCCGGCCGAAGGCCTTGCGTTCGAGGGCGTAGTCCCGGGAGATGTCGAGGATGCGGGCGGCGCCGCCCACTTGTTCGAAGGCGAGCAATACCGCCGCGCCGTCCAGTACGCGGGCGGCGAGGGCGGGGCCCTGGAGGCCGTCGCGCAGGAGTTCGGCCGGGGTTGCGCTGAAGTTCAGTTCCGCGTGCGGCCGGGTCGGATCGAGCGAGGTGAGGGGTTTGCGAGTGACGCCGGGCGATTCGAGGTCGACCAGCACGAGTTGGTCGCCGGCCCGCAGTATGGCCAGTCCGGCGATCATGCCGTCGGCGACGACGGCGGCGCGGCCGGTGAGGGTGCCGTCGGCGAAGGTCAGGGGAGGCGTGGCGAGGTAGGTTTCGCCGCTGCCCAGGGCCGCGGTGGCGATGAGTTCGCCGCGGGCGATGCGCGGCAGCCATTGTTGTTTCTGGGCTTCGCTGCCGCCCTTGAGCAGGGCTTCGGCCGCGAGGTAGATGCTGCTGGAGAGAGGGGCCGGCGCCAGGTGACGGCCGGCTTCCTCGGCGACGAGGCACAGTTCGAGGTAGCCCAGGCCGGCGCCGCCGTAGCTCTCGGGAATGGCGGCGGTCGCCGCGCCCATGTCGATGAGGTTGCGCCAGACGGTTTCGGCATGGGTCGCCTTGCCGTCCAATACCCGCCGTATCTCGGCCGAGGTGCAGGTGTCCGCAAGCATCTTGCGCACTTCTTCCTGCAACAGCCGTTGGTCATCAGAAAAATCGAAGTTCACGTTGTGCTGTTCCTGTTCTTGTAAATGGGTAAAACAAACTCTGGGCCTTCATCGCGCCGCCTCGCCAAAGTCAGCCGTGGCGGAGCGCCGCCCGGGGGCGGCCGCTACGAGCCTTCCGGCGCCCAGTTCACGCCGTTGATGTGGGCTCCGCCATCGGCGAACAGCGTGTTGCCGGTCAGGTAACGGGCGTCGTCGCTGGCCAGGAAAAGGGCGATGCTGCCGATGTCCATCTCCGGGTCCCCCATCCGCCCCATGGGGTTCTGCTTCAGCATGAGGGCGGCGTTGGCCGGTTGCGCTTCCGCGAACTTCTTGTAGGCCTCGGTGGCGGCGGCGGGGCAGATGATGTTGCAGCAGATCTGATGCTTGGCCCATTCGCGCGCGGCGGTGCGGGTCAGCGCCCGCAGCGCCTCCTTGGCGGCGTTGTAGTCGACCGTCCAGGGATGGGCATTGACGCCGTTGAGCGAGGCGATGTTGACGATGCGCCCCCACTGCCGCTCGCGCATGCCGGGGAAAACGGCCTGCATGGCCCAGAACGCGGACATGCAGCCGATGCGCCAGGCATGTTCCATGTCTTCGTCGGACTTGCTCTCGACCGGCCCCATGCTGGTCGAACCGCGTCGGCTCGCCCAGGCGTTGTTGACCAGGATATCCACCTTGCCGAAACGCTCGATGGTGGCGGCGACCATGGCTTGCACCTGGTCGCGCTCGCGTACGTCGGTGCGCACGAACATGCTGCGGGCGCCCAGCTCGTCCTGCAATTCGCGCGCCACGGCCGCGCCCGCGGTGTCGCTCCATTCGGCCACGACCACCGCGGCGCCTTCGGCGGCGTAGCGCCGGGCGATGCCGCGCCCGATGCCGGCGCCGGCGCCGGTGACGATGGCGACGCGATCAGCGAGTCTGCTCATGGGGAATTCCTCTGTTCATTGGGATTGGCTGGCCAGGTGGTTGGCGGCGCGGAAGCTGAACACCATGCCCGGGGCGATGGTGCCGCCGGCGCCCGCGTAAGCCCGGCCGAGCGCGGCGGCGGCGTTGTTGCCGACGCAATACAGGCCCGGAATCGGTTGGTCGGAAACATCGATCACCTGGGCGTCGTCGGTGATGGCGGGGCCGCCCTTGGTTCCCGTATCGCTGGGCAGCACCCTGATGGCGTAGTAGGGCGGCTTGGCGATGGGGGCGAGACATGGATTGGGCTTGTTCGCCTTGTTCGCCCAATAGCGGTCGTGGGGGTTACCGCCCCGCTGGAAGTCGAGGTCGACGCCGGTCTTGGCGTATTCGTTGTTTCGGCGCACCGACTCGGCTAGGCCTTCGGCGGAAACGCCGATTTGGCGCGCCAGCCCCTCGAGGGAGTCGTTCTTGAAGAAGAAATCGCCGATCCATTCCTTGGGCACCTTGCCGTCCGGAAAGATGCTGGCCGGCAGGAACGGGCCCATCGGGCAGTCCTTGCGGAACTTGGCGTCGAAGATGAACCAGGTCGGGATGCCACCGCCGCTCTTGCGCTGTTCCTCGTACATGGCGGTCTGGAAGCGGTCGTAGGAAATCGCCTCGTTGATGAAGCGGCGCCCCTGGCTGTTGACGGCGATGAAGCCGCCGAGGCCACGCTCCGAAAAGATCGGCTGCTGGCCCTGCGGCGCCTTCGGCGACGGCACCGAGGGCGTTCCCCAGACGAGATCCATTTTCTCCAGCCTGGCGCCGATCGCCTGCGCCGCCAGGATGGTGTCGCCCGTGTTGTTGTCCTTCGGTGTCGAAGACCATTCCTGGCGACTGGGTTGCGGCAGATACTGGTCGCGCATGGCCTGGTTGCGCTCGAAGCCGCCGGCCGCGAGCAGCACGCCGCGGCGGGCCGAAATCCTGATCTCCCGGCCCTGGCGCCGCGCCACGACGCCGCGGACGCGGCCGTCCTCGTGGATCAGGCTCACGAACGGGGTTTCGCGCCAGAGCGGGATGTTGCGCACCATCATCGAGTGCCGCAGGCCGCCGATCAGGGCGTTGCCCAGGCAGAGCCGGCGGTCGCGCTTGTTCTTGAGGCGCCAGGGGTAGTCCAGATAGTAGCGGCCCATGGTTCTGAGCGTGACCCACAGCCAGCCGCGACCCTTGGTGGCGAGCGTGTTGGCCTCTGGCGCGGTCATGCCGATGCCCATCAGCGTGACGCCGGGATGGGGTTCGCGCAGATGCGCCAGTTCGTCGCCCAGCAGCGCGCCATCGAACGGCAATGGTTCCATGCTGCGTCCACCCGGCACGGCGCGAGGAAGCTCCTGGTAGTAATCGGGATATTCCCGGCTGGCGTTGTAGTGCACGGAAGTCTTGTCGTTCACGTAACGAATCATCTCCCGCGCGCTATCGAGGTAGGCGCGCACCTTGCCGTCGGTGGTGGAGTCGCCGACTGCGGCCTTCAGGTAGGTGTAGGCCGAGTCGTAGTCGTCGTCGATCTGGTCGTTGAGCGGCACCCAGAGCACGCCGCCCGACGTGGCGGTGGTGCCGCCGTACTTGTCGCTTTTCTCAATGACCAGGACCTTCATGCCCAGATCGTGCGCCCGGACGGCGCCGAGCAGGGCGCTGCCGCCGGAACCGACGACGATCACATCGTATTCATTGACTTCGCTCACACTATCTCCATTGTCGTAACGTACTATGCTGACTGCATCTCTGACTGCATTTCCTCGGTGCCCCAATAGGCCCGCATCGACGTGATCTTGCACTCGTCGTCGAAGGTCATCACCTCGACCAGGGGAATGCGCGTCGGGCCCTGGCCCGGGAAACCGACCGGCACGTCCACCCGCACCTCGGCCGCCATGGCGGCGGCATTGGCGAAGGAGCCGAACGGTCCGGCGAGTATCTTGAGACGAACATTGGTGGCCACGGCGTTCCGGTACAGCTCGACGATCGCCGCGCGGTCGGCGCGCGGCGGCGAACCGACGGGGTCCTCGATGGTGGCGCCGTCCGCGTAGAGCGCCACCACACCGTCCGCGTCGCCGGCATTGACCCGCTCCACGTACTTGACCATGACGGCCTTCATTTCGGCTTGTGTCGGCATCGTTTCAACCTCGGAGGAGTGATGTGGCGGCGGGCGGCGACGCGGGCGAAACGGGCGCGCGCGAGCGGGATGGCTTCGCGGTCACGGCGACGGCCGCCGGTTTGCCCAGGGGGCCGCCGCTTCGAGTTGCGCGGCCAGGCGCAACAGCAGCATTTCGTCACCGAAGCGCGCGGCGAACTGCGAGCCGATGGGCAGGTTCTCGGCGTTCCAGTGCAGGGGAACCGACATCGCGGGATGTCCGCCCATGTTCCAGACTGCCGTGAACGGGCTGGAGTTCATCGCCGGACGCATGAAATTTTCATAGGGCTGGTCGAGCGACAGTTCGCCCAGGCGCGGTGGCGGCACGGCGGTGACCGGCGACAAAACGACGTCATAGCGAGCGAAGAACTCGTCGAGGATCGCGCCCACCCGGTCGAAGGTGGCTCGGGCGCGATAGGTGTCCTCGGCGTTCCGCTTCCTGGCCGCCTGGTAGTGGTGCCAGTTGATCGGCTCGAGGTCCGCCTCGGTGAGCTGGCGGCCGAGCTGTTTCTCGCGGTCGCGGAGGGTGGCCAGCATGCCGGTCCCGGTCATGACGCCCAAGGCGCCGAACATGTCCTGCACCGGCAGTTTCGGCGCGGCGGGCTCGACCGCGTGGCCCAGGGATACGCAAAGCCTCGCGGTTTTCTCCACGGCCTGCTTGCAGTCGGCGTGCACCGGCAGGCCGAAAAGATGCGTGTCCCAGAGGGCGATGCGCAACTTGGGCGGCGGCCGGCGATGGCCGGCCAGGAAGGTGACATCCCCCATCGGCGGCACCACGCGGCTGCCGGGCTCGGGACCCTGGCCGACATCGAGCAGCGCGGCGGAGTCGCGCACCGACCGGGAGATGACGTGCATGATGGAAAGCCCCATCCAGCCCTCGAGCCTGTCGGGGCCGAAGGGGATGCGCCCCCGGCTCGGTTTGAGACCGAACAGGCCGCAGTGCGACGCGGGAATGCGAATCGAGCCGCCGCCATCGCTGGCGTGGGCGGCCGGCAGAATGCCCGCCGCCACCGCCGCCGCCGCGCCGCCCGAGGAGCCGCCGGCGCTG
The DNA here is from genome assembly GCA_964602565.1 of uncultured Rhodocyclaceae bacterium. Lineage (GTDB taxonomy): Bacteria > Pseudomonadota > Gammaproteobacteria > Burkholderiales > Rhodocyclaceae > Fen-999. The sequence continues at coordinate 75,849 of CAZRRI010000001.1, read as the reverse complement.
TGATCGAGGCTCCATGGGTTGCGCGTCAAACCCCACAGGCGGGATTCCGTGGTGGCGGTCTGACCGAATTCCGGGCTGGCCGTCTTGCCGAAGATGTTGAGCCCGGCCCGGCGGTAACGGTCGACCAGCGTGCTGTCGTGATCGGCCATGGCGTCGCGGAAAAAGACGCTGCCGTTGCTGGTGATGGTGTGCTTGAACGAGATGCCGAGATCCTTGAGCAGCATGGGCACTCCGCCGAGGAGACCGGCGGGCTTGCCCGCGGAGGCCGCCGCGCGCGCGAGTTCGTAGTGCTTCAGCACCACGGCATTGATGGCGGGGTTGATCGCCTCGGTCCGGCTGATGGCGGCTTCGAGCACCTCCAGGGCGCTGAGTTCGCTCCGGCGGATCAGGTCCGCCAGGCCAATGGCGTCGTTGGCGGCGTATTCGGCGTGTGTCAGACCCTTGGCGCGCGCCGGAGCCGGCAGGCCCAGGGCGGTTCCGGCCAACAGTCCTCCGGACGACATCAGAAAGCGGCGACGCTGCATGTTTCTCCCCGGTCGGTTCGACGATCGCGATTCCGCAACCCTAGCGACGGGGTGCGCCGCTCTCATCCTTCAATCGGACTAGCGCGCCCTCAGGTCGGCCAGCCGGGGACGATGCCGCGTTCGCGCGCCAGCGACTGGGCCTGGATCAACTGGCACTGCAAGGCATCGGCCTCGGGCCGGGTCGCCAGCCACAGCATGACCTCGGCGGGCACTTCCGGCGGGGCGCTGCCTTGCTTGAGCGCATTGATGCCCAGATCGCCGATGGTGGCCATCAGGGCCTCGGTCGTCACGACGCCGGGGTTGATGGTGAATGCACGGATGCCCCGGCTCTTCAATTCCGTGACCATCACGCCGGCCATGCGCGAGAAGGCCGCCTTTCCCGCGCCGTAGGCAAAGCCCCAGCCGCCCCGGTTGGCCGGGACGGGGGGATCCCGGTCGCCGGCGCCGGAGGAAACGTTGATCACGGTGCCGCCGCCGCTTTCCAGCATGGGCGCGAGAATTCTCCTGGTCAGCCGGAATGGCGCCAGGATGTAGCCTTGGCACATCCTGGCAAGGCTCGATTCGTCCAGATCGAGGAAGAGCGCATTGATGTCCCGGCCCTGATAGACGGCGTTGTTGATGAGGACATCGACGCGGCCGAAGGCGGCCAGCACGCGATCGGCTGCGGCATCGACCGAAGCGGAGTCGAGCAGGTCCATGGGTACGGCAATGGCGCGTCCGCCGAACTTGTTCAACTCGGCGAGCGTGGTGGCCAGGCTGCCCGGCAGCGGCAGGCCGTCGGGGGTCGTGACCGCGTGATCGCTGGACTGTCCCTCGACTTCGGTGCGCGCGGTGATGGCGACATCGAAGCCGGCGCGCGCGAAGGCGAGCGCGGTGGCCTTGCCGATACCCCGGCTGGCGCCGGTGACCATGACGACTTTGCGCATCGCTAGCTCCTGAGCATGAGGTTCTTGTCGACTCTAGGCGGCGCGACTGCGCTTGGGCATCGTCGCATTGGACGATGCACCCGCCATGCGGCGACGCGCGGCGATCATGGCATCTGCAAAAACTCGATCAGCAAGGGGTCGCCGGTCCGTTCGAGGTAGGCGAACGTGATCTCCGGGCTGAACCGCTTGTACCAGATCGGTCGATAGCCGATGGCGCCGGCCTTGGCGATCCAGGCGTCTACATCCTCGACGCGGAAGCGCAGATGGTGCATGCCTTCGCGGCCCTGGCGGGTGAATTCGGCGTGGGGGCTGTCGCCGCCACGCCACTGGATGAACTCGATTTCGAGCGTGCCGCTGCGGCCGAAGGCGATGTCGAGTTCGACGTCGGCGGTGCGTCCGCGGAAGTCACAGCCTTGCACCGATCCGTCGATCCGGTGAAAGGGTCCGAACAAGGGGCCGTATCGGGCGATGGCGGCGTCGAGGTCGTGAACGACGAAACCCACCTGGTCGATGGGCGGAAGGCCGAGACTGGCCAGTTCCTGGGGCGGGGCGGACATGGACATGGTTTTGCGGGCAGGGGGTGGGTTCAGGCGGAAGGCGGCGAGATGGAGAACACCGGCATGCTTTCGGGCATGCCGCCGAGACTGACGGCGCAGCGCGACATGGCGTGGAAAGTGGCGAGCGCAATCGCCATGTCGCCTATCTGACGAGAACTGAACTCCTCGCGAAGCCTGGCCATCAGGTCCGGGCTGGCCCGATCCGGATCCCGCAGATAGGCATCGGCGAATTCAAGGGCGAGTTTTTCCCGGCGATCGAGATTGCTGTCCTGGTACCCGTCGTCGACCAGCGCGAGCTTTTCCTCGGTCGCGCCATCCTGGCGGGCGTTGTCATAGCGCGTCGACTTGCATATGACGCAGTTCACCGTCCTGGCGTTGCGCAGTCTCAGCATCTCGAGCAATCCGGGATTGATGCTGCTCGCCGTCCAGTGGAGATGCGCGAGGCGCACCACCGGTTCGATCAGGTCGGTCGCCAGGCCAAAGGCGCTGTCCCGGATGAGATGGCCGGTTTTCGGCGATGAAGGCACGGTGACGCGTGGTTTCGTTGTCATGGTGGGCTTTCAGTCGTTGGCCTGGAGACGGTTGAACAGCAGTGCGAGCCTGATTCTGGCATCGATGAAGCCCAATGCCTCGATCAGGCAGACCAGGCCGGCGTTACCGAAATGATCCTTGATGTCGTCCGCCAAGGAATCCGTGATGAATTCCGCGCCCTGCGCATATATCTCGGTGAATGCCAACACGGCTTTTTCGGCCGCGTCGAAATCCTTGTCCCGATGCCAGTTTCCGGCCAGGGTGCTGGCGGACTTTTGTTCGGACAGGCCGCTTGCCCACGGGGAGCGCAGCGCCATTTCGTGTTCGGCGCGATGCATGGCGGCCAGTCTCAGCCTGGCCAGTTCCAGAATGCGAGTGGGCAGATGCCGCTGTTCGCCAAGCGCCGACCAAACGGCGCGGTGGGCATCCTCGATATCGGGGCTGGCCCCGAGCGTGACGGTCGTGCTGTTGTATGTCATATCGTCCTTCTAGGCGCCGATGTCGACCATGACCTTCACCGCCGTCTTGATGTCGCGAGCCTGCCCGAAGGCGGCCAAGACCTCGGAAAACGGAAAGCGATGCGTGATCAACGGCGTGACATCGATTTTCCCTTCGGTCAGCATGTCGATCACTTCCTGAAACTCGTTGCCGGGATAGGCGATCGATCCCGTCAATTCTATTTCCTTGGCCATGACCATCAACAGGTCCAGCGCGATGGGCTGGTGATGGACGGCGACGACGACGATGCGCGCGCCGTGGGCGCATATCTCGATCGAGCGTTGCAGCAGGCTGCCCGCGCCGGCGGCGTCGATGAAGACTTCGGTGTTCACGGTCGAGAAGCCGTATTTCGTGCTTTCGCCATGGAGCGCGGCCAGGGTGGCGCGCAAGTCCTGTTGGTCCGGGTTGATCGTCGCTGCCGCGCCCATGCGGCGGGCGAGTTCGAGACGATGATCCTGGCGGTCCACCACGACGATGTCGCGCACGCCGCGCCTGCGCAGGTTGATGACGACGCCCAGTCCGATCATTCCGGCACCATGGACGACGACCTTGCTGCCGGGTTCGACGCGGGCGCGATTGACGCCGTGCAGCGCCACGGACAATGGTTCGACCAAGGCCGCCAGCTCGAAGGAAAGTTGATCCGGGATGACGTATACATTGCCGCCCGGCCGGGCCTCGCGGACCAGGACGGTCTCGCAGAAGCCGCCCTCCGGTCCCCCGTTGCCGATGGCATCGTCGTCGGGATTGATCACCACCCGCATGCCGGGGCTCAGCCCTTCGACCCGTTCGCCGGCGTATTCGATGATTCCGGCGAGCTCATGCCCCAAGGGCATCGGCTGTTCGCCGGGGCCGCGCACACCGCCACGGGCAAGGTAACCGAGGTCGGTGCCGCAGATGCCGCAGGCGGCGACGCGCACGAGCACGTCGCCTGGTCCGGGCGACGGTCCCGATACCTCATCCAGGCCGAGAACGTCCGGGCGGTGGATGCGCAGTTGTCGTCTGATCTGGTTCATGGGGGATTCCAAAGCTGATTGGTCGATCCGGCGGTGTTCATGGCGAAGCTAACAAGCATGGCGAAGCCAATACCAATGTGGTTACGATCGACTGGAGAATTTCGTCAAAACGCAGTTATAATAACGTAACATTAAATCTTTTCCGGATCAAGTGCGCGAGGGCGAGGGGGGAGGTCATGGATATAGTCAGTCAACTTGTTTCAGAACGGCCGGACTTTTTTGCGAATCGCTCTGCCGATGGGGCACAGACGGTCGCGATCAACGATTTCATCCATATGTCCCCGGGGTTGTCGAACGCCTACATGGTGCTCACTTCGGCAGGTAGGGTCGTCATTAATACGGGAATGGGATTCGAGTCGCCCGAGCACAAGAAGGCGTTCGACGCGGTCTGCCCGGGGCCGACGCCCTATATCCTGCTGACGCAGGGGCATGTGGACCATGTGGGGGGCGTCGGTCTTTTCCGCGAACCGCAAACCAAGCTGGTCGCGCAGCGTAATCTGGACGCCTGCCAGGAGGACGACCGGCGCATCAAGGCGGTTCGTCAAGCCCAGTCATCGATCTGGTTCAAGAGCGCTCTGACCCGGGCCGCCCAGGGCGAGACGGAAGCCAAGCCCGCATTCGTCCAGGACGTGCCGGTTGCCGACATCGTTTTCGATGATCATCATCGGCTGGACGTCGGCGATATGTCGTTCGAGTTGTATTCGACCCCGGGTGGCGAAACCATCGATAGCTGTGTCGTCTGGCTGCCCCGGCACCGCATCCTCTTCTCGGGCAATGTCTTCGGCCCCTTGTTCCCTCATTTTCCCAATTTCAACACCATTCGCGGCGACAAGTATCGGTGGGCGGAGCCCTATCTGGCGTCGCTCAGACGAATTCGCGCCCTGGCGCCGGAAATGCTGATCACGGGCCATTTCAAGCCGATCGTGGGCGCGGACCTGATCAAGGCCTGCCTGGACCGGCTGGAAGCCGCGGTGGATTTCGTGCACCGGGAGACGCTCAAGGGCATGAACAGCGGCAAGGACATCTGGACGCTGATGAGGGAAGTGCGTTTGCCCCCCGAGCTTCATGTCGGCGAGGGCTACGGCAAGGTCAGTTGGGCCGTCCGGACGTTCTGGGAAAGCTACATGGGGTGGTTCAAGGCCGATGACACCAGCGAGCTGTACCCCAGCCGTCCGCGCGACATTTATCCCGACCTCGTCGAGCTGGCCGGCATCGGGGCGGTCGTGGCGCGTGGTCGCGGGAAGTTGGCGGCGGGCGATCCGGAGGCGGCCCTGCTGCTGGCCGAGGCCGCGCTGGCGGCGGACTCCGGCCATCGAGCGTCGCTGCAACTGGCGCGGGATTGCCACCAGAGCTTGCTGGATCGCTCGGGCGCGGCGAATTTCTGGGAAACCGGCTGGCTACGCCATCGTATCGACCAGCTTGATACCGCGCTTCGGGCGGGATGAGGAGAAACGGGATGAATGAAACCTGGCCCAACGTCAGCCACTATTATCGTGGCGCGCATGTGCTGGTGACGGGCGGCAGCCACGGCATCGGCGCCGGCATCGCAGCGGCCTATCGAGCCGCCGGCGCCGAGGTGACGATCACCGGCACCCGGCCGAACGCCGCCGACTACGGCAGCGAGGTGGAAGGGTATCGCTACCTGCAACTCGAGTTGACCGATCATCGGCGGATCGAGGCGGTGGCCGCCGCGCTGCCCCGGCTCGATATCCTCGTGAACAACGCGGGCTGCAATTTCGCCGCCAGCAACGAGTACGAGCCGGAGGTCTTCGCGCAGTCGGTGCAGGTCAATCTCGTCGGCGCCTACCGCATGGCCCATGCCTGCCAGCCCAAGCTCGCCGCCAGCACGCTGCCCGGCGGTGGCAGCGTCATCGGCTTGGCTTCCATGACATCGTATTTCGGTGTCACGGCGGTGCCGGGTTATGGCGCCGCCAAGGCCGGCATCGTGCAACTGACCAAGACGCTGGCGATGGCCTGGGTCGACCAGGGCATACGCGTCAATGCCGTGGCGGCCGGCTTCATCCGCAGCAACATGATGAAGTACTTCGAGTCGGATCCCGCCATGTTCGAGCCGGTGCTGGCGCGCACGCCCATGAAGCGCATGGGCGATCCGTCGGACGTTGCCGGCGCCGTGCTGTTTCTGACCAGCGCGGCGGCGAGTTTCATCACGGGCCAGACCCTGCCGGTGGACGGCGGTTACTCGGTGGTGGGCTAGCGAACATGACCGCCCCAATGGCTGGGGCCGGGGCCGGGGAAGTTTTCCGGGGCCGGCTGACGCCGCGCAGCGCGGCGACGCGAGCCAAGCTGATCTCCGTCGCCGAGCAATTGTTCGCCACGCGCGGAGTGGATGGCGTGACGCTCGTCGAGATCGGCAAGCTGGCCGGGCAGCGCAACGCCGCCGTGTGCCAGTATCACTTCGGCGGACGGGACAGCCTGCTTCAGGCCATCATCGACAAGCACGTGCCGGGCATTGTCGCCCGCCGGCACATGATGCTCGACGAAATCGAGCATGCCGGTCGCTTCGGGCTGCGCGATGTCGTCGGCGCCTTCCTCCGGCCGGTGGCCGAGAAGCTGAATGATCCGGACGGCGGCCGCGATTTCATCCGCATCAATGCGCAGTTGGTGGCGCTGCACACGGTGCACGTCCACAATGTCGGCCCGTCGCCGCTGAAATTGCCGGCCAACGATCGTCTCATGGTGTTTTTGGGGCGCGCCCTGGCCGGGCAGGCCGTGCCCGCCGCGGTGCTCAGGCAAAGGAGCATGCTGGCCGCCATGCTGTTGTTTCACGGACTGGCCGACCACCTGCGCATGCTCGAACTGGCCAGCGCCAAGGATGATTCGATGAATACGGATTCGTTTCTACACACGCTCGAAGAGGCGATCGTTGCCATTCTGCAGGGGCCGGCTCGACCGGACGGCATGGAAAAGCCGAAGAGCGACATGGGAGAACTTCATGGCCGGTAACGTGATCGATATCGATGACCTGGCGAATCCGCGACTTTCCGAAACCCAGCGCCAGGCCCTTGCCTGGGCCGAGACGGTACCCGTGGATTTCAGCGAGCACGCCATTCTCGACGCCGCGCGCCAGCGCACGGGACTTTCCGATTTCGGGCCGGACGACTTCCGGCTTCGCCTGCGCGTGCTGCGCGAAGGCTGGGATAACGATCCCGAAATCAGCGCCCTGTTACGGCTGACTTTGCACGGCTACCTGGTCCGCTACGCCAGCAACCGTCTGTTGATCCAGGAAACGCTGAAACGCCATCCCGAGATCCACGCGGAAAGGATCGACCGTCCGCTCATCGTCGCCGGCCTGCCGCGCTCCGGCACCACGCATCTCGTCAACCTGCTGGCCGAGGACACCCGCTTCCATTCCCTGCCGCTCTGGGAGTCCTACGAGCCGGTTCCCTTGCCCGGCGAGCCGCCGCTGCCGGACGGCACCGATCCCCGCTATCGCCGCTGCCTGGAAGCCTGGGAGGGCATGCAGCGCACCACGCCATTCATCGCCGCCATGCATCCGATGGCGCCGGATCACATCCACGAGGAACTGGAGTTGATGGGGCCCGATTTCGCCTCGTACAACTTCGAATGGCTGACCCCTTCGCCATTCTGGCGCGACCATTACTACGCGCATGATCAGGCGCCGCACTACGAGTACATGAAGACCGTGCTCAAGCTGCTGCAATGGCAGCGGCGCCAACGTGGCGACACGAGGGCGCGCTGGGTGCTGAAGTGCCCCCAGCACGTCGAGCAATTGCCGGTGCTGAACCAAGTGTTTCCCGACGCCACCGTGATCTTCACCCACCGTGATCCGGTCGCGGTGATCCAGTCGACGGCCACCATGCAGGCCTATTCGCAAAGAACCGGACGCCGGCGGGTCGACACCGCGGCGCTCATCGACTACTGGAGCGATCGCATCGAACATCTGCTGCGCGCCTGGGTGCGCGATCGTTCCCTGGTGCCGATGGAGCGCAGCTTCGATTCGCCGTTCGATGTTTTCATGACCGACGAGATGGCCACCCTGGAGCAGGTCTATCGTGTCGCCGGTCTCGAGTTGACCGACGAGGCGCGGCGGCAACTCCAGGCTTACATCGACGGGCATCCGCGCGGCAAGGACGGCCGGGTCGTCTACAACCTGCGGCGGGACTTCGCCACCGACCCCGACCGCTTGCGCGAACGCTACCGTTTCTATTTCGATCGCTTCCCGGTTCGCGCGGAGACGAAGTCGTGATCGGCCGGGAGAAGCCACGGTCGGCGCCGGCTCCCGATTGCCGGAGGTCGTCATGTCGCTGACGGAATCGCTCGTCGTCTATGCCATCGACGGCATCGTGCCGGTGGTGGACGCCACGGCGTTCGTGCATCCGAGCGCCGTGCTGATCGGCGACGTCGTGGTCGGCCCCGGCTGTTACATCGGCCCGTGCGCGAGTCTGCGCGGCGACTTCGGCCGCCTGGTGATCCAGGCCGGGGTGAACATCCAGGACACCTGCGTCATGCACGGTTTTCCCAACACCGAGACGGTGGTCGAGGAGAACGGCCATATCGGTCACGGCGCCGTCCTGCATGGCTGCCGGATCGGCAGGAACGTGATGATCGGCATGAATGCCGTGATCATGGACAACGCCCACGTCGGCGAGTCGTCCATCGTCGGTGCCTGCGCCTTCGTCAAGGCCGGCGCGGAAATCCCGCCGCGCAGCCTGGTGGCTGGCATGCCGGCGAAGGTAATTCGGCAACTGACCGAGCAGGAAATCGCCGGCAAGCGCACCGGCACCCAAACCTACCAGGAGCTGGCGCGCCGCTGCCTCGCCCGCATGGTGGCGACATCACCGCTGCGCGTGGATGAGCCTGGCCGCAAGCGTATCGAGGTGCCCGCCGTCGCCCGACCGGCCAAGGCGAAGGCTCCGTCCGGCGACTGAAAGCCTTTCCCCGCCTCGTCCTAATCTGAATGGGGTATGACATCGCCGGCGCCTCGCTCCATGCTTTCAATATAAGACTATTCCGGAGGGGAATCCGTTGGCGATCGATTGTTCACCATCCCGGCCGCTGCGGCTGAATGACGTCGAGCGGTGGGATGCGGAAACCGATGTTCTGATCGTCGGTTTCGGCATCGCCGGCGCTTGCGCGGCGATCGAGGCGTGCAACGCCGGGGCGCGCGTGGATGTCTTCGAAGTGGCTTCGGCGGGCGGAGGTAGCGCCGCGCTCTCCGGTGGCGAGTTTTATCTCGGCGGCGGCGGCGGTACGCCCGTGCAGCGCGCCGCCGGTTTCGAGGACGCAACGGAAGACTTCGTCAAATACCTGATGATGGCGGGCGGCCCCGGCGCGGACGAGGCGCGGGTACGGCTCTATGCCGACAACGCCGTCGCGCATTTCCACTGGCTGGCCGAGCAGGGCATTCCGTTCAAGGGCACCTATCTGCCGGGGAAGTGGCTCGAACCGCTGACCGACGATACGCTCATCTGGTCCGGCAGCGAGGCCGCCTGGCCGTTCGTCCAACAGGCCAGGCCGGCGCCACGCGGCCACGCGGCCCAATTGCCGGGTTGGGGGGCGGGCAAGCTCATCATGGAGAAGCTCTGCGCCCGGGCGCTCGAACGCGGCGCCACCGTGCATTTCAACGCCAGAGCGTTGGCCCTGGTGGTGGATCACAACGATGCCGTCCATGGCGTCGTGGTTCGCGTCGATGGCGAGCCTCGCACGGTGCGCGCCCATCGCGGCGTCATTCTTTGTGCCGGCGGCTTCATCTGCAACGAGGCCATGGTGCGCACCTACGTGCCGCGGGCGCTGGGCTGCCCGAACCCGACCACGGGCGGCAACGACGACGGTTCCGGCATCCGCATGGGCATATCCCTCGGCGCCGCCGCGATACACATGGACCAGTACTTCGCCACGCGGCCGTTTTTCCCCCCGGAGTCGCTGGTCAAGGGCATTTTCGTCAACGAACTCGGGCAGCGCTTCATCAACGAGGATGCTTATCACGGCCGCGTGACGCATTACATGCTGCGCCAGCCCAATGGCCGCGCGTGGCTGCTCGTGGATGAAGAGATCTTCGCGCGGCCGATCACCAATCCGGACATCGCCATCGCGGCCGTCGGGGAGACCTGGGAAGAGGTGGAGCGCGAACTCGGTTTGCCGGCGGGCGAACTGACGCACACCGTCGAGGAATACAACCGGCATGCGGCGCTGGGCACGGACCCGCTCTGGCACAAGCAGGAGGCGTTCCTGAAGCCCTTGACCAAGGCGCCGTTCGCGGCCTTGAGCTATTGTTCCGACTACCCGGCGAGCTTGTTCACGCTCGGCGGCCTGTGGACCGCCACGGACGGCCGGGTGTTGACGCCCGCCGGCGAGGCGATTCCCGGACTCTACGCCGCGGGGCGCACGGCCTGCGGCCTGCCTCGCTGGGGCGAGGGCTATAGTTCGGGCATGTCGCTCGGCGATTCGAGTTTCTTCGGCCGTCAGGCGGGCCAGGCGGCGGCAAGACAGTGAGCGCATGAATTATTCGTTGATCCTTCGCCGCGATGAGCGGTCGAACCACATGGGGAAGCAGGCATGACAGCAGAAGAAAACAAGGACCTTGAGGCGGCGGTGCGCGCCTACGTGGGGCGCGAAGTCAGCGCGCCCAAGCGGGGCAAGGATGATGTCAATCTGGCCATGATTCGCCACTGGACCGAGGTGACCGGCGACGAGAACCCGGTCTATTCCGATCCGGAATTCGCGGCCAAGTCCAGCAAGGGCGGCATCATCGCCCCGCCGACGATGCTCCAGATCTGGTCGATGGAGGGGTACTCGATGTGCCAGGAGCCGGAAATGGACGTGCAGCGCGAGCTGCACAAGATTTTCGACGCCCACGGCTATGTCGGCGTGCTGGGCACCAATACCGTCACCGAGTTCCATCGCGACTTGCGTCCGGGCGATCAGGTGACGGCCCACACCATCATCGACAACATCTCCGAGCGCAAGACCACGGGGCGCGGCGTCGGCTACTTCATCGAGACGGTGACGAAATTCACGGACCAGAACGGCGCCGATATCGGCCGCCAGGTGTTCCGCGTGCTGAAGTTCAAGCCCAATGCCGAGACCGCCGAAGCCAAGGCGAGCACCGCCGGCACGGCGGCGGAAAAGCCGGAGCTGCCGACGCGCATCCAGGCGCCGCGCGGACACGACAACGCCTGGTGGTGGGAGGCCATCGACCAGGGCAAGCTGATGATCCAGCGCTGCAAGGGTTGCGGCGCCTTGCGCCATCCGCCCCGGCCGATGTGCGGCCAGTGCAATTCGACGGAATGGGATGCCATCGAGTCGAGCCTCGATGGCGAGGTTTACAGCTTCACCGAACTTCACTATCCGAAGTTCCCCGGCTATCCCTACCCGCTGCTTTGCGCCGTCGTGCAGTTGCGCGAAGGCACGCGCCTGATCGCCAATCTCGCCGGATGCGCGCCCGAAGAGGTGTTCATCGGCATGAAGGTGAAGGGCAAGGTCGAGCGCGTGGACGACAAGACCATGCTGCCCAATTTCTATCCGGCCTGAGTATTCACAGCAAAACGAGGCAATCAATGAACAAGACCACAAGGCGCTTTGGCAGCGTCGCCATCGGCGAAAAGCTGCCGCCGCTGAAGATCGACATCACATCGGGCCTGATCATCGGCGGGGCGATCGCTTCCCGCGATTTCACGCCGGTGCACCACGACAAGGCGGCGGCCCAGGCGGGCGGTTTGCCGGACATCTTCATGAACATCCTGACCAGCAACGGCCTGATCGGCCGTTACGTCACCGACTGGGCGGGACCCGACTGCACGATCAAGCGCATCGACGTGAAACTGGGTGCGCCCAACCTGCCCGGATTCATCATGACCATCACCGCGGAAGTGAACGCCAAGGACGACGCGGCCGGAACGATCGATATCGCCTACAGCGGCGACAACAATGTCTGGGGTACCCACATGGCCGGCATCGTCCGCGTGGCGCTGCCCAAGGAGGCTTGAGCAATGGTTGCGCGAATTTCTGACAAGGCCGCGATCGTCGGCATCGGCTCCACCGAGTTCTCGAAGGATTCGGGGCGCTCCGAACTGGCGCTGGCGGCGGAAGCGGTCAAGAAGGCGCTCGACGACGCCGGCCTGAAGCCGTCCGATGTCGATGGCATGGTCACCTTCACCATCGACCAGAACGAGGAAGTCGATGTCGCGCGCGCCGTCGGCTGCGGCGACCTCAAGCTGTACAGCCGGATTCCCTACGGGGGCGGCGCCGCGACCGGCACGCTGTTGCAGGCGGCCATGGCCGTGGCCACCGGTGTCGCCGAAACCGTGGTCTGCTACCGGGCCCTGAACGGGCGTTCGGGGCAGCGGTACTCGAGCGGCGTGTCCGGCAACCTGATCACCGGCAGCGCCATCCACTACAGCTGGTACATGCCGTTCGGTCTGCTGACGCCGGCCTCGTGGGTGGCGATGTTCACCCAGCGCTACATGCATGTCACCGGTTGCACGCGCGACGCCCTGTTCGAAGTGGCTCATTCGACGCGCGAGTACGCCGTGAACAATCCGGCCGCCTTCTTCCACCAGCGCCCGTTCACCCGCGAGGAATACGATACGGCCAAGAAGATCTGCGAACCGCTGCGCCTGTACGACTGCTGCCAGGAAAGCGATGGCGGTTGCGCGGTGGTGGTGACCTCGGCGGAGCGCGCCCGGGATCTGAAGCAGCCCGGAGTCTTGATCCGCGGCGTCGCGCAATGCGCCGCCCGCGATCAGGAGGAGATGACGTCGTTCTATCGCGAGGAAATCGCCCGCATTCCGGAGATGGATCTGGCCGCCGACGAAGCCTACGCCCAGTGCGGACTGAGCGCCAAGGACATCGACGCGGCGGTGATCTACGACGCCTTCACGCCCATCGTGCTCTGGCAGCTCGAATCCTGGGGCTTTTGCAAATACGGCGAGGCGGCGGATTTCGTCAAGGACGGCAACCTGCGTCCCGGCGGCCGGCTGCCCACCAATACCCACGGCGGCCAGTTGTCGGAGGCGTACATCCATGGCGTGAACGGCATCGTCGAGGCGGTGCGCCTGGTGCGCGGCACTTCGATCAACCAGCCGAAGAAGCCGGTGCGCCATGCGCTGGTCACCTCCGGCGTCGGCGTCCCCACCGGTGGCGCCATCCTCGGCGGCATGGTCTAGCCGTTTTGCCGTCTTCGGCGTCTCGCCACGGCTGACTTTCGGGTTCGGCCCCGAAAGTCAGCCGTGGCAGAACGCCGGTGCGGGGCGCTTGGGCGCTCAAGCCCCGCTCAAGCCTTTTATCCTTATCCCGACACGGGCAGTCCGAAGTCATGTCGTTCGGCCAGCAGGCCCAGGAGGCGGGCTCCGCCGTTGTCGGTGTCCATCTGGAAGCCCTCCGGAGCCAGGCCGCGTTGCTGGAACAGGGTGCCGATGCGGGCCATGATGCTGGCGAACTTGAAGGCGCTGAACACCTCGTAGTACTCCAGGTCGGTGGCGGGCCGTCCGGCGCCGGCTTCCCAGCGGGCCACGCTGGCCTCGCGTCCCGGCAGTCCGGCCAGCCGGGGCACGCCGTAACCTTCGCACAGGCAGCGGTCGAGGGTGAGCCACCAGGCGAGATCCATCACGGGAGTGCCGAGATGGGCGCCTTCCCAGTCGAGCATCGCCACCAGGCGACCGTTGCGGAAGATGCAATTGCCGAGCTTGGCGTCGCCCCAGCACAGGCCGCCGGGCGCGGGTGCCGGGCGATGGTCGCGCAGCCAGGCCCAGGCGCGTTGCAGATGGGGATAAGGCCGGTTGAGGCTCTCGGCCCAGCGCACATACTCGCGGAAATATTCGAGCTGCTGGCCGAGGGGATCGTCCCGCCATTCCGGCGCCGCCAGGAAGTCGAAGCCGCGCGCCCGCGGGTCGATGCGCGCCAGCCGGGCGATGGCGTCGATCCCCTGCATCCAGCGGTCGGCCTGCTGGTCCGCCGGCAGATCGTACAGCCAGCCCTCGAGGTGATACAGCGGGTTCTCGATCGGCACAAGGCCATCGACCCGTTCCATCAGGAAAAACGGCGCGCCGAGCAGGGCAGGGTCGGGTTCGAAACCGAACAGCCGCGGCACCGGGATGGCGCTGTCCTGGAGCGCCGCCATGCACTGGTACTGCTTGGCGAGATCGTAATCGGGAAAGGTGCCGACCGCCGTGGTCTGGATACGCAGCACCAGGGGCCGGGATTCGCGCGCACCGCCGTCGTCGTTCCAGGCAAGGTCGCACAGCCAGGTCTCGTTGGAATAGCCCTGCGAGGGATTGCGCGGGTCGGCGACGACGATGTCGCGTTTGTCCGGGTGGCGCGACGCCAGCCAGCCGGCCAGGGCCGATGCCAGCCGATGTTGTTCCATCAGCGGCCTTCCCATCTCGGTTGCCGTTTTTCGGTGAAGGCGGCGATGCCTTCGAGGATGTCGCGGCTCTTGCGCAGTTTTTCCAGTTCCGCGTAGCCGCCGGTGTCCTGGCGCCGGATGGCTTCTTCCAGTGTCAGGTTGAGGCCATCGCGGACGCATTCCTTGGTGGTGCGCAAGGCCAGCGGCGCGGCGCGCAACAGCTTGCGGACCCAGGTATCGACAGCGGCATCCAGCCCGGCCAGGGGCACGACCTGGTTGATCAGGCCCCAGTCGAGCGCCGTCCCGGCATCGATGCTGTCCGCGGACAGCATGAGGCCCATGGCCCGCTTCAGGCCGATCTGGCGCGGCAGCCGATGGGCGCCGCCGGCCAGCGCGGCGGCGCCGATCAGCGGCTCGGGCAGGCCGAACACGGCGTGGTCGGCGGCGATGGCGAGGTCGGCGGCGAGCACGAGTTCGAAACCGCCGCCCATGGCCAGGCCATTGACGGCGGCGATGACCGGCTTGTTGAGGTCGAACCGGCTGGTCAGGCCGCCATAGCCGCTGACGGGAGCCACGTAGGATGGGCCCCCGTGGGCGGCTTCGTTCATGGCCTTGAGATCACCGCCGGCGCAGAACGCCTTGTCGCCGGCGCCGCGAATCACCGCGATCCATAAATCGTCATCGGCGGCGAAACGATCGAACGCCTCGGCCATGCGGGCGTGGGTTTCCGAGTCCAGCGCGTTGTGGCGCTCGGGGCGATTGATGGTGACATGCAGCACGCGGCCATCGGTGCGCGTCAGGACGCAAGGCGGAGGGGCGACATCGTTCATGGGCGGGAAAGGCCGGCGGGCGTTGCCGGCGCGTTGTGGATGAAGGGAACGGAACACTAGACGGCTTCGATACCGCTCAAACCGTCCAAGTGGACGATTCCCGATGGTTCCCGGCGGAAAAGAATGTCCGGATATAAAAGTCACGAACGAACAAGAGGAGACGAACATGGAAAAAGTGATTTATGCGTTGTGGCGGGCGTCCGGCGATGGCTCCGCCGACTTCAGCCGGCGGCTGCGGGGCGAGGTGGCGGAAAAGCTGCTCGGTCTCGGCGCGCGCGGCTTGCAGATCAACGTGGCGGACGACGATGTCGCGCCGGCCGAGCGACTGCGCCAGACCAACACGCGGCCTCGGATCGAGGGGCTGCTGTCGATCTGGGTCGACACCGCGATCGAGAAATTCCGCCGGCCGTTCGATCTTGCCGTCGCCGCGGCCGTCGAACGCGCCGAGGGATACCTGGTCACCGAGTCGCAGCCGATCCGCAACACCCGCCATCCGGCTCCGCCCGGTGAGCGCACCTGGGGCTTTTCGCAACTGGCCTTCCTCAGGCGCCCGCCGCGCTTGACGCACGAGGCCTGGCTGGATGTCTGGCACAACTCGCATGCGCAGATCGCCATCGATACCCAAAGCACGTTTCTCTATGTGCAGAACGTGGTGGTGCGTCCGCTGACCTATGCCGCGCCGCGCATCGACGCGGTGGTCGAGGAGTGTTTTCCGCCCGAGGCGATGACCGACCCGGCGGTTTTCTTCGATGCCGTCGGCGACCAGGACAAGCTGCGACGCAACGTGCAGGCGATGATGGACAGTTGCAGCCGTTTCATCGACCAGAACGAGGCCAGCGGCCAACACATGATCGATGTGGTGCCGACCAGCCAGTACGTGATCAGACCACCGGCGGCTTGAGCGCAAGCAAGGGCGGGACTGGTTTTTTTCGAGTCATTGAAAGAGGAGAAGCGCATGGCATTGTTTGAAGGCAAGGTGGCCCTGGTGACCGGGGCGGGGGGCGGTATCGGTCGGGCCACGGCGCTCGCGTTCGCGCGCGAGGGCGCCAAGGTGATGGTGTCCGATGTCAATGCGGCGTCGGGCGACGAGACCGTCGCCATGATCCGCAAGGCGGGCGGCACGGCGGTGTTCAAGGCTTGCAACGTCGCCAGCGAGCAGGAGGTGAAGGCGCTGGTCGAGGGCACCGTGGCCGAGTTCGGTCGTCTCGACTGCGCGTTCAACAACGCCGGCATCTCCAATTCCAGGCAGGATTTCGACCTCGACCTGTTTCGCCGCACCATCGAGATCAACTTGAATGGCGTCGCTTACGGGCTCAAGTTCGAGATCGAGCAGATGCTCAAGCAAGGGGGCGGCACCATCGTCAACACCAGCTCGATCGCCGGGCTGTCGGGCCAGGGCACCCTGGACTACACCGCCAGCAAGCACGGTGTCGTCGGCCTCACGCGCTCGGCGGCCTTGCGTTACGCGGCCATGGGCATCCGCATCAACGCCGTCTGCCCGGGTGTGATCGCCACCGGCATGACCGATCCGCTCTTGAAGGATCCGGTCATGAAGGCGCGGATCGAGGCCATGACGCCCATGCAGCGCATGGGCACCGCCGACGAAATCGCCGAAGCGGTGATCTGGCTATGCTCGGGCAAGGCCAGCTTCGTGACCGGCCAGGCGCTGGCCGTGGACGGCGGCTGCCTGTGCCGCTGATCGGCTGACGATTCGCCATGGCGGCCGCCGGCCGGCGTGCCGCCATGGCTGACTTTCACCCGAGCCGCCGCGAGAGGTGACGGGCCGGGCGACGGGCTGGCGACAGGCTAGGTCTGGCGGGGAAGGATGTAGCGCTGCCGGTAGGCGGCGAAGTCGCGGGTGATGCCGGCTTCCGACAAGCCGAAATACGCGGCGGCATAGTCATGCACCGGGCGCTTTTCGCGCCGGTTGTCCTCTAGGTAGCGTTGCATCCGTTCCTGGATGTCCGCGGGCAGGTCGAGACCGAGGAAGGCGTAGATGTCCTCGACCACCTTGAGCGGTTGCGTCAGCGTGTCGGCGAACCAGATATCGAGGAAGCGATCGGCGGCGCCGGCGTCGCGGAAGGCCATGGTCGCGGCCGTGCCGCGGGCAAAGATGTCCGACCACTGCCGGCCGGCGCGCGCGGGGTCCGGCTGGTCCATGTACACCGCCCACAGGTTGTAGACGAAGCTGGCGATCGAAGGAATCGTTTCCAGCGGGTCCCGATGGGTCTGGATGACCTGCGCGCCCGGGAAGACCTTGAACAGCACATCGATCTGGCGCAGGTGATGGGGCGCCTTGAGCACCCAGCGGCCCGCCGAGACGCCGCGCCGGCGCTTCTGCCACTGGATGAACTTGAGCATCCGCCGCAGGTGCTGGTAGGCCGGCGTCTGGTCGTGGCTCCACATCCATTCCGTATAGCCGGGGATGTCGGCGTAGGAATCGAAGAAGCTCATGAACGAATGTTCCATCAGCATGCCTTCTTCGTCGGCCGCCTCGGCGTCGAACGGGTGGATGGCCAGCAGCGCGGGATTGGCCTCGACCGTGGCGCGCACCTCGGCGCGGGCGAGCGCGATGCGCGGATCTTCGCCGCCGGTGGCATCGTCCGGCCCGGGCGCCGGGTACCGGCATTCCCACCAGAGCATGGGATATAAACGCGGATCGCAACTCAGGATGCGCTGCAACAGCGTGGTGCCGGTGCGCGGCAGTCCGACGATGACGATGGGATCGTCGTTGGCTTCGTCGAGAATCTCGGGATACCGGCGAACATGATCCTCGAGGACGAGGCGGTTCTTCAGCATCTCGATGATTCGTTCGGTCAGCAATTCGCGGCCGGTGACGGACAGCCGTCCCTCGCGGTCGAGGCAGGCGAGCAATTGCGCGAGCGCGGGGCGAAACGCCTCGTCGCCGAAATCGGCGAGCCCGCCGGCGCGGCGCGACGCTTCGTCGAGCAGCGACTGCATGTCGAAAGTCGTCATCGTTCAGCGCCTCAAGGCATCGAGCTTGACCACACGGGTCGTGGGATGGATGTACTCGCGGGCGCCTATCAAGCGGAAACACAGGGTGCCGGTGCGGTGACCGGCCGTCTCCAGCCAGTTCGGCAGGCCGGGATCGCGTTCGGCGATGGCGACCGTCAGGCGGCCGTCGGCCTCGAGGACGGCATCGTGTCTGTTCAGATGGATGTGGTGATACCGGTAGTCGAGCGACTCCATCCAGTAATTGTCGACTTGCAGGTTCCAGAACTCGCAATCGGGAATGCGCGGCAGTTCGACCAGCAGGACTTCGTCCTCGGCGAGTTGCCAGTAGCCGTGGTAGTAGAAAATGTTCGGGTCGCCGCCGGCGGCCTGGCAAATCACCTGGTCGGCGGGAGGCAGGCTGTTGACGCGGGCTTGATAGCCTTGCGCCCAATCGGCGAACAAGCGCGCGGTATTGCCGACGAAGGCGCTGGCGCGCATGAGGTTTTCGTGAAACGAGGCCGCGTCCAGGGGCCTGGGCTTGGCGTTGCCGCCTATCCTTTCGATGCGCACCTCGGCGGGCTGCTCCGTCCGGCGGTCGAGAAAAGTCTGGCGCACCAGGAACTGGTTGGTGTCCGCCTCCATCGGCAGCCAGTTGCCCGGCCTGGGCTGCTGGCTCAGGATCAGTTCGAAACCGCCATCGGCGTCGAATGTCATGTCCGTGGCGGCGAGAAAGCCGGTGCCGTCCATGCGCCCGTCCCGATTGGCGTAGCCGCCTTTCTTGGTGGAGAAATTGAGCGTCGTGACCGTGCCGCGCCGGCCGGTGACCCGGTACTCGTTGCGTCCATCGACGCGCGCCGACATGTAGAGATTGTCGGGATTGTCGGCGCCGATCTTGATCGTTTCGTGCGAGGGCACGATGAATCCCGGGAAGTCGGGATCGGCGAATTCGACATGCATCTCGAGCGCGACGCGCACCAGCCGGGAAAGATATCGATAGCCCTCCGCCCGGTCGAGCGGCGTGGCGGGCGCCTCCGGCCGCAGAATCTGCTGCCCGGCGGCTTTCAGTGCGTCGCAAAACTGTTCCCAAGTCTTGCCCTGCATCAACTGCTCAACGGCATCATTCATCATTTTTCTCCTCCTGCGGCAACTATCGCGGGCGGCGAGCAAGGCTGGCATCGTCCACGAGGACTAAGCGGCTGCTCCGGGGATTCGCCGGTCAAGCGGATCATGGAGTCGGGCCGCATGCACCATCGGCACCTGCCGGTCTGCGCTAGTCTACTCAGACGATGCAGGCGCCGGAGGCGAATGAAAGTATGACGGAATACGTCGGGTGGCCCCGTGGCGTGATGGATCATGCCGCGAGGAGCGAGCCCGCTGGTGTGCGGAGGAAGCAGGATGGGAACGAGGCAGGACAAGTCTGGTCGAGTCAGGCGCGATGAAACGGGCGGAAGCGGCGTGGCGGTCGGGGGCGGGCACGCTTCCATGACGCCGCAGAGCATCCCCGCGCTGCTGTTTGCCGCGGCGGACCGGCATGCGTCGCGCGCCGCCATCGAGCAGGATGGCGTCGCCATCACCTATGCGGAATTGGCGGGCTGGGCACTGGTGGCCGCGCGCGCGCTGATGGCGCTGGGCGTGCGGCCGGGCGATCGCGTCGGCATCTGGGCGCCGAACCAGGCGGAATGGGTGGTCGCGGCGCTCGGCGCGCATTGTGCCGGCGCGGTGCTGGTCCCGATCAATACCCGCATGAAGGGGGCCGAGGCCGCCGACATCCTGGCCCGGAGCGGCGCGTGCGTGCTCTTCTGCGTCGGCGATTTCCTGGGCTCGTATTACCCGGACATGCTGAGTGGCCTGCGACCGTCGTCGCTCCGGCATATCGTCGTCATCGGGGCCGCGCGCCGCGATCCGGGCCGACATGACATGGACTGGCTCGAGTTTCTCGACCTGGCGCCCCGTGTCGACGAAGACAGGGCAAGGCGGACGGCCGCGAAGGTCAAGGCCGGCGACCTGGCCGACCTGCTGTTCACCTCGGGCACCACCGGCAGGCCCAAGGGCGTGATGTCTACGCATGGCGCGGCCGTTCGCGCCTTCACCGAGTATGCCAAGGTGATTGGCCTCGTGCCCGGCGACCGCTACCTGATCGTCAATCCGTTTTTTCATTCATTCGGCTACAAGGCCGGCTGGCTGACCTGCCTGATCGCCGGCGCGACCATTCTGCCGCAAGCGGTATTTGATGCCGAAGACATACTCGGCCGCATCGAGCGCGATCGCATCAGCGTCATGCCGGGGCCACCGACGCTTTATCTGACGATGCTGGCGCATCCGCGCCTGGCGCGGGCCGATTTGTCCAGTCTGCGCGTGGCGGTCACCGGGGCGGCGACCATTCCGCCGATACTGATCGAACGGATGCGCAAGGAGTTGAACATCCGCGTCGTCACCACGGCCTACGGCCTTACCGAGTGTGGTGGTTTGGCGACAATTTGCGATCCGGACGATGATGCCACGACAATCGCGACGACCTGCGGCAAGGCCATCCCCGGCACCGAGTTGAGTATCATGGACGCCGCCAGTCGGCCCGTGCCGGCCGGCCAGACGGGCGAAGTCTGTCTGCGGGGCTATCATGTGATGAAGGGATACTTCGAGGACGCGAAGGCCACGGCGGAGACGATCGACGCCGCGGGCTGGCTGCATACCGGCGACGTTGGCGTGGTCGACGAGCGCGGCTACCTGCGCATCACCGATCGTTTGAAGGACATGTTCATCGTTGGTGGTTTCAATTGCTATCCCGCGGAGGTCGAGGCGATGCTGGCCGAGCATCCGGCGATTGCCCAGGTGGCCGTGATCGGCGTTCCCGACGAGCGGCTCGGCGAGGTCGGCTGCGCCTGGGTCGTGGCGCGCGGCGACGCCGGCCTGACGGAAGACGAAGTCATCGCGTGGTCGCGCGGCCGCATGGCCAATTACAAGGTGCCGCGCTTTGTCCGATTTGTCCGGCAATTGCCGGTCAATGCTTCGAACAAGGTTCTCAAGAACGAATTGCGCGATAGATTCGCCAAGAGCGCATGATCGTTCATTCGGACGATGATCGAGGTTCTTGTCGATGTCACTATTCTTACAATAACGAGGCATCGCAGCCGAACGGGGTCGATGGTTGTGCAGTCGCCATCGCGAGATGCATGAAGCTGTGATTCAGCCAAGACGAAGCACCAAAGTGTGCGCAGCAGGCCGAGGAGGCAGTAATGAGTTACGCGCAAATTGATTACGCGCAGCAGCAGCGAAATCCGACGAAGCATCTGGCCGGTATCGCTTTTGTCGTCATCTTTCACATCGCCCTGGTGTATGGGCTGATGAACGGCTTGGCCCGCAAGGTGGTCGAGGTGGTCAAGGGGCCGCTGGAGACGCGCTTGATCGAAGAGATCAAGAAAACACCGCCGCCTGACAAGCCGCCACCGCCGCCGCCCAAACTGGCGCCGCCGCCGCCGCCCTTCATTCCGCCGCCCGAGGTGAATGTCGCGGTGGTGCAGCAGGCGAATCCAGGGGCCATTACCGCCATCGCCAGGACATTGCCGCCACCGGCGCCAGAGCCCGCACCACCCCCCGTGGTACAGGCGCCGCCCAAGCCCGCGGTCAGGGTTCCTCCGGTCATCGATGCCAAGCGCTCCTGCTCCGAGCCGGAATACCCGTCGGCCTCGCGTCGCCTGGAAGAGGAGGGCACCGTGGTGCTGCGCTTCCTGATCGACACCGATGGCCGCGTGGTGAAGAGCGAAGTCGAATCATCGAGCGGCTACGCTCGCCTGGACGAGGCCGCGCGCAACGCGCTCGGGCGTTGCCAGTTCAAGCCGGGAACCGTGGATGGCAAGCCGGAGCAGTCCTGGGCGAGCCTGAAGTACACATGGAAGCTTCAGTGATTTCACTGTAATCGTAGTAACCCGTACGCAACGAAGGAGGAGTCATGTCTATCATCAAACGTTTCAGAGTCCTGGTCGCCGCGCTGGTCGTCGTTTGCGCGGCCGGCATTAGCGCTCTGCCCGAAGTGGCCAATGCCCAAAGCCCCGCCGCGACCGCCGATAGCGCCAGCACGCCGGTCGCTCCGCCCGCGCCGTCCGCGAAGACGACGGAAGTCGTCGAGAACCCCTATGGGCTTGACGCCCTGTGGAGGGCGGGCGACATGGTGTCCAAGGGCACCTTGGTGATCCTGGTGATCATGTCGATGGGCACCTGGTACATCCTCGTCGTCAAGCTGGTCGAGCAGAACAGGCTGTTCAGGCAATACCGTGCGGCCAAGAAGACGTTCTGGACCGCCGGCAGCCTTCAGGAAGGCGCGAGCACGCTTGCCGAGAACAACGCCTTCCGCTACATCGCCGAGCGGGCGCTGGGCGCGAGCCAGCATCACGAAGGCTCCCAACTCGAGCAGATCGACCTGAACACTTGGATCACGATGCAGGTTCAACGCGCCGTCGATAACGTCCAGAACCGCATGCAGGATGGCCTGGCTTTCCTCGCCACCGTCGGCTCGACGGCTCCCTTCATCGGTCTGTTCGGTACCGTTTGGGGCATCTATCACGCCCTGACCGCGATCGGCATCGCCGGCCAGGCATCGATCGACAAGGTGGCCGGTCCGGTGGGCGAGGCGCTCATCATGACCGCCATCGGTCTTGCCGTCGCGGTTCCGGCCGTGCTTGGTTACAACTGGCTGGTCCGTCGCAACAAGCTGGCCATGGAGAACGTCCGCGCCTTCTCCGGCGAACTGCACATGGTGATGATCGGCAAGCAGCAATCCCTAAAGGGCTAGATCATGAGCATGACCGTCGGTCCCGCCGAGAGCGGCGATGAAGACGAAGTTGTCTCCGCGATCAACACGACGCCGCTGGTCGACGTCATGCTGGTGCTGCTGATCATCTTCCTCATCACCATCCCGGTGGTCACTCAAACCGTCCCGGTGCAGTTGCCGAAAGAGACGAACGTGGTGACCCAGACCAAGCCCGAGAACGTCCTGATTTCGGTCAGCCGCGATGGCGACATCTTCTGGAACACGGAGTACCTGGCGGACATCGAGGTTCTGGTCGAGCGCCTGAAGAAGGTGTCGGTCCAGAGCCCGCAGCCGGAGGTGCATATCCGCGGCGACATGGACGCGCGTTACGAGTCGGTGGGCAAGGTCGTCGTCGCCTGCCAGCGGGCGGCGATTGCCAAGGTCGGTTTCATCACCGAACCGCCCGTCCGCCAATAGCGAAGGAAAGGAGTCAAGCATGGGCATGAACGTGGGTCCCGGCAACGCATCCGGCGATCCGGATGTCATGGTCGACATCAACACGACGCCCCTGATCGACGTGATGCTGGTGTTGTTGATCATGCTGATCATCACCATTCCAATCCAGACCCATGCCGTCAAGCTGAACATGCCGGTGGGTAATCCGCCGCCGCCCGAGAAACCGCCGGAGATCGTTCGCATCGACGTCGACTTCGATGGCACGGTGATCTGGAACGGTCAGGTGGTTTCGGACAAGGCCGGACTGGAACGACGCCTGTTCGAGCTGACGGAACTGCCGGAGCAGCCGGAAGTTCACTTGCGCCCCAACAAGCTTGTAAGCTATAAGTCCGTGGCCATGGTCATGGCTTCGGCGCAGCGCCTGGGGGTGACGAAAATCGGCCTGGTCGGCAACGAGCAGTTCATCCAGTAAAGCTCGGGGCTACGGCGAACCGCCGGCGCCGCGAGAAAGAAACTAACGCGAGGTTGATTTCATGAAGCGTGTGAGTGTCCTTGTCTTGGGGCTGCTGGCCCTCGGTTCGTGGGTCGGTTCGGTTACGCCGGAGGGCGTCGGATTTTCGAGCGTCCGTGCGCAGGAGTCGCTGCGTCCGGAAGTGGGCAAGCCCTTGCAGGCCGCGCAGGAGTTGATGAAGGCGCAGAAGTACAAGGAAGCGCTGGCCAAGATCCGCGAAGCCGACGCGGTGAGCGGCAAGACGGCCTATGAAAACTACATCCTCGACCGCATGCGCGGCAGCGCCGCATCGGGCGCGGGCGAGACGGAACTGGCCGCGAAATCCTTCGAGGCGGTGATCAACTCGGGCAAGCTGCCGGAAGCCGAGCAGGTCAAGATCATGGAGGCGGTGGCTGGAACGTATTACCGCGCCAAGGATTATGGCAAGGCCATCGCCTGGGCACAGCGTTACTTAAAGGCCGGCGGCTCCTCGGCCTCCATGCGCACGCTGATCATGCAGGCCCAGTACCTGAATGGCGATTACGCCGAGGCGGCCAAGTCGATCAACGACGCGGTCGCCGCCGATGAAAGGGCCGGAAGGACGCCCGGCGAGGATCAGTTGCAGTTGCTCGCCAATTGCTACCTCAAGCTGAACGACAAGACCGGTTATGCCAATGCGCTGGAGAAGCTGGTCTCGCATTATCCGAAGAAGGAATACTGGGCCGATCTGCTTTCCCGCATCCAGCGCAAGCCCGGGTTTTCCGATCGCCTGTCGCTCGACGTCTATCGCCTGATGTTCGCCACCGGCAATCTGCGCGAAGGCGGCGACTTCATGGAGATGGCCCAGCTCGCGCTGCAAGCCGGCTTGCCGGCGGAAGCCAAGAAGGTCGTGACCGAGGGATTCACCAAGGGCGTGCTCGGCACCGGCGCGGAAGCCGACCGCCACAAGCGCTTGCGCGATCTGGCGAACAAGCAGACCGACGATGACCGCAAGGCGCTGGTCGACGACGAGAAGGCGGCGGCCGCGGCCAAGGATGGCGAAGCGCTGGCCAAGGTGGGCTATGCGTTCGTCACCAATGGCGAGTTCGACAAGGGCATCGCCATGATCGAGCAGGGTATCGCCAAGGGCGGATTGAAGCGCGCCGAAGATGCCAAGCTCCACTTGGGCATGGCTTATCTCCAGGCGAACAATCGGGCCAAGGCCGTTCAGGTTCTGCGCAGCGTCGGCGGGACGGATGGGGCTGCCGACTTGGCGCGGCTTTGGATAGCGCAAGGCGGCCGTTAAAGCCAGGCTGAAAAATTCTAGGAGGAAGTCACCATGATGGTTGTCAGGCCTCCCAGGATGTTGCGGGCAGTCGTCGTCGCGGCTGCCTGTTGTTCGGTGATCATGCCCGCAAGCGCGGCGGATCGGGCGGTGGCAAGCGAGGTCGAGCAACTCGATGTCGCCAAGGTGGATCGCGCCAAGGCCCTGCTTGCCCGCGCGGTCGCGCACTACCGCCGACGCGGTGACAAGGCGCTGGACGATTTCGCCGAGGCTGGCCGCTTCGAGGACGGCGAACTCTATGTGTACGTACTCGCCACCGATGGCAAGTTTCTGGCCAGCGGCGGTTCTTCATCGGTGCTGGTCGGCCGTGACGTTACCGACGTGCGGGATTCGGCCGGCAAGCCCTTCTTCCGAGAAATACTGAAGACTGCGCGCGAGAAAGGCAGCGGCCACGTCGAATACCGCTGGCTGAATCGCATGGACCAGCGCGAGGAGCGCAAGCTGGCCTTCTTCAAACGGGTCGGCGACAGGATCATTTCGGTCGGCTTCTATATCCCGCGCGCGACGGCCAGCCAGGCCAGGGTGCTTCTCGATCAGGCCGCGGCGGCGATGCAAAAGGATCCCCGTCGCGCCATGACTGACTTTGGCGATCTCAACGGCGCGTATATCCAGGACGACCTCTACGTCTTCGTCGTCGACAGCCGCGACATGAAGATGGTGGCGCACGGTTCGCTGCCGCATCTGGTGGACAGCGATGGTCGCAAGATCACCGACGCCAACGGCCGGCACATCGTCGTCGAGATGGCGGAGAAACTGCGCGATGCCGATCGCGCCGAACTCGACTACACATGGCGCAATCCCATGACGCGCCGGATCGAATCGAAACAGACCTTCATCCAGAAGGTCGATCAGTACATCGTCGGCGTCGGTTATTACCCGCGCTGAGACGCCCGCCCCATGCTGCGCCGCAGTATCGCGCGTGGCAATATTGCGTGGAAACAACGCCAACCGGCAGGAGCCGCGCACATACGGCTTGAGTTTCAACTACAAGTGGTAAGCGTTCGGCAATCAGCGTGACGATGACGGGCGGCCTGGGCCGCCCGTCGTCATTGGGGGCCGTGGATGAGCGTGCCGGCGCGGAGGGTGGCGATCACTTGCACGGCGGCAAGGTCTTCGCGGGCATCCCGCCACGGTCGATCCAGCAGGCACAGATCCGCCGCCGCACCCGCGCGGATTGCGCGGGGTTCCGCGCCCGGCTGCGCGGCCGGTCCGGTGAACAGCGCCAGCGCTTCCTCGGGGGCGAGAGTTTCATCCGGATTCAGACAGGCGCCGCCGCGCGTGCGTCGATTGACGGCGGCGGCCATGGCCCGCCAGGGGTCCGGATCGCCGAACGGCGCGTCGGTGCCGGCCGCCAGCGGTATGCTGCGGGCGAGGAAGCGCCGGCCGCCGTAAAGCCATGGTTGCTCGGCGGCCGGCAGATCGGCAAGATATTGGTCGCCGCGTTCGAGGACGAAGTTCGGCTGCGTCACCACCGTGATGCCTGAACCGGCCAGCAGGTCCAGCGTCGCGGGCGGCGTGAGCGATGCGTGTTCGATGCGGTCGCCCGGGTGATGCCCCGCTTCGGCGAGCGCGCTCGCGGCGAAGACGAGTTCCGCGACGGTGACGCAATGCACGGCGACGGCGCGTCCGGCGGCATGGCTGAGTCGCATCGCGGCGCAAAGATCGTCGAAATCAGGCAGCGCCGATTCGCGCAGATAAATCTTGGTCGGCCCGACGGCCACGCCCCCGACGGCCACGTCCTTGTCTCTTGCCGCGAGATGGAGTTCGGCGCTTCCCATGACCAGGACATCCTGAAGCAATTGCCCGCCCGCGCGCTGCCCGGCGAAATAGCGATGGTCGGACAAGCCGTTCGAGGGCGTGGCATCGGTCACGCCGACGACGCCGCGTCTGGCGAGCAGGGTGCTGGCAAGGCGCAGCGGCGGCCGCTCGTCGGGCAGGCGCGCGCGCAGCCAGTCGTCGGCATCCAGGAAACGGCCGCTCGCGAGATCGGCGCCGGGAGGAAGGGGAGACGTGCCGGTACCGATGCGCGCCAGGGCGGCGCCATTGAATATCCAGAGTCGTCCGCTGCGATGCTGGATGCGCAGCGGGCGGCTGGGCATGACGGCATCGAGCCAGGCCCGATCGATGTCGCCGGCGACGGATTCGTGGTAGCCGATGCCGCGCAGCCAGCCATCGTCATCGCCGGTCGTCGCGGCATGTTGTTCGAGTTGGGCGATCAATTGCGCGCCGTTCGACACGTTCGGCGGACCGCACGGGATCGATTCGAGCGCCTTGGCCAGCGACAACAGGTGGATGTGATGGTCGTGAAGGCCGGGCAACAGGGCCCCGCCGGCGGCGTCGAGGACGGCTTCCGCCGCGCGGGGTTTGATGGCCCCGCCGATTTCGACGATGGCACCGGCCTCGACGCGCACGTCGAGGCGCCCGGCTCCCGCCACCTCGGCTCGCCGGATCAGCACGGGATGCCGAAGCCCGCGAGCACGGCGGTGGTGTCGGCGCCGAGCGGCCGGGCCGGCGCGGCGACGCTCCGGATGGCCGCCCGCCGTTCGCAGACGCCGGCGGCGAGGGCGATGTCCTGCCAGCGGCGCCAGCGCTGGCGCGTGGCCTCGATGCCGGGCGATGGCATGAATTCCAGGCAATGGCGGACGACTTCGCTCAGCGCCAGCGAGACGAGCACGCCGCCGCCGGCGCGATGGGCGCTCCAGGCGGCAAGGGCGGCATGCACGCCGGTCAGCGGATCGGCGATGGCATCGCCGCAGAACATGATGTCGCCGGTGGCGTCGAGCATGAGGCCCGACAGTCCGGCCGCGACACCGGCGTCGTCGCCATAGGCGATCCAGTCGGCCGCCGCGCCGGCGCGGCCGTGGCCGGTGATGCTCAGCCAGGTCAGGCGCGGATTCTCGGCGAGCATGGCCGTGGCGTCGATGCCGAGCTGGCTCAATGCGCGGGGCCGCGCCGATTCGATGACGATGTCGGCGACGAGCAGCAGGCGGCGCAGCTTGTCGATGTCGCGGGCGGACGAAAAGTCGAGGGCGACGCTGGCCTTGCCGGCATTCATCAGGTCGTGAAAAGCGGGCGGGCCGCGGCGGGCGCCGTCCGGCCGGTTCAGGCTTTCGACCTTCACCACCCGCGCGCCCAGCGTCCCGAGCAATTGCGCGCACAAGGGGCCGGCCCAGAGCGCGGAAAGATCGACCACCAGCGGCGTGCCGCGACGGCTGACTTTCGCGCCGGTTTTCGCGCCGGCCGGCGACCGCTCCAGCAGGCGGCACCATGACGCCGGTCCCGGCGGCTGCTCACGGGAAGCCGCCAGCGCCAGCCCCAGCATGCGGCCGCGTTCGAGCAAGGTGTCGACGCGGGCGCCGGCCACGGCCTCGGCGACGGCGGGCCACGAATCGAGCGGGCCGCTCTCGAGCCAGGCCGGCAGCAGTTGCCAGTCGTCCGGCCGGGCGAGACTCAAGGCCAGCCAGCCGTCGGCGCCGGGCAGCAGCCGGCAGGCGCGGCCGGCCGACACGCGGCCGGCCCGACCGAACCCGGCGATGGCGGCGCGTTCGCCGAGCAGGGAGGCGTCGGGCAAGACCTCGGTCAAGTCGTCGCCGGCGAGGGCGCGCAGCGCCGCGAGCGCGCCATCGACGCACGAGGCGATCGGCGCCGGACACATTCGACCCGGCCGGCCGGGTATGCCGGTGAGCGCCATGGCGCCGCTCTGGGCCCAGGCGAGCGCGGGATGGGCGGCGGCCGGCCCGGGCTGCCGCCGAGGCTCGGCGCCGAGCGAACGCAGCAGCCGGCGGGCGTATTCGATGGCGACGCCGGACCCCTTGAGCCCGAGAGGCAGGCTCGCCAGGGGGCGCCAAGTGTCGCTGGCGGGCTGGGGGCGGGTGTCGCGCATCAGCGGTTGGCCGGCTTGACCCGGGGCATCGCCAGCACGAAGACGACGCAGACGAGGTACAGGACGATGCAAAACGCCGCGAAGTCGTTGGCGGCCAGGGTTTCGGCCTGGTTCACGATCATGCGTTCGATGACGGCGAGGGCGCCCAACTCGCCCGTGGCCGGCGCCAGCGTCGCCAGCGCGTCGACGGCGGGCTGGTCGGAGATCGAGATATGGTCGGCCAGATGGCCGCGATGGTGGGCGATGCGGTCGTCCCATACCGTCGTCGCCAGCGAGGCGCCGATGCCGGTGCTCAGGATGCGCACGAAAGTGTAGAGGCCGCTGGCGCTGGCGGTCTGCCACTGCGGTATGGCGGTGAGGGCGAGCAGCATCAGGGGCATGAAGAACGCCGCCGTGCCGAGCCCGGCCAGCACCTGGGGCACGATGAGGTCGATCTTGCCCAGGGCGGGGGCGAACCCCGTGCGCAGGTATACGCTCGCCAGCATCAAGGCGAGCGCCAGCAGGGCCAGCGGACGGACGCCGGCGCGGACGACCAGCTTGCTGACGAAAGGCTGGACCATGAACATGGCGATGCCGCCGAACATGACGACGGAGCCGGCGAGGGTGGCGGTGTAGCCGATGCTCTGTTGCAGCCACAGGGCGGTCACGACGATGTTGCCGAAATACGGGATGCTGCCCAGCCCGACCACGGCGACGCCGAGGGTGAAGCTCGGTGTCCGGAACAGGTGCAGGTCGACCACGGGGTGCGGGTCGTACCATTCCCAGACGACGAAGAACAGGAACGAGACCAGGGCGACCACGCCGAAGACGATGACCAGTGTCGAGTCGAACCAGCCGCGTTCGCGGCCGAGGTCGAGCATGAGCTGGAAGGCGCCCACCCAGACGACCAGCAGGACCAGGCCAACGTAGTCGACGGGCTGCCGGATGCGATGCGATTCGCGGTGGCGGAAGATGCGCCAGCTGGCCCATGCCGAGTAAAGGCCGACGGGCAGATTGACATAGAAGATCCACGGCCAGGACAGGTTGTCGGTGATCCAGCCGCCGAGCAGGGGGCCGACCACCGGCGAGATCATGGCCGTCATCATGGCCACGGTCATGGCCGTCGCGGCCTTGTTCGGCGGGTAGGCGGCCAGCAGCAGCGACATGGCCACGGGCGTCATCGGCCCCGAAGTCAGGCCCTGCAAGGCACGGGCCAGCACCAGCATTTCCAGGCTGGAGGACAGGCCGCACAGCATCGATGCCAGCGTGAACATCAGGACCGAGCTGACGAACACCCGGACCTGGCCGAAGCGCGTGGTGAGCCAGCCGGTGAGCGGAATGACGATGGCGCTGGCGACGGCGTAGGAAGTGATGGCCCAGGTGCCCTGGGTCAGCGAGCCGCCGAGATTGCCGGCGATTGCCGGCACCGAGACATTGGTGACGGCGAGGTCCACGCCATGCATGAAACTGGCCAGCGACACCGCCACCGTCGCCGTCAAGCGCTGCTCGCGGGGCAGCGGCGGCTGGGGCGCCTGACGGTCGGGCGCGGGCGCTCCGTCGATGCTTCCGCTCAGCGGCGCCGGCTCGGCCATGAGGAAGCGGAAGTGGCGAGGTTGGCCCGGATGATGTCGCGGGCGCGCCGCTCGGCGGCTTCCATGGCCACGGCATTGCCGGAGACGGCCGGCGCCGGGACATGGCGCATGGCATCCGGCAGGTCGGCGGCCTGCTGGCTGGTGTCGACATCCACCGACATGGACAGGCCGATGCGCAACGGGTGCGCCGCCAGATCGGCGGGATCCAGCGCGATGCGCACCGGCACGCGCTGCACCAGCTTGATCCAGTTGCCGGTGGCGTTCTGCGCGGGGAGGATGGCGAAAGCCGAGCCGGTGCCGGCGCCCATGCCGGCCACCCGGCCGTGGTAGGTCTGATCGCCGCCGTAGAGATCGGCGTTCATGGTCACCGGCTGTCCGACGCGCATGCGCTTGAGCTGGACTTCCTTGAAGTTGGCGTCGACCCAGACGGTGTCGAGCGGCACCACGGCCATCAGCGTGCCGCCGGGACTGACTCTCTGGCCAGGCTGGACGGCGCGCTTGGCGATGACGCCATCGACCGGCGCGACGATGGAAGTGCGGCGGTGATTGACATAGGCCTCATTGAACTTCGCCGTCGCCACCGCGACGGCGGGGTGGCGAACGATGTCGTTGCCGGCGATGCGGGCCAGGCTGGTCGCCAACTGCTCGCGGGTCTGCGCCAGTTGGGCCTCGGCACTGGCGAGGCGGGCGGCGGCATGCGCGATTTCCTCTTCCGGGACGGCGCCTCCGGCGGCGAGGCCCCGCCGGCGCGCAAGATCGTCGCGCGCCCGGGCCACCTCGACCTCGCGGTCGCGCAGGGCCGCGCGCAACTCCTCCGGGGCGGCGAACAGCACGCGGGCGTCGCGCACGGCTTCCGCGAGTTCGGCCTCGGCCTTGTCGAGGGCGATGCGGCTGTCGGTCTCGTCCAGCTTGACCAGCAGGGTGCCGGCGCGGACGAATTCGGTATCCACGGCCGCGACGGTGGCGACGGTGCCGGCGACCTGGGAAGTGATCTGAACCACGTGGCCGGCGATATAGGCATCGTCGGTGACTTGGTGATGCCGGCCATGCAGGTACCAGTACGCCGCCCAGGCAGCGCCGGCGAGGAGGAAGGCGACCGTCAGCAACACGAGCAGCCGCTTGCGCCGGACGGGATTCGCTGTCGGTGCCGGATCGCTCATGCTTGGATCATCGTCGTCAGTCGGTCGATGGCGCGGGGCCGACTGTTCACGACACGCGCACGGCCCGCGTCGCGGCGGCCTTGGTCATGTCGAGCCTGCCCGACGGGAGTCAGGTCTGGCCGGATCGGGTGCGCCCGTGCTTGGCCAGATAGTGGACAGTCAGTGGCGGCAGCTCGGCGAGGGCTTGGCCGATTTCATAGATGCGCTCGTAGCGGCTTTCGCGAATCTGCCAGCGACCGTCCTCCTTGACGTAGCGGTCCCGATAGAGGGCCGTGCCGGTGACGAAATGCTTGTCCCAGAGGCGATAGAAGTTGTCGTGCAGGTACCACGTGCCGGTGGCCTCGGTTTCGCTCAGCACGTCGATTTCCGGGTGGTGGCCGTTGTGCTGGGCCACCACTTCGTTGTTGAAATTGGCCGCGATGGCATCGAGGTACTCCTCGCGGCCATTCAAGGTCCACTCGTAGGTGCCGCCGATGAAGTGCACGACGACATCCTTGTGGAAAATGGACTTCAACTCCTCCACGTTGGCCGTGTCGATACAGCGGAAATACGCATGCTTGACGCGCTTGATGGCCTCGATGTCCTTCAGGACGCGTATGTCCCGCTTCAGTTCCCGCAGTTCTTCGTCGGTCATGGTCATCTCCGCCTCTCGTTGTGGTTCTACTTGGCTGGCGGGTTCGCCAACTCCTGTTTGACGACGCGCCTCAGGATCTTGCCCATTTCGTTGTAGGGCAACTGGTCCTTGAAGGCGACGGTGGCCGGCACGCGCGAGGAGCGCAAGCGGTCCTTCACCCATTGCTGCAATTCGTCGGCGGTCGCCGACGCGCCATCCTTGAGCACTACCGCGGCGCCCACGTTCTCGCCCCATTGCTCGTCGGGAACGGCGACGATGGCGACATCGAGCACGGCGGGATGCGTGAGCAGCACGTCCTCGATTTCGCCCGGGGAGATGTTCTCGCCGCCGCGAACGATCACATCGTCCGCCCGGCCATCGAGATACAGGTAGCCATACTGGTCGAGATAGCCCCGGTCGCGCGTGGGGAACCAGCCGTTGGCGTCGAGCACGCTGCCCATGCCGAGATATTCACCGGCGACCTGGCCGCCGCGCACGAAGATCTCGCCGGCCTGGTTCACGCCGAGCGACTTGCCCGAATCGTCGCGCACATCGATCTCGACCGTGGCGATGGGCTTGCCGACCGACGTCAGGCGCTTGCGCACGGCGGGGTCGCTGCTGGCCATGGCGGAGCGGTGGTCATCGGGATCGAGGATGGCAATGGTCGAACTCGTCTCCGTCAGTCCGTAGGCGTTGGTGAAGCCGGTCCCCGGGAACAGTTCCATTGCCCGTTCGATGACGGCCAACGGCATCTTGCCGCCGCCGTAGGCAACGGCCTTGAGCGCCGGACAGCGAGGTTCCTCGCCCTTGGCGTTCAGGTGGTCGATCACCCGGGACAGCACGGTGGGAACGACGAAGGCATTGGTGACGCGCTCGTTCCGGCACAGATCGAGCCATGCCGCCGCCTCGAAGTTGGGCAACTGGACCATGCGACGACCGGCATAGGTGGAGCTGAGCACGGCCGAGATGCCGGCGATATGGTAGGGCGGCACCGAGATCAGCACCGCGTCGTCATCGGCCGCGGAACCGAAGTCGATGGTGCCGAGAATGTAGGACATCAGGTGCTCGTGGCGGAGGATGGCCGCCTTGGGCTTGCCCGTGGTGCCGCTGGTGAAAAGCTGGATGGCGGTGTCGTGCGGCTCGCCGGCCGGCGCGAGATCGGCCGGCGCTGGCGAACGCGCCAGATCGAGCAGGTCGGCTCGCGTCACGATGCGCATTCCCGGCGGCATGGCCAGACCATCGACATAGGCGGGATCGGCGATCAGGAAGGCCGGCGCGATGCGCCCCAGCAGTTCCTCCAGCTCCGGCTTGGTCAGCCGATAGTTCATCGGCACGTAGGGCACGCCGGCGTAGGCCGACGCGAAAATGGCGACCGGTACCGCCAGGCTGTTGATGTCGAGCAGGCCGACATAGCGGCAGCCGCTGTCGCGGATTGCCGTGCCGGCCGAGCGCGCCGCGGCCAGCAGTTGCGCGTACGTCATGCTGGCACCGGCGGAGGTGACGGCGATCCGGTCGGGGAACGCCTCCGCCGCCATTTCCAGCGTCATGGCGATGTTCATGCCGCTCAGTCCGAGGAGGGCAGGGCCTTGGCCTGCTTGACCGTGAGCGTGGCGCCATCGAGCGCCAGCGAACCCTTGCCGCCCTTGGTGCACAGGAACTCGAACTGATCCTGGGCGTCGACGTAACGCTTGCCGACCAGACAGCCGCCGGCATGCGCGGGATCGATCGCGGCGGCGGCCTTCGGGTCCGTCATGCCGATCATTTCGACGCCTCCGCATGTCATCGCGACTTCGGCGGGCGTTGCGCGAATCACCATCACCTCCGCGTCGCAGACGGCACTCTTGAGGCGGGTACCCGCTTTGAGAACTTTCATCATGACTCCTGTCGTGGGGATATTGGCCAGTGAAGACATGAACCCCAACATGAACTTCACGGCAAATCACATGCGGGGAAATTCTGGTTTCGTCGGTGTCGCCAATCATCGTCCACACGGACTAACGCTGGCGCGATGCGCCAGCGCGTGGATGGCGGCCCGATTCATTCGGACGACGATTTCGCCGGCGACGTCCGCTTGCCGGCCAGGGTTTCGGCGAACCGGGTCACTTCCCGCGCCAGCCTTTCGCGATCGGCGAGCGTGGTCATCATGGTTTCGGTGAACAGCACCGGCAGATCGAACTGGCCGGCGAGATGGCGATCCCCGGCGTCGACCACCAGGCCGTCGATCACGCCGCGGTAATGCCGCGCAATTTCCACGGCGGAAATGGACAGGTCGAGTTCGGCCATGATCTTGGCGGTGGGGCCTTTCACCGCCTTGCCGCCGACCAGCGGGGAGACGGCGATCACCGGCGCCGCGCAGTTCCGCAGCAGCGTTGCCATGCCCGGAATGGCCAGTATGGGATCGATGCTCAGGTAGGGGTTCGAAGGACAGATCACCACGGCCGCGAGTTCAGGGTTGCCGAGGGCCTCGGCCGCCGCCGTGGCCGGATGTGCCTGCTCTGCGCCGGCGAAGCGTAGCGAGGTGACACGCGGCGCGCATTGGCGGCGCACGAAGTAATCCTGGAAAGCCAGATCGCCCGCCGTCGTGCCGACGATCGTGGCAACGGCGTCATCGGTCATGGGGACGATGTTCGCCCGGATCGACAGACGTCGGGCGATGTCGGCCGTGATCCGGCTCAAGGGCTCCCCGGTCGCCAGTCGGCGCGTGCGTTCCACGTGCATGGCCAGGTCGCCGTCGCCCAGCCGGAACCACGTCTCGCCACCCAGCGCGCCGGTGGCGGCCATGAAGGTCCAGGTTTCGTCGCGTCGTCCCCAGCCCGTTTCCGGATTCACGATGTCCGCCAGCGTATACACGGTCGTATCGACGTCCGGCGAGATGCGCAATCCCAGGTGCGTGAAATCGTCGGCCGTATTGACGATCACGGTCAGGCTGTCGGCGGGCAGGGTGCGCAGCAGGCCCAGGGAGAGTTTGGCGCCTCCGACACCGCCCGATAGGGCGACGATGGGGCGGGGATGGGTCATGGACATGAACGAGATTTCCGGCCAAATGCCGGCATTGTCACGTCGAGTTCGGCAATCATCAACACCCGGGTATCCGGCCGCTGCTCCGTCATGGCCGTTTGCGGCCCCGTCGGCGTGCCGCCACGGCTGACTTTGGGCAGCGGGTGTGCGGGTATCCGGCTGCCGCCCCGCCACGGCCGGTCGCGGCTAGACGACAAGCGGCTGCACCGCGGTTTTCAGACTTCGATGCCGACGCAACAGCCAGAAGGTCGTCGCGGCAAGAGCGCCGCCTTGCGCGAACAAGGTCCACACCACGCCTGCCTCGGTCGCGGCGAACCCGCTCACGAGCGAGCCGAGCGCGTCGAAACCGAATCGCGCGGCCACCACCAACGCGATCAGGCGTCCGCGCAGCGCCGGCGGCGCCAGCGTTTGAACGAGCGTTCCGATCGCGACATTGGCCACCGAGGTTCCGTATCCCAGCAACAGCAGCGCGAACGCGGCCATCCAGGATGACGGAGCGGCCGCCAGCAAGAGGAGCGCGACCGCGCTTATCGCCGTTCCGGTTGCGATGGCATCGACCAAACGGACCATGGCACTGCGCCGCGCAAGGTCGATCATGGCGACGAAGGCGCCGAGTCCGGCCGCTCCCGACAGGAGTCCGAGCGTGCGTGCATCGCCGCTCAGGACATCCCTGGCGAACGCCGGCAGCAACACGAGAGCGGCCGACGCCGTGAGATTGAGCAGCGCCATGATGGCGAGCAAGGTGCGCAGCGGAGGGTCGGCAAGAGCGTGGGCAATGCCTTCGGCGACCAGGCGTCCCAGCGGGCCGCGCGTCGCGGGGCGGGGTGTCGGTCGGAGGCGCGCCACGATGATCAACGGGGCGAGGAAGGAGATGGAATTGATGAAGAAGCAGGCTGCTTCCGAGCTCGACGCGATCAGCAGGCCGGCGAGCGGCGGCCCGACAAGGCGGCCGATGTTCAGGATCATGCTGTTCAACGCCATGGCGCTCGGCAGATCCTTGGGATCGTCCACGAGATGGCTGATCAGGGTTTGGCGAAGCGGAACATCGAAGGAGGTCAGCACGCCCAGCGCGACGGACATGCCGACCAGCAGTCCGGGGCCGATGATCCCGGCCCAGCTCATCCAGGCCAGTACGGCGGCATGGATGCAGAGCAGCATCTGGACCACGACGAGGAGCCTGCGCATGTCGTGGCGGTCGATCCAGGCGCCGGCGATGGGGCCGATGATCAACTGCGGCGCCATGGTCGCGAAAGCGGTGATGCCGAGCAGGCTGGCCGAGTCCGATAGGCGATATACCAGCCAGTTGATGGCGATTTGCTGTATCCATGTTCCCAGCACCGAAATGGCCTGGGCCAGGAAGTAGGGACGAAAACCTTCGTGCGCCAATGCTCGCCATGGTGATACCGAGTGGATATCGGGCGTTCGGGGTGGTTTGGCTGGCACGAGCTTATCGAGGTGTCGGCGGGCGCGGTTCGGGCATGACGGCATTGTGCGTCGAGCCATGCGGGCACGTGGGGCATGGCCGCGAATGATCCAGCAAAGGCCGAAACAGATTCGTGGCGTGGCGGGGGCGTGAAAGGAGCATGAATAAACTATGATTATGGGCAGATTCCCTATTCATCGAGGAGCGACGACGATATGACCATCGTTCTATGTACGTGGGGCAACTTCATCGAGGGCGGCACCGAGGAGGCGCTTACGCTGGCCAGGAAGCTGAGCGACTCCCAGGGTGCCAAGCTTCACTGGCTGGTGGCTGGCGGAGCCGCGAAAGAGGCCGCGGCGCTGGCGGTGACGCATGGCGTCGCCAGTCTCGATGTCATCGACGATCCGGCCCTTGGCGGTTTCCAGCCGGATGCCTTGGTCGAGGCCCTGGTCCAGTATTGCGGACAGGTCAAGCCGACGACCATTCTGTTCAATCAGACCGTCGCGGCACGCCTGATCGCGCCGCGCGTCGCCGGCCGCCTCGGCGCGGCCGTGGTGATGAATGCCTTTGCCGTCGCGGCGCGGGATGGCGGTCTCGATGTCACGGCCACGGCGTTCGGCGGCGACACCAACGTCGTCTACCGCTTGCAGGCGCCGCTCAACGTGGTTTCGGTCGTGACCACCACGGTCGTGGCGGAGCCGGCGGCGCAACCCGGCGCTCCGGCCCAGCGGACCATCGGCGTCGACCTCGCGGGCGTCAAGGAGCGATTCAGGGTGGTTTCGTCACCGAAGGCGGAAGGGCCGCGCCTCGAGGATGCGCAGATCATCGTTTCCGGTGGCCGGGGCTTGGGCAGCGCCCAGAATTACGATCTGGTGAAACAGCTGGCCGACGTGCTGGGCGGCATGTGGGGCGGTTCGAGAGCCATCGTGGACGATGGCTGGATCGATTCGTCGCGACAGGTCGGCCTCACCGGCAAGATCACCCGTCCCGGCCTGTATCTCGCGGCGGGGATTTCGGGCGCCAGCCAGCACATGGCGGGCTGCTCGGCGGCCAAGACCATCGTGGCCATCAACAAGGACAAGGACGCTTCGATCTATCGCTATGCGCGCTACGGCATCGTCGCGGACTGCCTGGAAGTGTTGCCCGAGCTGATCAAGGCGGCCAGGGCCTGACAAGGACAAGACAATGGCAGAAAAACGTT
This sequence comes from uncultured Rhodocyclaceae bacterium, assembly GCA_964602565.1. Classification (GTDB taxonomy): domain Bacteria; phylum Pseudomonadota; class Gammaproteobacteria; order Burkholderiales; family Rhodocyclaceae; genus Fen-999. The sequence goes on along the minus strand of CAZRRI010000001.1, from coordinate 37,808 downwards.
CGAACGAGGTGGATGGCGCTTTCGTCGAGGAAGGGTCGGTCGCCGGCGGCAGTTTCGTCCCGACCGTGCGTGTTCCGGCCATCCCGGGGCTTTTCCTCGAGGAGGGCGGCGCGCGGGTTCTGGGCAACCGGTGCGTCAGTTGCGGAACACCCTACTTTCCCAAGGCCGCGGAATGCCACAACCCGCATTGCGGCGAGTCGCGGATGGAGGATTGCGCCTTCGGCGGCAAGGGTGTCGTCTGGAGTTATTCGGTGGCTGATTTCCCGCCGCCGCCACCCCACAAGTTCGACAAGCCCTTCAAGCCCTATGTCATCGGTGTCATCGACATGGACAACGGCTTGCGCATGGTCGGCCAGATGGTCGATCCGCTGGAGAGCGTCCGGGTTGGCGCACAGGTCGAGCTGGTCGTCGACACGCTCTACCACGAGGAAGGGAAGGCATACACCTCGTGGAAATTCAAACTGGTTTAGGCTGTCGCGGAGATATTACAGATGCGTGAAGTCAGCGTTCTCGGGGTGGGGGTGCACCGGTTCGGCAAGACGGGCGACGATATCGTCGGCACCAAGTCGGTGACCGAACTGTGTCGTCACGCGGTGCAAATGGCGCTCAAGGATGCCGGTGTGTCCTGGCGCCAGATCGAGGCCGTGGCGGCCGCCAGTTCCCGTTTCTCCGGCGGCAAGGGTTGGGGCCTGAACGGCAACGACATCGTCGAGGACATCGGGTCGACCGGCATTCCCGTCTATAACCTCTCGGCGGGCTGCGCCGCCGGGGGCAACGCCTTCAATGTCGGCTACTCGCTGGTGGCCGGCGGCGTTTATGATGTCGTCCTCGTGGTCGGCGGCGAGGTGATGCCCAAGGGCATGATCCAGACTTCCGGCGTCGAGGAGGCGACCGACCCGGAATTTCTGCGACAGCGCTGTGTCGGCATGCCGGGTCCCTCCTTCTGGGCCACCCTGGCGCGTCGCAGGATGTTCGATCACGGCACCACCGAGGAGCAATATGCGCGCGTCACGGTCAAGGCGCGCAAATGCTCGGTCGGCAACCCGTTCGCGCGCTTCCAGAAGGAAATCAGCGTCGCCGACGTGCTGGCCTCGCCTTATGTCAGCAATCCCTTGCGCCTGTTCGAGATCTGCCCGGTATCCAACGGCGCGGCGGCCGTGGTGATCTGTTCGGCGGCGAAGGCAAGGCAGTTTTCCGGCAAGCCTGTCACGGTGGCCTCCAGCGCCGTTGCGACACTGGACTTCAGCGATGCGCTGCCGCGCGGACTGGCGGGCCCGGTTCCCGCGGGCCCCAGTTTCCACACCGAGGCCAAGAGTGCCGTGCTGCGGGCGTTCGAGCGGGCCGGCGTGGGTCCGCGCGACGTCAGTTTTACCGAGCTGCAGGACAATACCTGCTACTACGAGCTGGCCTTCCCCGAGGAATGGGGTCTTTGCGAGCCGGGCGAAGCGCAGATGCTGCTCGACAGCGGACAGACGACGCCGGTCGGATGCATGCCGATCAATCCCTCGGGCGGGTTCGTGTCGTTCGGCGAGGCGACCACGGCGATGGGCGTCTGGCAGATTGCGGAACTGACCTGGCAACTGCGTGGCCAGGCCGGCGGCCGTCAGGTACCGGATGCCAAGGTCGGGCTGGCGCAAAGCAACGGCTTGGGTGGCAACGCGACGGCGGCGATACTGAAGCGATAGCCGGTTTATCCGGCATTTTCGTTCGGATCGGCGTCGGGCGACGACTGACTTTCGATCGATGGCAATATCGGCAGGGCAACCTAGGAAAGGACGAGCAATGACGACGGACAATCGCGACAAGATGGTGAAGCCAGACTTCCTCGACAACGAAGCCTGGGAAGGTCTGAAGGAGGCAACGGCTTCGCTGGAACGCATCCGGGGCGATGCGAAGGCCGACGTGCAGCGCTATCTGGACAACCCGGATGGCTGGTCGACGGGCAAGGGCTCGCCGTCGGGTTTGCCGACGCTGCTGCTGACCGTGGTCGGCAGGAAGTCCGGCGAGAAGCGCACGACACCGCTGGTCTTCCTCCAGGATGGGGAAAAAATGGTGGTGGTCGGCTCGCTGGCCGGATATGACGAACACCCGGCGTGGTACCTGAACATCAGCGCCAATCCCAACTGCTGGGTGCAACTCGACCGGAAAAAAATGACCGCCGTGGCGCGGGACGTGACACCGGAAGAGCGCGCGGCGCTTTGGCCGAAGCTCGATGCGGTCTTTCCCGCCTGGGGTTACTTCCAGAAGCAGACCGAACGGGAGTTCGCGATGGTGATTCTGACCCCGACCGGCCCGGCCTGAGCCAGAAACAGGACAAGAGGAGGAGAGGCCCGTCATGACCAGCATGAAATTCGAGCATCTGTTCGCGCCATTGCAAGTGGGGCCGATGCTCGTACCGAACCGTATTTGCGAGACGACCAACACCATCAACTCGTCGATGGCGCCGGGATTGATCGATGATCACTTCATCGCCCATCATGGCGCCAAGGCGCGGGGCGGCACCGGCTGGATCGGTGGAGAAACCTGGCTGCTCAACGTGCCGCTGCCGGCCGGGGCGCCAGACGAAGTATCCCTGCGCGGGGGATTCGGCTGTCATCAGGCCGCCTATCAGAACCCGGCGTTTGCCGAGGGCTGGAAAAAATTCACCGACGAGGTGCATCGTCACGGCGCCGTCGTGGTCGTCCAGTTGACGCATCTGAACGCGCTGTGGTCGCCCTCGCCGGTACCGGTCGTCGGCGCGCAAGACTACACGCCCCATGTGCTCGGCGAGGCGGAGATCGAGTTTCTCCTGCAAACCTACGCCGATGCCGCCGAAGTGGCGAAGAACACCGGCGCCGACGGCATCGAGATTCATTGCGCGCACGAGACGGTGGGCTACAGTTTCCTGTCACCCGTGACCAATCGGCGCACCGACCAATGGGGTGGCGGTCCCAGGGAGCGTGTCCGCTTCGTCGTCGAGGCGCTCAGGCGCGTGCGCGAACGCGTGGGCGATTCGCTGGCGCTGGGCATCCGCGTCAATGGCCAGGAGTCCCGCGCGGGCGGCTACGACAACATGGAATTGCGCGAGATGCTCTTTGCGATCGGCGAAACCGGCCTGCTCGACTTCGTCGATATCGATACCGGGCATTGCTGGGGCGCTCCTTCGTACGTGCCATCCTCCTACCATCCGCATGCCGAGTACCGCGAGGCAGGCAAGGCTTCGCGGGCGGACCTGGGCGAGATGGGGAAGAAGATCGCCGTTCTGTTCACCGGCCGCATCAACGACCCGGTGCTGGCCGAGGAGTTGCTGAAGGGCGCTTACTGCGACCTGGTCGGCATGGTGCGCGCCGGCATCGCCGATCCCGATTTCGCCAACAAGGCGCGGGAAGGCCGTCTCGGCGAGATTCGCCGTTGCATCGGCTGCACGCGGTGCATCGACGAGGCATCGGAGCCGGTGTGCGTACCCTATTCCCCCACCTGTTCCATCAACCCGGTCATCGGCAACGAGCTCCGCTGGGAGGCGGAATACCGGCCGGCCGCAACGCCGAGGCGGGTGGTGGTGGTCGGCGGCGGGGCGGCCGGTTGCGAGGCCGCGCGCGTGGCGGCCATGCGCGGGCACAAGGTGACCTTGCTGGAGCAGGGCAAGCGTTTGGGCGGGCAGCTACTGATCGCCGCCAAGGCGCCGGGACGGGATTCCTTCGAGGATCAGGTGTATTTCGAGGAAAACGAGATGATCCGGCTGGGCGTCGATGTCAGGCTCGAAACCAAGGTCGATCTGGCGCTGATCAAGTCGATGGCGCCTGATGCCGTGGTCATCGCCACGGGTTCATCGCCGCGCGTGCCCGATGCGGTGCCGGGTATCGGTCTGCCGCACGTCGTCCAGGGTTGGGACGTGATGCTGGGCAAGGCCGCGGTTGGTGAGCGCGTCGCGCTGGTGTCCCAGGAGGATTATTACCAGACGCCTTGCGTTGCCGAGTACCTTGCCGAGCGGGGCAAGAAGGTCGAGATCTTCCACAAGTCGGTTCATTTGGCCACGGAGGTCGCCAGGTACTCCATCGGCATGGTGTTGAACCGCGTGGAAAAGTTCGGCATAGCCGTTCATCCCAATCTGATCCTGACGGAAGTGAAGCCGGACGCGCTGGAGTTCGTGTCGTCCTGGGGCGGGAATACCTACACGAAACGAGGCTTCGACAGCGTCGTCCTGGTTTATGGCTCCGTGCAGCAACCCGAGCTTTATTACCAATTGAAAGCCGATGGCGGCATTCGCGATGTTTATCTGGCGGGGGGCGCCTGGGTGCCGCGCCGCCTTGCCGAAGCGACGCGCCATGGGGCATATATTGGCCTGATGCTCTGAGTTGGGAGCAACCGCCGGCATCCATAGGCTGTTTGAGGGTTGCCGGCGGTGGAGTAAAACGATACCGTCCGTCGTCATCAAGGATGCTAGGGCGCCCGCCCTGGCCAATTGAGACTGTACGAATTTCGGGCCAGCCATGTACTCGATATCCGCGATCAACTACGTGATCCTGACAGCGCTCCTGTGTGGCGCGCTGTTTCTGCTGTTTCAAGGACTGCGCAAGCGCTGGGCGCTTGTCGCGAGCGGCAAACCGTGGTTCGGGCCGGCGATTTCGCGGGAGGCAGTGGCCGGCAGGTTGAACTGGCGCGCCTTTCTCTCCCGGGGGGTATTGCTGTCGCGCCTGATCAAGAGACCTGCTTCCGGCACCGCCCATCTCCTTCTGTTTTTCGGCGCCCTGATCGAGATCCTCGGCCATGGCGTGTTTCCCTTGTCCTGGCTGAACATCAACGTCTATGGCGGCTGGTTCGGCTACATGGTCATGGAGGGCGGGCGGGAACTAGCCGGCGTGGCCATGCTGCTGGGCATCGTGTTCCTGATGTTCCGGCGCATCCTTCCGCCCGACCGTCTGACGGTGTACAAGGCCCGGCGCGGATTCCTGTCCATGGAGTTCCTGTTGCTGGCGATCGTCGTGCTCGGATTCGTCGCCGAGGCGTTTCGCCTGACCGATCCGGCCGCCCACGGTCACGGCGAGTTTCTCGGCCGCGCCATGGCCTCGACGATTCGTGGTCTGGACACGAGCATGCTCGTATCCGGCAATCACCTGATGTGGTGGGTGCACGGGCTGATGGGGGTGGCGTTCATCGCCTTGGTCGCCTACACGCCCATGTCGCACATGCTGCTGGGGCCGATCAATTCGGCCCTGGCTAATCGCCGTTCCGGCATCAACCTGCCGCCGATCGATTTCGACGCCGAGGATGACACCGGCAAGGATCCGGTGTTTGGCGCCGCCAGGCTTGCCGACCTGAGCCAGAAGAACCTGATGGACTTCTCCTGCTGCCTCTGGTGCGGCCGCTGCCATGAAGCCTGCCCGGCGGCGCAGACGGGCAAGCCGCTGTCGCCGAAAAATGTCATGGCCACCTGCGCCGAGTATCTCGAACAGGGCAAGGTCGATGACACCGGCCTGATCGATGAGCTTGGCGTGGACGCCATCTTCAATTGCACGACCTGCGGCGCCTGCGTCGAACAGTGTCCGGTGAGCAACAACCCCGCGGAGGCGATCCTGGAGTTTCGTCGCCATTTCGTGATGGATCGCTCGGAAATGCCGGACACCATGGCGGCCGCCAACCGCAATCTCGAATCGCGCGGACATCCGTTCGTCGGCACCGGGGCCAACCCCGAGGACTGGCGCAAGGACTTGGATGTGCCCTTGTTCGTGCCCGGCGAAACCGAGTATCTTCTGTGGATCGGCTGTTCGGTTACCTACGAGGAGCGTGCCCAGCAGGTCGCGCGGGCCATGGTGCGAATTCTGGAGGCGGCTGGCGTGTCCTACGGTATCCTCGAAGAGGCGCGCTGCACGGGCGATCCCGCCAAGATGATGGGCAATGAAATGCAGTTCCAGGAAATCGCGATGGGCAACATCGAAGAATTCCAGGAGATGAAAGTCCAGAAGGTGATTACCATGTGTGCTCACTGCTTCAACAGTTTCGATCGCTATTATCCGGAACTCGGGGCGACATGGCAGACCATCCCGCATTCGGTGCTGATCGACCGCCTCGTCAAGTCCGGCGAACTCAAGGTCGTGAAAAACGACGCCCGGACGATCACTTTCCACGATCCGTGTTACCTGGCCCGTCACAACGATATCGTCGACGAGACGCGCGGCGCCATCTCGGCCGTCGGCCGCCTGATCGAAATGCCGCGCAACCGCAAGGACAGCTTCTGTTGCGGCGCGGGCGGCGGCAACTACTGGGGCGGCCAGGGAGGCAACGCCAGGATCAGCGACGTGCGCACCGACGAGGCGCTCGCGACGGGCGCGGACCGGATCGCCACCTCCTGTTCGTTCTGTCTCCTGATGCTGACGTCGAGCGCCGGCAAGCACACCGAGGAGCGCAAGGTCTTCGATATCGCCGAGCTGGTTGCCGAAGCGCTTCCGGCAAGTCCGCCGACCGCCCACTGACCGCGATCAGTCGATCGCGTCGATCAGTCCCCATGCCAGGGCCGTGCGGGCGCGCAGACGTTTTCCCGACAGGGTCCAGCGCACCATGCGCTGCCGCCCGATGCGTTTCAGGATGCTGACGGTGCCGCCCGCCCCCGGGATCAGCCCCATGGTGATCTCCGGCAGTTGAAAGAAGGTGTCGGCGGTCGCCGTGATGCGGCCGCCAAACGCCGGCAACTCGATTCCAGAGCCGATGCAGGCCCGGTGCACATGAAACTCGACGCGATGCCGCAGGCGATGAAGCAACAACCCGACGGGTCTGGACATCCTGATCAGATGGGCCTCGGCGGGATCGGTGGCCGTGCCGAATTCCGACAGATCGCCACCGACGCAGAAACAGTCGCCCTTGCCGCGTATTTCGGCGCGCACGAGGCTGTCGTCGGCTTCCAGCCAGCGGAGGGCTTCGAAAAGCGTGTCCCGCATTGCCGCCGAATAAGCGTTGCGCCGGCCGGGCCTATTGAACACGATATCGAGGCTGTCGCCGATTCGGGTTGCGACCAGCGGCTCGTCGTCATCTCGATGCGTGATCGACTCGGCGCGCCTGGACAGGAAGGAGCGGAAGTCACGGCTGCCCTGAAGCGTGGCATAGGCCAGGGACTCGGCGTGAAGGCCGGTTTCGACGGAGGCCGATTCGTTATGGCGCAAGAGCTGCACGAGCGTGGCGGCCGCGAGCGGATGCGCGGCAACGTTGCGCAGGATGGCGCTCAACTCCTGTTCGTCATCGACCGTTGCATCGAGCGCCGTCACCAGATCACCGGCGCGCGCGGCATCGACGCAGGGGCCGACGCCGATCGTCGGGCAGGGCAGGGCCCTCAAGAACCCGCCGAGTCCATCATCCAATGGCGCCTGCCAGGGCTGGCGAAGATCGACCAGCAGACACGACTTGCCCGTCAGCGGCGAATGCGAATCGCCGCCCCAGGGGTTGTTCCGGAGCTCGAACAACTCGCTCGGGGACAGCATCGGAGAGTCGTGGATCACGGCAGGCGGGGCAGTTGCTTCATGCGCGGCAATGCTAGCCGAAAGCGACGCCGGTGTGGCGATGTGACGCGGGATGGCAGCGGCGGCGAACGTCCCCAACGGAGCCTCTCCTGGCCGGAATTGATTCGTTGCCATGGATGGGCATTCATTGTGATGGAAGGGCAGTGGCGGTATCCTTTCCGGTCAAACCGCGCCACTGAAACGATATGGTTGCTCTGGAGGAGAAGCGATGAGCCGCGCACTTGATAACGTCATCGTGCTGGATCTTGGTCGGCAGTTTTGCACCGCGTTGTCAGCCGCTTTCCTGGCCGATTTCGGCGCCCGCGTCATTCGCCTCGACCTGCTGCCGGCGAACGCCGGACCGCGGCCCGCCGGCTGGAATCACGAGGCCGATCTCATCCATCGCAACAAGGAGAGCCTGGCCCTCGATCTTCGGAGCGACCAGGGACGGGCGGTATTGAAGGATTTGCTCGCCAAGGCCGATGTCGTCGTCACCGATTGGCAACGGGACGAGTTGGCGGCTGCCGGCCTCGATTACGAGCGCGTGCAAGCGAGTCGTCCGGACGTCGTCTATGGCCGGCTCTCGGGCTTCGGTCCGCTGGGCCCGGACGCGGATCTGCCGCCCATCGACGAACTGGCGGCCGCTCGCACCGGCATGATGCCGATTCTGCCGCAACCCGGGCAACCGCCTGTTTACACCGGGTCCGGCGCCATGCATGCATCGGTGATGATGGCTTTCGGTGTTGTGATGGCGCTCTTCCATCGCCTGGAGACAGGCGAGGGCCAGGAGGTCGACGTCTCCTTGTTCGGCGCCAACATGTACGGCGCGGCGCTCGACTTGCAGGCCTTCCTGGCCATCGGCAAGGGCGATCGGCTGCTCAACCCGATCTCACGCCTGGACGTGTCGAATCCGATGTCCGGTTCCTTGTATCCGAGCGCGGACGGCCGCTGGGTGACCCTGACCATGCCCGATACCGACCGCTGGTGGCCGGTGTTCTCGAAGATGGTGGGCATCGCCACCGACGACCCGCGTTTCGACAGCCACGACAAACGAACCGAAAGCCACCGGCTGGAACTGATCGAGGCGCTGGAGCAGGCATTCCAGCGGCATCCTGGCGCTTACTGGCGGCAGGCCTTCATGGACAACCAGATGTCCGCCGATGTCATCGAGCAGTTCGATTATCCGGCCGACGATCCTCAAGTCGTCGCCAATCGCTACATTCTCGAACTCGACCACCCCAGCTTCGGCAAGGTCAAGAGCCTGGGTTTCCCGATCTTCATGAGCGACAGCTCGGCCCGCCTGGAACGCCTGGCGCCGTGCATCGGCCAGCATACCGGGCAGGTTCTCGACGAACTGCTCGGCTATTCCGCCGAGACGATTCATCAATTGACCGCCGCCGGCGTTGTCGCGTAACCGGAGGGAATCATGTCCAAGGCACTCGAAGGCATTCGCGTCGTCGATCTCACCGTGTGGTTTCAAGGGCCGGTGGCCGCCCAGCATCTCGCCGACTTCGGCGCCGATGTGATCAAGATCGAACGGCCGCAGGGCGGCGATCAGGGACGCGGCGTCCGCAGTATCAAGTCGCTCGAGGTGGGCGACTGGAACCAGTATTTTCTGGTCATCAACCGCAACAAGAAGAGCATGGCCATCGACCTCAAGAAGGCCGAGGGGCAGGAAATCCTCTACCGGCTGGTCGAGAAGTCCGACGTCTTCCTGTCCAATCTCTCGCTGGATCTCCTTGCCAACTGGAATCTTTCCTACGACAAACTGGCCTCGATCAATCCGCGCCTCGTCTATGCCACCAACACGGGCTACGGCCTTTTCAGCTCGGCCTCGAAGCCGTCGTTCGACATGACGGTGCAGGCGTTGACCGGCGCCATGGCCAGGCTGGGCGAGCCGGGCCAGCCGCCGATCTACATGGGCATGGGCTCGGGGGATGCGTTCGGCGGCATCATGTCGGCGCTCGGCATCATGCTGGCGCTCTATCAGCGCCGCCGCACCGGCAAGGGGCAATATCTCGACGCCTCGCTCTATGGCGCGCAACTGTACCTGGCCGCGCCCTATCTTCAATCCTTCCTCGCCGGTCATCGCGAAAGCGCGCTGCAACAGTCGCGCAAACAGGTGGCCAATCCGCTCTGGAACCTTTATCCCACCCGGGGCAAGTGGGTCTATCTGTGCGAGCCGAATCGCGACGACCGCCATGCCGTCGTCGGCCGCGCGCTCGCGGCCGAGGCGATGCTGCAAGACAGCCGATTCAAGGATGCCGCCGGCCGGGCCGCCCACAACGAGGCGCTGATCGAGATCATCGAGAACGCCACCCGCCAGCACGGCCACGAGGAACTGATGGCGGCCTTCGACAGGGAAGGGGTGATCGCCAGCCCGGTCAACAACCTGGCGGACGTCATCCGCGACGAGCAGGCATGGCAAAACCGCTACTTCATGAAGACCTATTGCGAGGAGGTCGATCGGGATGTCGATGTGCGCGGCATGCCCGTCACCCTGTCCAGGACACCCGGCGAACTGCGCTGCCTGGGGCCGCAACTGGGTCAGGACACCGAGCTGCTGATGATGGAGCTGCTCGAATACCAATGGGAAGAGATCGAGGCCATGAAGGCCAAGGGGGCGATTCCGTGACACGGGCGCCATTCTCGATGCAAGGAGACCGACCATGAGCTGGACCGACTGGAGCGTCGTCACGGGCGACGGCCTGGACGATTTCAAGGAGATCGTCTACGAGAAGAAACAACACGCGGCACTGGGGGGCGGCGTGGCCCGGATATCGCTGAACAAGCCGGAGAAGATGAATACCCTGACCATGTCCACGGTCGAGGAGATGTTCCGCGCGTTCTATGACGCCAACCACGATCCCGGTGTCGGCGTGATCATCGTCGCGGCGCGCGGCAAGCATTTCGGGGCCGGTGGCGATGTCGACTGGGAACGCTGGGGGCTGCGCGAAGCCTTTTACAACCGCTATCCGCACAACCGGCTGATGCGCATGTCGCGCAAGCCGATCATCGCCCAGGTGCAGGGCTACTGCATCGCCGGCCATAACCACATGGCCTACTGCTGCGATTTCACCATCGCCGCCGACAACGCCATCTTCGGCCAGGCCGGCCCGCGGGTTTCCTCTCCCGCCGACGGTTTTTTCGTGCCCTACCTCACCAAGGTGGTGGGCGCCAAGAAGGCCCGCGAGATGTGGATGCTCTGCCGCAAGTACAAGGCCGACCAGGCGCTGGCGATGGGCCTGATCAACACCGTGGTGCCGCTCGATCAACTCGAGGCCGAGGTGGACAAGTGGTGCGAGGAACTGCTTTCCGTCAGCCCGGGCTGCCTCGAGGTCCTGAAGGCCGCGTTCGACCAGGAAATGGACGGTTACAAGGAGTCCTGCATCACCTCGGCGGCGCTGTATCCGGACTGGTTCGACATGCCCGAGGGCAAGGAAGGCGGCGCCGCCTTCGTGGAGAAGCGCAAGGCCGAGTTCTGGGCCATCCGCCGGCGCGAGGCCGAGATGCGCGGACAACTGCTTGCGGAGTACGAGCATGCGCAGGCCGAGCGAAGCAAGGCCAAGCAGGGCCAGTAGGCGGTGACATCAACGTGGAGCGTACAGTGATCAGGGACAAGGCATGCATCGTCGGCATCGGCGAAACAGCGATTTGCCGCAAGCCGGGCTCCGGCCTCAGCGAAATGGCGCTGCAACTCAAGGCCGCGCTGGCGGCCATCGACGATGCCGGGCTCAAGGCGGGCCAGATCGACGGCATCATTCCCTTCCCAAATCTCGGAAAGGCCGAGGCTTTTGCCGCCAGCCTCGGCTGCGCCGACCTGCGTTTCGCCGTCATGCTCAACATGGGTGGAGCCTCGCCGGTGGCGGCGCTGCGTGTCGCCGCCATGGCGGTCGTCACCGGCGCGGCCAATCATGTCCTGGTGCCGGCCGGCTGGAACGGCTTTTCGGGCGTGCGGGTGCGCGAGACATCCGCCAGCGACTCCGAGTCGATTCCCGGCGCGGCCATCGCCCGTGACTACTACATGCCCTTCGGCCTCAACGCGCCACCCCAGTGGTACGCATTGATGGCCCGCCGCCACATGCACGAGTACGGCACCCGCGCCGAGCATCTCGGCGCCGTCGCGCTCGCGATGCGCAAGCACGCCCAGTTGAATCCCAATGCGCTGATGCACGGCAAGCCGCTGACGATGGAGGCCTACCTGGCCTCGCCTATGATCACCGACCCCTACCGCCTGCTCGACTGCTGCCTGGAGACGGACGGCGCGGCGGCCTATGTGGTGACCAGCGTCGAACGCGCGCGCGACCTGGGCAAGACGCCCGTATACATCATGGGCGCGGCCTCCGGCCAGCCCTATCCCGCCGACGAGATCATGAATCGCCCCGAGTTCCATCGCGTCGGCCTGACCACCGCTGCGCCCGAGGCGTTCGCCATGGCCGGCGTGCGTCCGCAAGACGCCGATTTCGCCCAGATCTACGATTGCTTCAGCTTCGAAGTCATTCAGCAGATCGAGGAAGCCGGCTTTTGCGCCCGCGGCGAGGGCGGCGCCTTCGTCGAGAACGGCGGCATCGAACTCGGCGGCCGGCTGCCGGTCAATACCCATGGCGGCCTCTTGTCCCAGGGCCATCTGCTCGGTCTCGGCCACGTCGTCGAAGCGGTCCGGCAGTTGCGCGGTGAAGCCGGGGCGCGGCAGATCAAGGATGCCGAAATCGGCGTCGTCACCGGCTGGGGCGACTTCGGCGACGGCAGTATCGCCATCCTCAGGCGTTGAGCCGCGGCCAACCGCAGCCAACGACACGTCGGGAGAAAAACGACATGCAAGCGAATCCGAAGCCACTGCCCCTCCTCGAAGGACTGGCCGGGGCGTATTACGACTGGTGCCGGCAGGGCGAACTGCGTTTTCAGCGCTGCCGGCAATGCGGCACTTTCCGGCATGTGCCGCGCGAGATCTGCGCCGGCTGCGGCTCGTTCGACTGGGACTGGGTCAAGTCGAGCGGGCGCGGCACGGTCTACACCTGGACCGTGGTGGCCCGCGCCCTGCATCCGGGCTTCATCGGCGACGAGCCCTATGCGCCGGCGGTGATCGAAATGGAGGAAGGCGTCCGCGTGCTGAGCCAGGTGCGGGACTGCCCGCCGGACCAGTTGCGGGTGGGCATGCCCGTCCGGGTTGAGTTCGTCGCCGTCAATGAGCAGGTGACGCTGCCCTATTTTTGCCGCGCCTGAACGGGCGTGGATCATTCGAGAGGAAACGAACCGATGGCTTTGAATCTGCCCGAAACCTTCACTTACGAGAAGCGCGGCCACGTCGCCGTGATGACGCTCAACCGGCCGCAGGCGATGAACGCCCTGACCAAGGACATGATGATGGGCCTGGAAGCGGCGGTCGAGGACTTCAACCGCGATCCCGAAATGTGGGTGGCGATCTTCACCGCCACCGGCGAGAAGGCCTTCTGCACGGGACTCGACCTCAAGGTGGCGCTGCCGGCCCTCAACGACGGCGACGACATGGGTTACGACGACCCGGCGACCCGGCCCTTCCACAAGGTCTACAAGCCCATCATCACCGCGGTCAATGGCATCTGCGTCGCCGGCGGGCTGGAGTTCATGCTGGGCACGGATATCCGCATCGCCGCCGAGCACGCCACCTTCGGACTGACGGAGGTGCGCTGGGCGGTGATTCCGGCAGGCGGCTCGCATGTCCGCCTGCCCCGGCAGATTCCCTGGGCCGTGGCCATGGAAATGCTGATGACCGGCAAGCCCATCGACGCCAAGCGCGCCTACGACATCGGCCTGATCAATAAAGTGGTGCCAGCGGCTGATCTGATGAGCGAAGCGCTTGCCATGGCCGCCAAGATATGCGAAAACGGCCCCCTGGCGGTTCGCACCGCCAAGGAAATCGCCGTGCGCGCGCAGAATCTCGAAGCGGCCTTCGTGCTCGAAAAGACCATGTCGGCCCGCGTCTTCGCTTCCGAGGACGCACGCGAGGGACCGCGCGCCTTCGCCGAGAAACGAAAACCTGTCTACAAGGGAAAGTAAATCAGATGAGTGAAGCAAGACCGATCATCGCCATTCTTGGCGGAACCGGCGATCTGGGCACCGGCCTGGCGCGGCGTTGGGCGCAGGCCGGTTATCCGGTCATCATAGGCTCCCGGACCTTGGAAAAGGCCGAGGCCGCGGTCGCCGATTTGTCGAAGGTGATGGCCGAGCGCGGCGTCAAGGATGTCTCCGTCCAGGCGATGGACAATCTTTCGGCGGCCCGGGCGGCGAACATCGTGGCCATGACGGTCCCGTTCAGTCACCAGACCAGCACGCTCGAGTCGGTGAGGAGCGCCCTGGCCGGCAAGATCCTGATCGACGTGACGGTGCCGCTGGTGCCGCCGAAGGTCGCCAGGGTCCAGCTGCCGCCGCAGGGTTCGGCGGGGCAGATCGCCCAGGCGCTGCTCGGCGAGGATGTGAAAGTCGTCTCGGCGTTCCAGAACGTCGCCGCCCATCACCTGCAGGAGGGCCACGGCCTCGAGTGCGACGTGCTGGTGTGCGGCGACAGCAAGGAAGCACGCACCGAGGTGATCAAGCTGGTCGAGGCGGCCGGCATGCGCGGCTTCCACGCCGGCAGCATCGCCAACGCCGCCGCCGTCGAGGCCATGACGTCGGTGCTGATTTTCATCAACAAGCAGTACAACTGCCACGCCGGCATTCGCGTCACCGGCATCGAGTCCGGCGCGTGAAGTAGGGCGCGCCCGCCCGGCGCGGGTTCCGGCACGGCGACATTCGAGGAGACGAACCATGTCCAGGTTGATTGCCGCATTGCTCGGGACCGCGCTGGTCGCCGGCTGCTCCCACGATCCCGCCGTCAGTCGGGAAAGCCCCGCCGCCAAGGTGGCGATCAGCGGCCCGGAAGCCTGCGCGTTCGTCCGGGCGATTTTCGACTGGCGGGCGGTCGATGACGAACGCATCATCATTCGCGAGACGGCCGGCGACGACCACGCCTATCTCGTCGTGCTGGTGTCGCCCTCGTTCAACCTGCACACGGCCGACGCCATCGCCTTTGCCGACGGCAACGGCGACGGCCGCCTGTGTTCCTTCGGCGGCGACGCGGTGCTGCTGCCGGGCTCGCTCGGCGAGCGCCGGCTGATCGCCTCGATCAAGCGGCTCACCGCGGCGGAAGTCAAGGCCCTGCTGGGCCGGGCCGCCTCGCCGGCCGCCAAGCCGGTGGCGCCGGCTCCCGCCGCTCCCGCGGCACCGGCCGCGCCGGCGAAAGGCTAGTCGGCGGCCGCGGACGAAAGTCAGCCGTCGCGGCACGCCGGGGTCCGGACGAAAGTCAGCCGTCGCGGCACGCCGGGGTCCGGACGAAAGTCAGCCGTCGCGGCACGCCGGCTACGGGCTGGCTATAGGCTAGACGAGACCCTCGGCCTTCAGGGCTGCCTGCACCGCCGGGCGCTGCGCGACGCGGGCGGCGAACTCGGCCAGCCGGGGCCACGTCGAGATGTCGATGTCGCAGAATTGGCCCCAGTTCAGGACCGTGAACAAGTAGGCGTCGGCCACCGTGAATTGTTCGCCGAACAGGTGGGGGCCCTTGAGTTGCGTCTGAACGTGGTCGAAGCGGGCGGCGATCTGCGCGCGCGCGGCCTTCTTCCAGTCGTCGCTGGCGGCGGGGCTGAACAGTCCGCCGAAGCTCTTGTGCAATTCGGTGGCGATGAAGTTGAGCATGGCCTGCATGCGGTAGCGTTCCATGGTGCCGTTGGCCGGCGCCAGCTTCTTTTCCGGGACGAGATCGGCGACGTACTGGACGATGGCCGGTCCTTCCATGAGCAGGCTGCCGTCGTCGAGCACCAGGACGGGCACATAGCCGTTGGGATTGACGTTGAAGAAATCCGCGCCCGTCTCGGTCTTGCCGGTGGCCAGGTCCACGCGCACCGTGTCGAAGGGGAGGCCCGCTTCGCGCAGGACGATGTGCGGTGACAGGGAGCAGGCGGCGGGGGCGTAATACAACTTCATGGCGTTTTATCCTCCTCGGGTGGTTTGGCCGGCCATCGTAGCAGAAGCGCGCGGGCGGCGCGTCGGCCCGGGCGACGCGGCCGGCTGTACAAGTCGGCGCGGCCGCGCTAGGGTGCGGGGATGACTTCCATCGCGCCTTCCACCTTCACGCCGACCACCGGCCTGCCGGCGCTGGACGACGTGCTCGCCGGCATCCAGCGCGGCGACAACATCGTCTGGCAGATCGAGTCGCTCGACGAATACATCGCGCTGGTGCGGCCCTATGTCGAGGCGGCGCGCCGGCAGCGCCGCCGGCTGATCTATTTCCGCTTCGCCGATCATCCGCCGCTGGTCGAGGACGATGCCGTCGAGATCGCGCGCCCCGATCCGGCGGCCGGTTTCGACGTCTTCGTGGACCAGGTCCATTCGGTGATCGAGGCCGCCGGGCCGGAGACCATGTACGTGTTCGACTGCCTGTCGGAACTGGCCGATGTCTGGCAGTCCGACCGGATGATGGGCAACTTCTTCCGCCTGACCTGTCCGCGCCTGTTCGACCTCGACACCGTCACTTATTTCGCGGTCTATCGCAACCGGCACGCCCGCCCGGGCATGGCCGTGATCGCCGGCACCACCCAGTTCCTGCTCGACGTGTTCCGCTGCCGCGGCCGCCTGCACATCCGGCCGATCAAGGTGCAGCACCGTTCGGCCGCCGCCATGAACCTGATGCACGCCTGGGAGGAGGGCGACCGTTTCCGCCCGGTCACCGACAGCGGCACGGTGTCCGAGATCCTCGCCAGCTCGCAGTGGCTCGGCCTCGAGGACAACCCGATCGTCGGCCACTGGCAGCGGCAGTTCGACGCGGCAAAGTCAGTCGCGGCGGCACGCCGCGCCGGCTATCCGGACCCGGCGGAAACCGAGTGCTTCGAGCGCCTGGCCCACCTGCTCTGCCCGGACGACCAGGCCATGTGGCAGTTGATCGGCGAGTACCTGACGCTCGACGACCTGCTCGCCGTGCGCGCGCGCATGATCGGCACCGGCACCATCGGCGGCAAGGCCCTGGGCATGCTGCTGTCGCGGGCGGTCCTGCGCCGCGACGCGCCGGACCTGCACGCCCGCCTGGAGGCGCACGATTCGTTCTATGTCGGCGCCGAGGTGTTCGACACCTTCTTCGTGCACAACCGCCTGTGGTGGAGCCGGCACCGCCAGCGCGATCCGGCGACCTTCCTCACCGATCTGGACGAACTGCGCGCGCGCATCCTGGTCGGTTCCTTCTCGCCATCGACGCTGCGGCAGTTCGAGGGCATGCTCGACTACTTCGGCGAATGGCCGTTCATCGTCCGTTCCAGTTCGCGCCTGGAAGACCGCTACGGCAATGCCTTCGCCGGGCAGTACGACAGCATCTTCTGCAACAACCGCGGCCCCTGGGAAACCCGCCGCGCCGCCCTGCTCGACGCCGTGCGGCAGGTCTACGCCAGCACCCTGAGCGAACAGGCCCTGCGCTACCGCCATCGCCGCGGCCTGCTCGGCGAGAACGAACAGATGGCGCTCCTGATCATGCGCGTTTCCGGCACCGCCGGGCGCCGCTATTTCCATCCGCACGCCGCCGGCGTCGGCTTGTCGCTGAACCCCTATCCGTGGAACCCGCGCATCGACATGCGGGCCGGCGTCATCCGGCTGGTGGCCGGCCTGGGCACGCGCGCCGTCGACCGCGCCGACGACGACTACACGCGGCTGGTGGCGCTGAACGAGCCCGAACTGCGGCCGGAGACCAGCTTCGGCGAAATCGCCCGCCACACCCAGCGGCGCATGGACGCCATCGACCGCGAGACCGGCGAACTGGTCAGCGGCCGCTTCACCGACATGGTGGCGGGCCAGCCCGACTTCCCGTTCGCGCTCCTCACCACGCGCGAGGAACCGGGCAAGCCGCCCTTCCTGACCTTCGACGGCTTGCTGACCACGACGCCGTTCGTCGGCGAGATGCGCGAGATGCTCCGCTGCCTGCATGCCGCCTACCAGCATCCCGTTGAAATCGAATTCGCGCTCAACGTGCTGGCCGACGGCAGCCAGCGCATCAACCTGCTGCAATGCCGGCCCTTGCAGGTGCGCAAGGTCGATGACGTCGCCAGCGTCGACCCGCCCGCCGACCTGCCCGTGCTGGTGGCCGCGCGCGGCGCCGTGATCGGTCCCAGCCGCGTCATCCACCTTGACCGGGTCGTCTATGTCGTGCCTTCCGTCTATGGCCATCTCAACCAGGCCGACCGCCTGGCGGTGACGCGGATCATCGGCCGCGTCAATCAGGCCAGCCGGGAACGCGTCCTGCTGATGCTCGGCCCCGGCCGCTGGGGAACGCGCGATGCCTGGCTGGGCATCCCGGTGGTCTTCGCCGAAATCAACCATGTCCAGGCCTTGTGCGAGATCGTCGGCATGCACGAGAACCTGACGCCGGACGTATCGCTGGGCACGCATTTCCTCAACGAACTGATCGAGGCCGACATGCTGTATTTCGCCCTCTTTCCCAACCGCGAGGGCAACCGGATCGACGAGCCGGCCCTCCTGGCGCGGCCGAACCGGCTGGCCGAACTGCTGCCCGACGCCGAAGCCTGGACCGGCGCGGTGCGCGTGGTGGATTTCCCGGCCGGCGCGCTGACCCTGTACGCCGATGCCGAGAAGCAGCGGCTGACGGTGACGCTGGCGCCCTAGCGTCCCGCCAGATCGTCGCGGTGGAGCATGAACACCTTGCCGTCGGCGCTGGCCGTGTCGATCCAGGTGAAGGGCAGCTCGGGGAAGGCGGCTTCGACGATGTCGGCGTTGTGGCCCACCTCGACGAACAGCAATCCCCCCTCGTTCAGATGTTCGGCGGCGCCGGCGAGCAGCCGCCGCACCACGTCGAGGCCATCGTCGCCGGCGCCCAGCGCCAGCGCCGGCTCGTGGCGGTATTCCATCGGCAGGGTGGCCACCGATTCGGCGGTGACGTAGGGCGGGTTGCAGACGATCAGGTCGTAGCGGCAGCCGGCCAGGCCTTCCAGCAGGTCCGACCGGACCAGCCGGATGCGATCCTCGCGGCCGTGCTCGGCGACGTTGCGGCGCGCGACGGCGAGCGCGTCGGCGGAGAGGTCGACCGCGTCGATGCGCGCGTTGGGCAGCGCGTCGGCCATGATGATGGCCAGGCAGCCCGATCCGGTGCACAGGTCGAGCGCGGCGGTCACGGCAAGGGGATCGTCGAGCCAGGGCGCGAGATGTTCGGTCAGCAATTCGCCGAAGTAGGAGCGCGGCACGATGACCCGCGGGTCGACGTGGAAGCGGTAGCCGCACAGCCAGGCCTCGCCGGTCAGGTATGCCGCCGGGATGCGCCGGGCGATGCGCCGGGCGAGCAGGTTGAACACGCCCAGCCGTTCGTCGCGGCTCAGGCGGGCGTCGAGGAACTGCTCCAGGCGGTCGTGGGGCAGGCTCAGCGCGTGGAGTATCAGCCAGGCCGCCTCGTCGTGGGCGTTGTCGGTGCCGTGGCCGAAATGCAGGCGGGCCTCGGTGAAGCGGCTGACTGCCCAGCGCAGCCAGTCGCGAATGGTGAACAGTTCGTCGACGGGCGTGGTCATGGTTTCAGCAGCCGCGCCAGGACACCCTGGTAGATCGCCGCCAGCGGTTCGAGGTCGGCGACCGCGACGTGCTCGTCGACCTTGTGGATGCTGGCGTTGACCGGCCCGAATTCGACCACCTGCGGGCAGATGTCGGCGATGAAGCGTCCGTCCGAGGTGCCGCCGGACGTCGAGAGTTCCGGCCGGCCGCCGGTCACCGCCGCCACGCTTTCCTCCATCGCGGCCACCAGGTCGCCGCGCGGCGTCAGGAAGGGCTGGCCGCCGATGGTCCAGTGGATCTCGTATTCCAGCCCGTGGCGGTCGAGCAGCGCATGCACGCGCGCCTGGAGGCCGTCGACGCTGCTGGCGGTGGAGAAGCGAAAGTTGAACAGGACTTCCAGCGTTCCCGGCACCACGTTGGTCGCGCCGGTGCCGGCGTGGATGTTCGATATCTGGAAACTGGTCGGCGGGAAGTATTCGTTGCCCCGGTCCCAATGCGTCCCGGCCAGTTCGGCCAGCGCCGGGGCCGCCTGGTGGATGGGATTGCGCACCTTGTCGGGATAGGCGACATGGCCCTGGACGCCCTTGACGACGAGCCGCGCCGACAGCGAGCCGCGCCGGCCGTTCTTGATGGTGTCGCCGAGCCTGGCCACCGACGTGGGTTCGCCGACGATGCAGTAGTCGATGCCTTCGCCGCGCGCGCGCAAGGCTTCGACCACGCGGACGGTGCCGTCGGTCGCGTCGCCTTCCTCGTCCGAGGTCAGCAGCAGCGCGATGGAGCCGGGATGGCCGGAATGGGCGGCGACGAAGCGCTCCGCCGCCACGACGAAGGCGGCGAGGGAGGATTTCATGTCGGCGGCGCCGCGGCCGTAGAGCATGCCGCCGCGTTCGGTCGGCGCGAACGGGTCCGACCGCCATTGCTCGCGCGGACCCGGCGGCACCACGTCGGTGTGCCCGGCGAAGCAGACCAGCGGCGCCGTCTCGCCGCGCCGCGCCCAGAGGTTGCACACCGGCCCGGTCGGGCCGGTGCTGTCGATGCGCTCGATGACGAAACCGAGCGGGCGCAGCCGGTCGGCCACGATGTCGAGGCAGCCGGCGTCTTCCGTCGTGACCGACGGCCGGGCGATCAACTGGCGGGCCAGGGCGAGCGTGGCGGCCGCGGCCATCAGTCGTCCAGCTTGAGCGTGAATTCGGCGAACGAGGCGCCGCCCGGCGTTGCCTCGGCCTTGTCGAGCGGCGCCACGGTCAGCGGCGCCAGCGTGGCCTTGGTTGCCGGCGCGTGCAACTGCGCGTTGTTGATCAGCCAGGACAGATTGGTCGGCGAGTCGGCGTTGGACAGCGCCTCGTCGAGGGTGATGATGTTTTCCTTGTAGAGGCGGAACAAGTCCTGCTCGAAGGTCTGCGAGCCCGGCGCCAGGCTTTGCTCCATGGCCTCCTTGATGCCGTTGATCTCGCCCTTCTCGATCAGTTCGGAGATGTGGCGCGTGTTGAGGAGGATTTCCACCGACGGGATGCGATGGTCGTCCGGCCGGCGGACGAGCCGTTGCGAGATGATGGTCCGCAGCGTCGACGACAGGTCGAGGTACAGCGCCGTGCGGTTTTCCAGCGGGAAGAAGTTGATGATGCGGTTGAGCGCGTGATAGGCGTTGTTGGCGTGCAGGGTGGCGACGCACAGGTGGCCGGTCTGGGCATAGGCGATGGCCGCGCTCATGGTCTCCTTGTCGCGGATCTCGCCGATCAGGATGCAGTCCGGCGCCTGGCGCATGGCGTTTTTCAGCGCGCTCTCCCACACCAGCGTGTCGAGGCCGATCTCGCGCTGGTTGACCACGGATTTCTTGTGCTTGAACAGGTACTCGATCGGATCTTCCACTGTCAGGATGTGGCCCGAGCGGTTGGCGTTGCGATGGTCGAGCATGGCGGCGATGGTTGTCGACTTGCCCGATCCGGTCGAACCGACCACCAGCACGAGGCCGCGCTTTTCCATGATGATCTCGGACAGGACGGAGGGCAGGCCGAGTTCGTCCAGCTTGGGGATGTCCCCCTGGATGAAGCGCACGACGACGGCGATGGTGCCGCGCTGCCAGAACATGTTGACGCGGAAGTTGCCGACGTCGCGGACGCCGCGGGAGAGGTTGATCTCCTTGGTCTGCTCGAAGTGGTCGATCTGCTCGGGCGTGAGCATTTCGTAGGCCATGCGCTGGATGGTGGCCGGGTCGAGTACCTGCTGGTTGATCGGGATCGTCGTACCCTGGATCTTGATGTGGATCGGCGCGCCGGCGGAGACGAAGATGTCCGAGGCCTGCTTCTCGGCCATCAGCGCAAACAGCTTGTCGAAGATCATGCCGGCTCCCTTTGGGTTGATGGATGGGTTCAGATCCCGCGCAGCAGCTCGTTGATGCCAACCTTGGCGCGCGTCTTGCTGTCCACCTGCTTGACGATGACGGCGCAGTAGAGGCTGTACTTGCCGTCGGCCGACGGCAGGCTGCCGGAAACCACGACCGATCCGGCCGGCACGCGGCCGTAGCTGATCTCGCCCGTCTCGCGGTTGTAGATGCGCGTGCTCTGGCCGATGAAGACGCCCATCGAGATGACGCAGTCGTCCTCGACGATGACGCCCTCGACCACCTCGGAGCGGGCGCCGACGAAGCAGTTGTCGCCGATGATGGTCGGGTTGGCCTGCAGCGGCTCCAGCACACCGCCGATGCCGACGCCGCCGGAAAGATGCACGTTCTTGCCGATCTGCGCGCAGGAGCCGACCGTCGCCCAGGTGTCCACCATGGTGCCTTCGTCGACGTAGGCGCCGATGTTGATGAAGCCCGGCATGACCACGACGCTCTTGCCGATGAACGAACCGCGCCGCACCACGGCGCCCGGCACGATGCGGAAGCCGCCGTCGCGGAAATCCTTTTCGTCATGTTGGGCGAACTTGGTCGCCACCTTGTCGTAATAGCGGAAGACGCCGCTGTCCATGACGCGGTTGTCCTCGAGCCGGAAGGAGATCAGCACCGCCTTCTTGATCCACTGATGCGTCACCCACCGGCCGTCGACCTTCTCGGCCACGCGCAGGCGGCCCCGGCCGAGGTCGTCGATGATCCGCTCGACCGCCGCGGTCACCTGGGCGGGCGCGGCGCCCGGGTTGAGGCTGGCGCGGTTTTCCCACGCCTCGTCGATGATGGCTTGCAGGTCTTGCATGATATGTCCCTGGTATTCTCGGTTGGTCGAATGGGTTCAGAGCGTCTGGCAGAAATCGGCGATGCGCCGCGCGCCCTCGATGCACTCGTCGAGCTCGGCGACCAGCGCGATGCGCACGAAGCCGGCGCCCGGGTTGATGCCGCCGGCCGCGCGGGCGAGATAGCTGCCGGGCAGAACGATGACATTGTACCGGTCGCGCAGGCGCCGGGCGAAGTCGGTGTCGGCGATGCCGTGGCGCGCGACCGAGGCCCAGAGATAGAACCCGGCGTCGGGCAGCCGCGTATCCAGGCAGTCGGCGATGATCGGCGTCACCTCGGCGAACTTTTCACTGTAGCGGCGGCGGTTGTCGAGGACATGGCCTTCGTCGCGCCAGGCGACGGTCGAGGCGACCTGCACCGGCGGGCTCATGGCGCAGCCGTGATAAGTGCGATAGAGCCAGAACTGCTTGAGGATGGCGGCGTCGCCGGCGACGAAGCCGGAGCGCAGCCCCGGCACGTTGGAGCGTTTCGACAGGCTGGAAAACACCACCAGCCGGCGGTAATCGTCGCGGCCGAGGCGCCGGGCGGCCTGCATGGCGCCCAGCGGCGGCTGACTTTCATCGAAATAGATTTCCGAATAGCACTCGTCGGCGGCGATCACGAAGCCGTGGCGGTCCGAGAGTTCGAACAATCGCCGCCACTGATCGAGGGACAGGACATTGCCGGTCGGGTTGCCCGGCGAGCAGACATACAGCAACTGCGCGCGCCGCCAGGTGTCCTCCGGCACCGCGTCGATGTCCAGGATGAAATCCTTGTCCGCCACCTGGTTGATGAAGGCCGGCGCGAGGCCCGCGAGGTAGGCCGCGCCTTCGTAGATCTGGTAGAACGGATTCGGGCACAGCACTAGGCCGCCGGGGCGCGCCGGGTCGGCCACGCACTGCGCGAAGGCGAACAGCGCCTCGCGCGAGCCGTTGACCGGCAGCACCTGATGCACCGGGTCCGGCGCGGGAATGCCGTAACGACGGCCGAGCCAGCCGGCAATGGCGTGGCGCAATTCGTCCGAGCCGTTGGTGATGGGATAATTCGCCAGCCCCGAGAGATTGGCCGCCAGCGTTGCCTTGATGAAGTCCGGCGTGCCGTGCTGCGGTTCGCCGATGGAGAGCCTGATCTCCTTCATGTCGTCCGGCGGTTCGCCGCCGGCGAAAAGCTGCCGCAGTTTCTCGAACGGGTAGGGCTGAAGCTGGGCGAGATGAGGATTCACGGAGGCTGAACAAGCGTGGCGAAAGGCTCGGATTATAGGCCAGGGCAGGCGGGCGCCATCGCCGCGTTGTTCGCCGGCGCGACGGTCTGGGGGCTGATCTGGTACCCCTATCGGCTGATCGGGGCCGAGGGCATGTCCGGCCTGCTGGCTACCACCCTGACCTATTCGGTGGCGCTGCTGCTCGGGCTCCTCGTCTTCCGCCGGCAGTTGCGCGGCGCGGTCGTCGACCGCTGGCTGATCGCCATCGCCATCGCCTCGGCCGGCTGCAACCTCGGATACGTGCTGGCGGTGCTGCACGGCGAAGTCATGCGCGTGCTGCTGCTCTTCTATCTGGCGCCGCTATGGACGGTGCTGCTCGCCCGCCTGCTGCTGGACGAGCGGCTGACGCGCGCCGGGCTCGCCGTCGTCGCCCTGTCGCTGGCCGGCGCCGCCATCATGCTCTGGCATCCGGAAACCGGCCTGCCCTGGCCCCGCCAGGGCGCGGAGTGGCTCGGCCTGGCCGCCGGCTTCCTGTTCGCGCTGTCCAACGTGCTGATCCGCCGCGCCCGCCACTACGGCGTCGGGCTCAAGTCCCTGGCCGTGTTCGCCGGCATCGTCGTGATCGGCCTGGCCGGCATCGTCCTGGTCGAACCGCCGACCATGCCGGCCATGTCCGGCGGCGGCTGGGGGCTGCTGCTGGCCATCGGCGCGGTGCTGCTGGTGATCAACCCCGTGGTCCAGTACGGCCTCGCGCGGGTCGCGGCGGGCCGGGCGAGCGTCATATTTCTCTTCGAACTGGTGGTCGCGGCCCTCGCCTCGTGGTGGCTGGCCGGGGAAACCATGGATGCGCGCGAGTGGCTGGGCGGCGGCCTGATCGTCGCCGCCAGCCTGTTTTCGGCGAAGCTGGAAAGCTAGGCAATCATCCGGCGCCACCGTCGCATGATTGAGAACAGGCCCTAGGCGCGCGTGTTCGATTGCGCGGGGAATTCGGCCAGGTCGATTCTTGGCGCGGGCTGCCAGCCTTTCTTGCGATGCTCGGCGACGACGTTGGTGAAGATGCCGCCGCGCACGTAAAAGCGCGCCGTCAGGCGCATGAAGCGCGGCCTGGTGGCCTTGGCCAGGTCGTCGAGGATGCGGTTGGTGACGTCCTCGTGGAAATGCCCCTCGTCGCGGAAGCTCCAGACGTAAAGCTTCAGGCTCTTCAACTCCACGCACAGTTTGTCCGGCACGTAGTCCAGCGTCAGCACGGCGAAGTCGGGCTGGCCGGTCTTGGGGCACAGGCAGGTGAATTCGGGAATCTCCATGTGGATCTGGTAGTCCCGATGCGACGCCGGGTTGGCAAAGGTTTCGAGGGTCTTGGCGGGGCGGGTGGACATGGTGTCGTCGAGGATTGGATCGTCATGCCATTGTATCGGGGCTTGCAGCCGGCGCGGGCGAGCGGAGCGGGCGCCGCCCGCGACGGCGGGTCAGTCCGCCGGCCGGGTTTCCCAGTTACCGGTCGCCCAGTTGAGCAGGGCGCCGATGCCCATGCCGGCGAGGGTCGCGGCGAGGATGAAGGGCAGGGCGGCGTTCCAGTGGCCGGCGGCGCTGACCAGGCCGGCGACGATGGGCGGGCCGAAGAACTGGCCGAGGTTGGAGCCTTGCACGTAGAGCCCTTGCAGGGTGCCGACCTGTTCCGGGCCCTTGGCCAGGATCGAGGACGACGAGAGGATGCAGGCCGGAATCACGCCGCCGAGCAGGGTCAGGGCGATGCACAGCAGATAGCGGGCGAGGTCGGGCAGCAGGTCGGTGAAGATGCCCAGGCTGCATGCCAGCATCACGAGGTTGAAGACGATCAGCAGCGTGCCGAGCCGGTAATGGCGTTGCACCAGCCCGCCGCCGAGGATGTTGCCGAGCATGTTGGCGAGGATGACGACGGCGGTGAGGATGGCGGTGGCCGTCACGGTGAGGCCGCGCTGTTCGGTGAGGAAGGTCGGCAGCCAGACGATGATGGCGAAGAAGGGCACGGTGTAGCAACTGAAGGCAAGGGCGAGCAGCCAGGGCACCGGATGGCGCAGGGCCGCGCCGATGCTGCGCAGCCGCCAGCCGCCGCCGGGCGGGCGCGCATAGTGGCCGCGATTGGCATGAACGGCCAGGGCCGCGGCGATCACCATGAGCAGCGACAGCGCCCACAGGCCGCGCCAGCCGTGGGCGGAGAGCACGAAGGGGGCGAGCAGGGTGATGGAGCCGATGCCCAGCGGCATGTAGGTCGACCAGACCGACAATGCCATCCGCCGGTCGCGCGGCGCGCTGGCGGCGCCCACCAGCGTCGGCGCGGCAACACCGACGGCGAGGAAGCCGGCTCCTTCGATCACCCGCGAGACGAGCAGCATCGAAGCGCCCGTGCCGAGCATGCCGAGGGCGATGCCGGCGATCAGCAGAAACAGACCGAGGGCGCAGAAGCGGCCGGCGCCGAGGCGTCCGTTGATGATGCCGACGAAGACGCCGGTGGTGAAGGCCATGGTGTTGAACATCGACGCCAGCCAGCCGGCCGCCGCCAGCGACAATCCGAACTCGGCGCGCAACTGCGGCAGGGCGATCGGCAGCTTGCCGATGTTCATCGCGGCGGCGACACCGCAGAAGGTGGCCGCCAGCACCGCCGGCCAGTGGGTCTCGCGTTCCGTCACTTCGCTTCCGCCGGGGGCCTGGCCCGGTTGGGGCGTGCCTTGCAATGACGGCCTCGGCCGATGGCCCGGGGCGCGAAAGTCAGTGCTGGCGAGACGCCGGCCGGAACGCCGATGCTCACTGCGGCATCAGCGCGAACACGCCCCAGCCGAGGTATTCGCGCGTGTAGGCGGCATGGCGGCTGGGTTCCGAGGTCAGCCTGGCCCGAACCTCCTGCGCCATCTCGTCATCGGGATTGGCTTCGAGCCAGCGGCGCATGGTGAGCCATTTGGCCGCCTCGTACCTGTCCCAGCCGTCCTGGTCGGCCAGCACCATTTCGACGACGTCGTAGCCGAGCCGGGCGAAGGAGGCGAGAAGTTCCGGAAGCACGAGAAAGTCGGCGATGACGTTGGCCTCGCATTTTCGGGCCACGTCTTTCGTCGGCGGCAACCGCCGCCAGTAGGGCTCGCCGACGAGGATGATCCCGCCGGCGCGCAGGCTTTGCGCCAGCAGCGCGATGGTGCCGGCGACGCCCCCGCCGATCCAGGTGGCGCCGATACAGGCCGCCACGTCGACCTTCTCGTCCGAGACATGGCCGGTGGCGTCGCCGTGGATGAACCCGACCCGGTCGCTTACCCCGAGTTCCACGGCGCGGCGTTTCGCCTGCCCGGTGAACAGCGGGCTCATATCGATGCCGGTGCCGACGATGCCGTGATCGCGCGCCCAGGTGCACAGCATCTCCCCCGAACCGCTGCCGAGGTCGAGTACCCGCGCCCCCGGTTCCATGCGCAGCGCCGCGCCGAGCGTGGCGAGCTTTTCGGGCGTGATCGGGTTGTGGATGCGGTGGGCGCTCTCGGTGATGTTATAGATGCGCGGGATGTCCATTGTGGAAATTTCCTTGCGGGGAGTCGATTCGGCCGGGGCATGATATTTGAATCAAGCCGCGCCTGGCGGCGGCGTCGGCTTGAATCGTCGGGGATCAATTGTCGGAGATCACGGGGCGTTTGCTCCGGCGAACCGCTTAAGCGCCATCTTCGAGGATGGCGGGAGAACCCCTCCGACGCCTTCAGGGCGGGAGTTGCGATGACTTCGCTGACGGATTGCGACGGAAAGAAAAATCCATTGCTGCATGCGCATGATCCCAGGCGTGGCGATGCTCGACGATGATTCCGTGTGTATCCATTAGGAGTATAATGTGTAGCGTACCGATCGGGAGCCAGCATCATGCGAACCAACATTGTGATCGACGACAAGCTCATGAAGGAAGCCCTTCGGGCCACCGGCGCGAAGACCAAGCGCGAGGTTGTTGAACGGGGGCTCAAGACCTTGGTGGACTTGCGAAAGCAGGAACAGGCCAGGCAGTTGCGGGGCAAGATCAAATGGGAAGGTGACCTCGACCAGATGAGGGCAGACAGGTGACCCTGGTCGATTCGAGCGTTTGGATCGACTACTTCCGTGGTGCAGCGACACCCCAGGTTGAACTGCTGGATGGAATGTTCGGCCGAACTCCGCTTGCGGTGGGCGACCTGATCGTGGCCGAAGTCCTCCAGGGTGTGCAAGGCGGCCGCGAGTTCAATGCCGTGAAAAGAACGCTCGATGCCTTCACCCAAATCGATCTCTGTGGGCACGATATTGCGGTCAAGGTCGCCAAGAATTTCCGGATGCTACGTGCCCGGGGAATTACGGTGCGCAAGACGATCGATACGATTATTGCAACGCGATGCATCGAAGATGGCCTCACGCTCTTGCATAGCGACAAGGACTTCAACCCTTTCCATGAGCACCTTGGCCTTCGGGTGGCGTACTCGGAAACCTAATGAAGTGAAGGGGGTACCGCCGATAGGCGAAGCGTCCCTCTCGACTGTCGGGTTGGGCATTTAGTCATCTATCGACACCCAACCATTTGCAAGGCTCATTATTCTTGCGGTTGGAGTATTAACCCACTCAGTGAAACACAACGGTGTATTTTTAATCGATAAAGATATTCCAACGCGCTTAGCTTCAGGACTTATTAACTCCGGATGCGATTTGGTAAGGAAATGTACCGAGGCTTCAACCCATGAATCAATCTTGGATTGTGGGATATTGCCTAAACGGAATGGGTTTTTTATCGGGATCCACATTTGGCCTGAAATGAAGGGTGGTATCTGATTAGCATCTAAGGCAAGAGCAATAAAATTCAATTGCACAATGCGTCGTTGTTTATCCAGTTGTCCAAGCGCCTGCATATCACTGTAACTACGAAATCCACCCGCTCTGTAAATATCGGCAACGCTATGCGCCAAACTACATTTCTCTTCTTCCGTTTCAGTAAGCCTCGGTAGCATAAGCTCTACGAGAAGAGCATTGTTGGTAGCGTTGCTCACATCAAGATTTGGAAATATCCAAGAAAACAGTCCCATGTATCCTCCGCGGGTTATGTCCAACGTAGAAGTCACCGGCGCTACGCAGCTTTATCGCGCGGCGTCCATTGGGGCGCAGTTAGGCTCAAAACTCTGTTTCAGAGAGGCCATAGGTTTGCATGTTGCCATGCTGAACTTTGTATAACGTCATAGTGAGATTGCTGAACTGAATACTGTCGTACATCGATATTTCCTCAAGACTAAATGCTTCTGAACGTGACAGACCTCCATTGCCTAGATCGCGATAGCGAATGTCGTAGCTTCCTGCTGTCACTTTATTTAAGGTGAAGCTTCCAAATGCTGGAATGAAAAACTGTCGGATGGGGTAGGCTTGAGCCCCATCCAGAAATACCAGTTTGACAAAAACATCGGAGTCGTTTCGGCTATTATCTACCGTAACAGAAGACAGACCATCGGTATGGAGTTTCTGATAGCCCTGAACATAGCCAGCAGAAACAGGCCAAGGCTGCCCGTTTGGTGCAGCGTTTGGCCGCACATATTGCGGTCGCACTGGTGGTGCCGGACTGGCTTGATATGGCTTCGGTCCCGGCGGAGGTGTTCTTGGCTTGTCAGTCGTCCAAAACCAAATGAAGAAAGCCGCGATTCCATAAACAAACCAGTTTCTGAAAATGTGGGCGAATACACCACCAGAAGTCTCCTTTGGTTCGGGTGGCGAGGGGGATGTTTGTCGTTGTGTTGGCCGCGGCGGACTATTCGGCTTCGGCGGTTGCGCCGATAGTCGCTCTTGTTGGGCAATCCATAAGTCGTGTTTTTGACGTTTATTGGGATCGGACAACACCTCATATGAGGTGTTGATGATCGCCATAATTTTCGCGGCTTCGGTGTTATCAGGATTTCGATCCGGGTGAAATTTCTGTGAAAGCGTTCTATATGCTGCGCGAATGACTTCTGGTGGGGCATTACGCGTCACCTTGAGGTTATCGTAGTGAGTATGGATATGAGTCATACGTTTTTTAGTCTAACGTTCGAATTCACCGGCCTGTGCGGCCATTCGTGCAGGTCCGCTCGACGCAGGGTTAGGCCGTGCTTCTCGATTGCTGAAGCCTCGCATAGTTAATTGCATCAGCTAGTTTGTCATATCGATACTCGCGGTAGTGATAGCGCTCGCGTCGAACGTAATACCAAGCCTGCGCATAAGCTCTGCATCCGTAAGTGGAGGCGGTGGAAACTCTCGCCTGATTTCCGCAATTATCCGCTCTGGGTCTATGTTGCTCCCGAGGATGCGAACGGCCTCATTCAGCGCCTTGGCGGCGCGTTTGTGACCGCGGTCAATTAGCTCACGGGCGAACGCAACGAGGGGTAGATTAGTTCCGAAATACAGTTCGAGGAACTTCGCTTCCATTGCGGCGGCAACGCGACCGCGATGCTCAAATTGCTTTTCCTTAAGCATATATGCTCGAAAGGAATACGCGAGGCGCCACGATATTTTTGAAAGATGGGATTCCAAGTCATGGAGGTCAGGGTAGTACTTTGTTGCGACCGACCAGTCGCGCTCAAGAGGGTCGTAGTGCGGTGGAGCATCTTCGGCATCGCCGTTGAAGTACGAATCGCCAGCCTGCATATTTGAACCGCGAAGATGATCGTATTCCTTCCGGCTGGCGGAATTAGTGAGTACCGAATATGCCTCGTTGATCTCGGCCATTAGCCTGTGTGCTTCCTGCGGTGAACCATCAATCGATCTGGGTGATACGCTGTGCGAGCGCCTTGTACGCTGCGCGGATGACGACATCTTCCGCGGTTGGTAGTACCCCGAGAATCGCGTAGTAGTCTTTGGTCGCGTCCATATGCTAAATGCAAGGCCTAACAGTAGCCTGTCTAAACATCTGAAAACTATTCGATGGATTGCTGTATAAAAATACAGCTATCCATGCTATGCTTTTTTCCGTCAGTGGGTTGTCGAAATTCAGGGGAACCTGATGATGGATACGCCGATTTCACTTTCTTCCTCCCAGCTGCCCGATCAGGTGCGCTGGAAAATTCGCCTCAAGTACTACAACTCGTAGAACTGGTCATCATATCTGGATTGGATTAAACAATTTATTCGGCATTATGGCAAGCGGCATCCGGTCGAGACAAGGTGCTCGACCGCGCGGCGGGCGTGGGGTGGTGAGTCCGCTGGATCGTGTGGCGCTCTGATATCCCCGCCCGGTATGTCATGCTGCCCGATTACGCCGAGCTCCACTGCTGCACCAGTTTCAGCTTCCTGCGCGGGGCTTCGCATGCCGATGAGCTGGTGGCGCGGGCGTCTTCCCGCGCGCCCGCCGAGCCGGGACGGCAAACGGGAACATGCCGGAACTTGCGGCCGGGGCCTTCGATGGCGATGCGGGTATTGCCGGGGGCGCCATCGTGTCAGGCGTCCCTGCCGCCTTCGGTGGCCGATCGCGCGGCGATCCGCCGGGCGGCCTGCGTGATCAGGCGCCCCAGGACTTCCACGCGCGATACCTTGAAGTGCTCGACCAGGGTATCGAGCTGCTCGGCGATGCTACGGTCGAGCACCAGCTCGACGCGCCTGGCGCCGGCTTCCGCCCGCCGCCGCCGGCTCTCGCTGGCCCGGACCGTGGGTGGGACCGGATTCGGCGAACGCGGGCGGCCGCGCCGGGACAAGCCGGGCAGGAAGGGCTGCTGCGATTCGGGAATGGCGCCGGCGGCCTTCCTGGCCCGGGAGTGCTTCGGCTGCTTGGGTTGTGTTGGTGGATTAACTGAATCCGGAATCGAAAATAAACTTGATTCCAGCGATAGCTGATCAGCGCTTTTTTTCTTGCCCACGGGTGTTTTTTCCGTTAATTCATGAAGTCGGCTTCCAATATACCCGAAGGCCATGCCGGGCGGAAACCGGGAGCGGCCCGGTCAGCAGGAGCGCTTCAGCGGAACATTTCGATGATCGACAGCGGCAAGCGGACGAGGCCGGCCATGATCAGGGCGACGCCGACGGAAAGCGCCACCGAGAACAAGGCCTCGCGCCGGCCGAGCGCGCGCAGCATGACGGCGAAGGTGGAGATGCAGGGAACGTAGAAAGTCAGGAAGACCAGGAAGGTGAGGATCTGCACCCAATCGAGCAGGGGGCCGATCTCCTGGCTGCCCAGCGCCTGGTAGATCATCAGCAGGGACAGTTCCTTGCGCAGCACGCCGAACAGGATGGGCACGCCGAGCACGACGGGCAGGCCGAGCCACCAGTGGGTGACGGGCGCGAGGATGGCGTTGATCGAGGCGTCCGTGCCCCAGTGCTGGAGCAGGGCCAGCACGACGCTGCCGGCCACCAGCAGCGGCGTGACGATGGTGACGATGTCGCTGGTGCGCGCCCAGGTGTCGCGCCAGATCGCCCGCCAGCCAGGGATCGCATAGGGGGGGATTTCCTGGATCATGCCGGGGGCCGCCTCGGAATGGCGGCTGGCCAGAATCTTGCCGATGACGGCGATGACCGCCAGCGTCAGCATGAATATGGCGAAGACGCCGAAGCCGCCGAGGTACTTGCCGCCCAGCGCGAGGATGATCGCGGAGCGGGCGGAGCAGGGCACGAAGGTGATGAGCAGCGCGGCGGTCACCCGGTCGCGGCCGCCGGCGGTCGCGGCGGCGGCGGAGATGGCGGGGACGTTGCAGCCGAGGCCGATGAGGAAGGGGACGGCGATCCCGCCGTGCAGGCCGATGTGGTGGAAGCCCCGGTCGACCACGAAGGCCACCCGATGCATGATGCCGGCCTGTTCGAGCGCGACCAGCAGGATGACCAGCGGGATCATGTAGGGCACGACTATGCCGACCAGGCCGATCAGGCCGTCGACCACCGCGTGGGCGACGATGCCGGCGGTCGAGGCGGGCTGCCACGACTGACTCCACTCGACCAGGCGGGCCGAGGTCAGCGCGTCGAGGAAGGCGCTGACCTCGAAGGTGAAGAACAGCACCAGGGCGAACACCGCCAGGCTGCCGAGCAGGCCCCAGCGTGGATGCAGGAACAGGTCGTCGAGCCAGCGTTTCCAGCCGGCCTCGCTTGGCCCGGTCGGGCTGCTGACGCTTTCGAGCAGCAGCGCGGCGCGATGATGGCGGTCGGCGTGCAGTTCGTCCGACAAGGGGCGCGGCAGGCGCTTTTCCGCCGTCGCCCGCGCGGCGGTCACGGCCGGCAGCAGGTCGGGGAAATGGCTGCCCAGTTCGTGCAGGAAGTAGTCGTCGTTCTCGGCCAGCTGGCAAAGCAGCAGCGGGGCGGGAACCTGGAAGGCCTCGGCGATCTCGGGGCGGACGACCAGTTCGTTCAGCGGCCGCAGGCTGTCCACCAGATGCGGGCTGGACGGCTGCGGCAGCGGGCAGGTCCGCTGGCGGACCGCCTGGACGGCGGCGTCGAACAGCGGCCGGATACCCTTGCCCATGTGGGCCACCGTCGGCACCACGGGCACGCCGAGCTTTTCGCCCAGGGCGCGAATGTTGATGAAAATGCCTTTCGCGCGCGCCTCGTCCATGCGGTTGAGGGCGATCACCATCGGCCGGCCCAGCAGGGAAAGCTCCATGGCGAGTTCCAGGTCGCGTTCGAGCATGGTGGCGTCGGCCACCTGGATCAGCACGTCGGGCGCGGGGAAGGCGACCGAAGGTTGCGCGGATTCATGGCGGGCGATGGCCGGCCAGCGGTCGCCCCACAGCAGGTACATGAGCACGACCCGGTCGTGCTCGCGCAGATGGTGGAGCGATTCGATGCCGGGCAGGTCGACCAGCGAGATCTGGTCGAGACCGACATCGACCAGGCACTCCTGGTAGGCGCCGCCGATGCCGGCGAGGCGCTCGTGCTGGACCGCGGGACTCGATGCCGCCTGGAAGATGCTGCTCTTGCCGGTGCGGCGGCGGCCGACCAGCGCCACCCGGGGGCGTCGCGATCCGCGCAGCAGCGGGCCTTGCAGGGGGATCGTGGCGGTCGTCGGCATGGCGCCGGAGTGTACCAGCCGGCGCGCCGCCTCCCGGTCGCCGGTCAGTCGTGCTCCCCGGCTTGCCGCGCCAGCAGGAAGGGGATCAGCTTCTCCGGCGGCAGCGGCCGGCAATAGTGGTAGCCCTGGATGGTGTCGCAGCCGAGCGCCTTCATGTGCTCGAACTGTTCGCGCGTTTCGACGCCCTCGGCCACCAGGTCGAGGCCGAGCTTGTGACCGAGCACGATGGTGGCGGAACAGATGGCGGAACCTTTCTCGTCCTCGAGCACGTCGCGGATGAAACAGCGGTCGAGCTTGAGCCGATGGATCGGCAACTGCTTGAGGTAGGCCAGCGAGGAATAGCCGGTGCCGAAATCATCGACGGCGAGCACGATGCCGATGTCGCTGAGGCGGCGCAGGATGGAGATGGTGGCTTCCGGATTGAGCATGGCCGTGCTCTCGGTGATCTCCAGTTCGATCTCGTCGGGCGCCAGCTCGTAACAGGCCAGAGCGCCGCGCACGATCGAGGGCAGGGCTTCCTCGCGCAACTGTTTCGCGGACAGGTTGATCGCCACCCGGACATCGCGGATGCCTTGTTCCTTGAAGGTGCGCAACTGCCGGCAGGCCTCCCAGAACACCCAGTCGCCGAGCGGCTGGATCAGCCCGGTTTCCTCCGCCACCGGGATGAAGCGGACCGGCGGCACCGGCCCCCAGCTCGGATGGGTCCAGCGCACCAGGGCTTCCAGGCCGACGATGCGCTTGTCGCGCAGGTTGAGCTGCGGCTGGAATTCGAGGCGGAACTGCGCGCCGGTCAGGCTCATGCTCTCCAGCGCCTGGCGCAGGGCGGTCTCGATCTTGAGGCGCTCCATGGCCGCGGCGTTCATGCTCGGCGCGAAGAAGCGGAAGTTGTCGCGGCCGGCGGCCTTGGCGTGGTACATGGCCGCGTCGGCGTTGCGGATCAGCAGTTCGGCGGTGTCGCCGTCGGCGGGAAACAGGCTGATGCCGATGCTGGGCGTCGAATAGAGCGAATATTCGCC
Organism: uncultured Rhodocyclaceae bacterium; assembly: GCA_964602565.1. GTDB lineage: Bacteria > Pseudomonadota > Gammaproteobacteria > Burkholderiales > Rhodocyclaceae > Fen-999. Next base: position 3,403 of record CAZRRI010000001.1, on the reverse strand, counting down.
GATGCGGTAGATCTCGGCCAGGGCGCGCCGGAATTTGCTGGCGATGCCGGTGACCGCCATGGCGTCGCCGACGTTGGGCAGCACGACCAGGAACTCGTCGCCGCCGAGCCGCGCCGCGACATCGCTGGCGCGGATGCCGTCGCTCAGGCGCTTGGCCATTTCCACCAGCAGGAGATCGCCGACATGATGGCCGAGGGTGTCGTTGATGTCCTTGAAGCGGTCGAGGTCGATCAGCAGGATGGCGACCATTTCGTCGTCGCGGCGCGCGCCGACCAGCAGCCGTTCCAGTTGCACCTGGAGGGCGTGGCGGTTGAGCAGACCGGTCAGCGAATCGTGATGGGCCATGTAGGTCAGCCGTTCCGCCGTGGCCCGCTCGGACGCGGGGTCCATGTAGGTGGTGACGTGGTGGGTGATGTCGCCCTTCTCGTCGCACAGCGTGGTGATGGTCGCCTGTGTCGGATAGGAGGTGCCGTCGGGGCGGGCGTTCCAGAACTCGCCGCGCCAGACGCCGTGCTCGCGCAGCGCGCGCCGCATCAGCGCGTATTGGTCGATCGACGTCTGCCCCGAGGCCAGCAGGCGCGGGGTCATGCCGAGGACGTCTTCCTCGGCGTGGCCGGTCATTTTCGTGAAGGCGGCATTGACGGCGATGATGCGGTTGTCGCGGTCGGTGATCATCACCGCCTCGCCGGTCTGCTGGAACACCCGCAGCAGCAGCGTGGCCTGGTCGCGCGCGGCGATGCCGCCGAGGGCGATGGCCGGCTCGGGCGGGGGCGGGGCGTGCTGCATGGGGCTTTTTTTCTTCATGGGCTTCCGTCGGGGGGGGCGGGGGGGCGGGTAGTCGCCGATTATCCCCTGTTCATAATCGCCGTGTCCAGCGTCGTCGTTTACGGACGCAGGCTGAACACCACCGGCAGCAGCAGTTCGCGCCGGTCGGCGCCGGCCAGGCGCGCCAGCGCGCGCGCCGCGCGCAGCGCCGCCTGGTCGAGCAGATCATGGCCGCTGCTGGCGGCGATGCTGGCGTCGGTGATCGTGCCGTCCGCCGCCAGCGTCAGCAGCAATCTCACTTCGCCTTCCAGGCCCAGGCGGATCGCTTCCGGCGGGTAATAGACGTGTTCGGCCAGTTGGCGGCGTGCCGCCGCGACTGACTTTCGGGACATGCCGCCGCGCGCGGGCGCCGATGCCGCGGCCCTGGCGGGCGTGGCTTCCTCGGCCAGCGTGTCCTTCAACAGCGGTTCGGCCGGCGGCGGCGGGCGCAGCGTCGCCTCGATCATGGCGGGCGTGGTGTCCGCCGGCGCGGCGACGAAGGGCACGCCGCCGAGCAGCGCCGCGTGCAGCGAAATCGAGGCGACATAGGCGAGCAGCAGGCGGCGTGACGGCATAATAGGCGCCCATTCTGCAACAGAGCGTCGTGACGTGAGGAAGCCGCTGATATTGCTGGCTGTTGTCGTCGGCCTTGTCGTTGGTCTTGCCGTCGGTCCCGGCGCCGGCGCGGCGCGGGCCGCCTTGCCCGATCCGGTCGCCTTCGGCGTGGCGGTCGAACTGGGCAAGCTCGAGGTCGCGCGCGGCTGGCTGGACGAAGGCCTGCCCCCGGACACCGAGGCGGATCGCATCGGCACCGGCCTGATGATCGGCGCCTGGGAAGGCAACATCGCCATGATGGAGTTGTTCCTGTCGCGCGGCGCCGACATCCACCATGTCAACCGGCACGGCGAGCAGGCGCTGCAACTGGCGGCCTGGCGCGGCCGGACCGAGGCCGTGCGCTGGCTGCTCGACCGCGGGGCCAGCGTCAGCCGGGCCGGCAAGGCATGGAGCGCGCTGCACTACGCGGTGTTCGCCGGCCACGAGGACATCGCCAGGCTGTTGATGGCGCGCGGCGCCGACATCGACGCGCGGGCGCCCAACGATGCCACCGTCCTGATGATGGCGGCGCGGGAAGGCCGCGAGCCGCTGGTCCGGGCGCTGGTCGAGGCGGGCGCCGACGCGCGGCTGAAGAACGACCGTGGCGACACGGCGTTTTCCTGGGCCATGCGCAACGGCAACCTGCGCATTGCCAGCCTGGTGTCGCCGCCCGAGGAATTCGCCGAGGCGGTCAAGGCGCCGCCGGAACGATATCGGCCGCAGCGCAAGTCGGTTCCGGCGCCGTCCGAGATCTCGCGCCTGCTCAAGAAGCTGCGCGAGGCGGAGGCGGCGGGCCAGCCGACGGAGGCGGCGCGCCTGGCGCTGATGGAGGCCATCGACAAGTTCAGGAAGGAAGCGCGGCCCTTCGACAGGCTCGGCCCCCCCGATCCGAAAGTCAGCCGTGGCAGGACGCTGATGATCACCGCCAGCCGCTCGGGCGGCGGCGAGCGGGCCGAGGTGGTGACGACCACGCCGGCGCGCATGGAGTGGAACTACGAGGAATCCCGCCTCGCCGATCTGACGGAACTGATGCGCCGGCTCGACGAGGCGGAGAAGGCCGGCCAGCCGAAGGCCGAGCTGGCGAAACTGCGCCGGGAGGTCCAGGAAGCCTACCGGCGCATGAAGGGCGACTAGACGGCCGCCAGCGCCTGGTCGAGGTCGGCCCGGATGTCGTCGATGTGCTCCAGGCCGATCGACAGCAGCACCATGTCGACGCTGACGCCGGCCTTGGCCAGTTCCTCGGGCGAGAGCTGGCGGTGCGTGGTGCTGGCCGGGTGGCAGGCCAGCGACTTGGCGTCGCCGATGTTCACCAGCCGCGTGATCAGCTTGAGCGCGTCCTGGAAGCGCGCGCCGGCTTCCATGCCGCTCCCCGCGCCCTTGACGCCGAACGACAGGATGCCCGAGGCGCGGCCGCCCATGTACTTGCGGGTCAGGCCGTTCTCCGGATGGTCGGCGAGGCCGGCGTACTTGACCCAGCTGACCTTCGGGTGCGTCTTGAGGTATTGGGCGACGGCCAGGGCGTTGTCGCAGATGCGGTCCATGCGCACCGGCAGCGTCTCGATGCCTTGCAGGATCAGGAAGCTGTTGAAGGGCGAGATCGCCGCGCCCATGTTGCGCAGGGGCACGACGCGGGCGCGGCCGATGAAGGCGGCCGGGCCGAGCGCTTCGGTGTAGACGACGCCGTGGTAGGAAACGTCGGGCGTGTTCAGGCGCTTGAAGCGTTCCTTGTGCTCGGCCCACGGGAACTTGCCGGAATCGACGATGGCGCCGCCGATGCTGTTGCCGTGGCCGCCGAGGTACTTGGTCAGCGCGTGGACGACGATGTCGGCGCCGTGCTCGAACGGCCGGCACAGGTAGGGCGTCGGCACGGTGTTGTCGACGATCAGCGGCACGCCCGCGGCGTGCGCGATGTCGGCCAGCGCCTGGAGGTCCACCACGTTGCCGAGCGGATTGCCGATCGACTCGCAGAAGATCGCCTTGGTGCGCGCGTCGATCAGCGGCTTGA